>JAUYPW010000012.1 GCA_030697525.1 bacterium
TGGGTGGTGGAAATAGATAAAGATCCGGAAGAGATACTGGCAGACACCCACAGCAAAACCCGCTACCGCATCCGCTATGCTCAAAAACACGGAGTGGAGGCCGGAGTTGTCCGCGGAGAAGATATGCGGAAATATCTGGATAAATTTCATGAGCTTATGAGTACCACGGCTGACCGCGCTCTTTTTAGTCTCCACCCCAAAAAATATTATCAGGTAATTTTTGAAGATGCGGTTACCAATCCCGACATAGAACTTGTTTTCAGCAAATATGAAGGAAAAATTCTGGCTATGTACATAATCCTCCATTATGGAGATACCACTTTCTACCCACTTGGCGGATCTTCCCGAGAGCACAAGGAACTAATGCCAACTTATCTGACCCACTGGCAAGCTATTTTGGAGGGCCAGAAAAGAGGAAAAAAGCTATATAACTTCGGAACGGTAAATGTTGGCGATAAAGTATATAACAAAATGTGGGAGGGCATAACTGAATTTAAAACCAGGTTCAAGGGTCGGATTTTGCCGTACAGCGATTCTTATGATATTGTTGGACAGCCTTTTTGGTACTTTTTGTATAATTTCAGAAAGAAAATCAGACCGCCGGTACATAAGAAGGCCATCAAAGTTGATTAAATGAAACTAAAACATTTTTTTAAAAAAATAACTCCGCAGTTTTTATTTTCCGCGTATCATTACTGTTTAGCTTGGATCGCGGCTTTTTATTATCGCCTGCCGGCAAGAAAACTCATCATAATAGGAGTTACCGGCACCAAAGGCAAAACTACAACGGCTAATTTTCTTTGGGCGGCGCTGAATTACAATGGCTACAAAACAGGGCTTATAAGCACGGCCAATATTCGCATTGGGGACAGCGAGGTTTTGAATAAATACCACATGACGATGCCAGGACGCCTAGTCTCGCAGGAACTCTTGGCCGACATGGTAAGGGCAGGGTGCAAATTTTGTGTCGCCGAAGTTACTTCGGAAGGCATAAAACAGTGGAGACACAAAGGAATTTTTTATGATATTGCTGTTTTTACGGGGCTTGCGCCGGAGCATTTGGAAGCCCACGGAGGAAGCTTTGAGGAATATAAAAAAGCCAAAGGAAAACTATTTGCTTCTTTGGCCAAATACAAGCATAAAATTTTAGACGGCAAACTAGTTCCTAAAATGATCATTGCTAATTATGACAGCGAATACAAAGATTATTTTCTTGGGTTTTGGGCGGATAGGAAAATAACTTACGGTTTTGGAGAGGGAGCCGATTTTGTCGCCAAAGATATTAAAAATACTCCCAAGGGGGTTGGTTTTTCATGCGGTTTGCAAAACTATAATTTAAATATACTTGGCGATTTCAATGTTTTTAATTCTCTGCCGGCCATCGCTTTGGGAACTGAAATTAAAATTCTGCCAGAAAATATAAAAGAGGCCTTGGCTAAACTGGAAGTTGTCCCTGGGCGAATGGAGAAAATTGAAGAAGGCCAGAAATTTAAAGTGATAGTGGATTACGCGCATGAGAAAGAAAGCATGACAGCCCTTTTAGAAACTGCCGAAAAATTGGTGCAGCGCGGAAAGAAAATAATTATTCTGCTTGGAGCTGAAGGAGGAGGAAGGGATAAAGCCAAGAGGCCTATTATGGGCGAGCTCTCCGGGCGAAAGGCGGATTTTGTAATTGTGAGCAATGTAGATCCTTACGAAGATGACCCGAAACCAATCTTGGAAGACATAGCCGAAGCTGCGGAGAAAGCAGGCAAAAAGCGTGGCGAGAATTTATTTGTGATTGAAGACCGCCGCGAAGGCATAAAAAAAGCCCTTTCATTGGCTCAAGAAAAGGACTTGGTTCTCATAACCGGCAAAGGGGCGGAGCAGTCTATTGTAATAGGGGGCATTCGCTATCCCTGGGATGATCGGCAAGTTGTTAAAGAGGAATTGAGAAATGAGGTGCACCAACAATCTGTTGCCCAAACCTGCTAAAAATTGTATAATATATATGGAGGCGTGCGTGAGTGGTTGAAACGGACAGTCTTGAAAACTGTTATACCTTAACGGGTATCAGAGGTTCGAATCCTCTCGCCTCCGCCAAATGTCCAAGTTCGAACCAAGATAAAGTATGAAGTTTTCAAAGGATTTCAAAAACCAAATTATCTGCGGCAGTGCAGTTGATGTAATGAAAGAAATACCAGGCGGCTCGGTGCACTTGGTGATTACTTCGCCCCCTTACAATCTCAAAAATTCTACTGGTAATGGCATGAAAGATGGTCGGGGCGGTAAATGGGCAAATGCCGCGCTTCAGAAAGGTTACTCCAACCATGATGACTGTATGCCTCATGATGAGTATGTGAAATGGCAACGGGAATGTTTGATAGAGATGATGAGAATTATTCCCGAAAATGGCGCGATTTTTTACAATCACAAATGGCGAGTACAAGGAGGCCTTTTACAAGATCGACAGGATATTGTCAGTGGTTTTCCTGTACGGCAGGTCATAATTTGGAGACGGAAAGGTGGATTTAATTTCAATCCTGGCTACTTTGTACCTACATACGAAGTAATCTATCTGATAGCAAAACCTAAATTTAAATTATCACCTAAGGCAAGCGGTCACGGCGATGTGTGGGAATTTACGCAGGAGATGAACAATGAGCATCCAGCGGCTTTCCCAGTTGATCTGATTGACCGCATTGTGTCTTCTACCAGCGCAGAAATTATCCTAGACCCATTCATGGGTTCCGGCACTACCGCACTTTCAGCGATAAATTTTAAGCGAGATTATATCGGGATCGATATTTCACCGGAGTATTGCGAAATGGCACGAAAGAGAATAAAACAACATCAAGCGCAAGTTAAACTTTGGTAATAAACATATGACTAAAAAACCTGTTATCTATACAAAACCAGCCCTTATCGCAAAACTGAAAGAGATTTCAGCGATGGGTTTTATTCCGAACGCACGGAGAGGAAATGCCGGAGGCATTGGCAACACACTTGAAGATTTACTCGGTATCAAAGAAAATAATTTGCCAATACCGAACGCCGCAGAGTGGGAACTAAAAGCACAGCGTCTCAATTCAACCTCACTGACGACGCTTTTCCATATTGAGCCATCTCCACGAGCTATTCGGTTTGTTCCACAAGTGCTTTTGCCTAAATATGGCTGGGCGCACCAAGAGGACGGCAAGAAATATCCAAAAGGAGAAATGAGTTTCCGGCAAACAATCCACGGACTTACGAAAAGCGACCGCGGCTTCATGGTGAAAATTGATCGCGTGGAAAAGAAAGTTTTAATTTCATTTGATGCAAAAAGCGTAGATATTCGACACAAGGATTGGCTTGAATCAGTTAAAAAGCGTATTAGCCTTAAAGAACTTGATCCACAGCCATATTGGGGTTTTGACGATTTAGAGCATAAAGCCGGAACAAAATTATTGAACACTTTTTACGTTCAAGCCGAAGTAAAAATCGTTCGGAAAAAAGAATTTTATCATTACACAAAAGTGATGATGCTACAAAAATTCAATTTTGAGGGATTTTTGAAAGCGATTGAGGAAGCAAAGATTTTGGTGGATTTTGACGCGCGTAGCGGACACAATCATGGGACAAAATTTCGCATGAAGCAGGACGCCTTACCGATGTTATATGAGAAGAAAGTAATAATATTGTAATGTGTAAAAATTGGAACACTCCAAATAAGAAAACTATCTACAAATGTGGGAGATTCTTGCTCGTTGTACTTGTAATTTTTGGAGGATCCTTTTTCATTGTAGAAAAATTAACTCCTCCGGAGTATACGATTAGATTTAAAAGGGAATGTGACGGAGTGAAATGCGAAAAGGTTAAAGTGATTGATTCGGAAAGGAATGCGAGTATTGAAAATGAGGTAGAAGTAATATCGTCAGCCTTAGAAAGATTAGATTTTTTTGCACGATTTACATTCTTAAGTTTTGATTTTCAAACCACTAACCAATCCCAACTCATTTTTGCTGTCACGGAACCAAAATACGAAAAAGGAGTTGATATTATGATGCAGTGTAACCTCAACGGCAAAGAGTATATTTTCTCTCCAAACTCCGGGATAATTTTTCAACAAAAATCATCTATCGGAAATTTGATTCAAAAGCTCGGAGAAGTACAGAATGTACTCATAAACTGTAACCCCGCACCACAAGATGTAAAGTTGATACCAACAGAGCAGATTGTCGTTGCGCCGAATGCCCAAGTTCAGTTTATTTACAACGAAGAGAAATATCATTTAAAATTTCTGCCAGATAGGTGGAATTATCTGCTTACTGTTTTGCAAGTGTTCATTATATTAGGCATTGTTTTTAGCGGTTTTTACGCTATAAAACAATTTATAAAAGGATCGGACGTATAACCATAGATTTATCTGATTGAGTAATCGACGGCATTTTTCCCCTTATCTGACTTTGGCTTTGGTACTTCAAACCATTGAGGATGAACTTTGTAGATAGCTCTTAGTTTCTGTATTCTTTTATCAAGATCCTCGAATTTGAGCCGTGTTTTAGGTTCAAAGTTCCGGGCATCGTCCCCGCCAATAGTTTTGAAAAGTGGTAGTCAAAATTCCCTTATTTTGCGCTATATTTCAAAACAAAAAAGTGATAAAATGTAAGAACCCTGAAGGGATTCGAACCCCAATATTATTTATGGAATTACTCAATGTAAAACCATTTCAAGAAACATTGAATTCCGGTATGTGTGGGCCGGCATCTTTGAAGATGGTTTTATCTTATTATGGAGTGGAAAAAACCGAACAAGAATTAGCACGGCTTTGCCAGACAGATACTGGTTTAGGAACAAATGCCGCGTCGTTAAAACGAGCAGCTGAAAGTCTAGGTTTTAATGTTGAGATCAAAAACCAAAGTACGTTTAATGATGTTCAGAAGTGGCTCGACAAGAAAGTACCAGTGATCGCAAATTGGTTTAGTAGAGGAAGAACAGATTATGATGACTCCAGTGTGGCTGATGGGCACTACTCTCCTGTTGTGGGGCTTGATGAGCAATATATTTATCTTCAGGATCCAGAAATCGGAGGGTTGAGAAAAATTGCAAGAGATGATTTTTTAAGAGTCTGGTTTGATTTTACTGGCCCATATATTCGTTCTCTCGATGAAGTGCTTCTCAGACCACTAATCGCAGTCTGCCCAAAATAACTATTTCGTTGGCTAGAAAATAATCATTTGTAAATAGATATAAAAACCATGAAAACAATTTTAGTTGATGCGGTATATTGTTTTGTTATAGAAGATAGCGGCGGTTTTAAAATTTTCCAGAAAATGCATGATTTGCTTGAAACCTTTCCGAATCGGAAAATAATTTTAACCGGGGCGGATGATGAGCAGTTCAAAAAATTCGGGCTGCATAAAATGCCTTACGAAGTTTTTACTCTGAAACATAATCCAGAAAAAACCAATCCGAAGTATTATGAAATTCTGCTCAAGCATTTTGGCTTGAGCAAAGAAGATGTTATATATTTTGAACATAGCCCGGAGGCGGTAAAGAGCGCCGAATCTGTCGGCATAAAGTCTTATTACTACGATCAGGAGAAAAAGGATTTTGAACTTTTAAAAAAATTTCTCACTGAAAATATTTAATGAGGCAGAAATGAAAAACTCCCCGAGGGGAGTTTTAAAATTATTTGGAACTAACTTGTGTATGCAGAGAGAGGCCCAGTTCCTGACAAAAGGTATCTTCGTCAAAACTGAAACCGGGTCCGAGAAATTCCACGCACTTTTTGATGTCGCTTACGGCGCTACGGAGACAATCGGAAGCGCCGGGAGAAGGGGTGATATTGAAAATGCAGTTCTCTCCCATAAATTTTCCTGTCCCCATTTCCAACTTTCCAGTCTCTGTGTTTACCAACTGGGGACGTATGCCCCCCGCCCCTTTGGCTAATTTCAAATCTTTGTATTTCAAAGACGGAATTATTTTCCTCGCGGCGTTTTTGAGGAAACTCCACTTGCCGATGATCGGCAGGTCGTAGATAAAGTTTCTGATGATGAAGCGGATCATGTCTTTGTCATTCAATATTTTGAAGATGGCTTTGATGCCTTTACAGCTTAAAATTCCGGTGCGCATGAAATCTATGATGGTCCACCAGTGATGCCGCTCCATCATGGGTAAGACCTTGGCGGTTGGACCAAACCTCATGAGGTCCAAATGGTGTATGGCCGGATCCGCGTGCGGGGCCGCAAAAGGAAATTTCGGATCCTGCACGGTGTACACCTTGGCAATTAACAAATTTCTGGCCCAGTAAAAACTTCCAGCCACCGGAAGGATGGTATATTCCTTGGCGTAGCCAAGAGAATGGGCAAAGAGCAGACTGTAGGGTCCGGCGGCGACAATCAGGACTTTGCACTTATACGTTCCCCTACCGGTCTCCACCTCAAAGACTCCATCCTTTTTGACCACTCTTTTTGTTTTTATATTAAACGAAAAAATTATGTCGTTGCTTACTCTCGTTGTTTCTTTTACAAAACATTTGGCCAGTTCATAGTAGTCCACGGCATATCCGCTGAATCTAAAAAGAGCGGCCATCGGCACCGAGGGGTCTCTTCCTGCCAGCAGGTCGGGCTCTACCGTTTGGATTTCTTTACGGCCCAGCAATCTAAGAGTCGGATAGTGCTCTTTCAGCAACTCAAAACGTTTGCCCAAGAGAGCTACCTCTTCTTCCCCGACTCCCAAAGCCATCTTAGGAAGACGAAGAAAAGAGTTTGTCCCGAATTTTTCCAGAAAGGCTGACAAAATTCTTTCGGCGTCTCTCATGCGGAGAGCTTTTTCCAGGCCGAAATTTGTTTCGGTGTCTCCGCCATGCAGAGTCTGGGCATTGCTCAAGGTATTTGAATTTACTTGAGCGACATCGTTCTCCTTTTCCAGCAGAAAAGCACTTTTTATGTTAGTGAAAGTAAGCGTGTAAGCAATGGCTGTACCAGTCACCCCGCCGCCTATAATTCCGACATCATAAACTTTGGTGTCTGAAAGCATCTAGTGCCTCCTTTCATTTGGTTTGACGTATTCTTATCAAAGGTCGCTATTTATGGTATAATACCACAAACAGATATACTTTTCAAGGTATCGGCTGGGACAAGGTTTTGATAGTATAATAATATAGAGGTGAATCAAAATATGGCTGACAAAGTAATAAATCTTAAAAAAACGACTGCGGTTAAGGATGATTTTGAAGTGTCCAAACCAGAGGAGACGCGGGAAACAAACGATGTTTTTTTGCGGTGGTCATCTTATGAACGCGAAAAACTGTCCCACAGACCTCTTTGGTTTTTGTGGCCGACTGTTGCGGTTTTGGTTTTTGTGATATTCGGCCTTTTCGCTAAAAGTTATTTTTTTATAGCTTTGGTGGTGCTGGCTTTTGTGGTTTTTGCCATGTATGCCACGCGTGAGCCGGAAAAGTTTGAGTTTGCGGTAACGCCACAGGGGATTTTGATAAATCATAAATTGCATGTATTTAGCGAGTTGAAGTCTTTTTGTATTTTTGACAAGCCGGCCATGAAAGAGCTATCTTTGGAGACGATCAAGGTGCTCTATCCTTTTATACATATTCCCACGGAAGGCGTGAAAATTGCCGAACTTAAAGAAGTTTTGGGTCATTTTCTCCCAGAGAAAGAACATCCCATATTTCTGATAGATCAGTTAGTAAAAAGATGGGGCTTGTAAAGTTTTTTGTTTGCCCTCGTCGTTCAACGGACAGGACACGGGATTGCGGATCCCGTAATAGAGGTTCGATTCCTCTCGAGGGCACCAATATAGAACAGAGCGGCCGCAAAAAATTGAGTTATCAAGAAATAATCTGTTTTTGTGGTCAGTAAAATTGCTAAAGTATTGAACGTATCCCTTGAAGATTTACTAAAATGAGCACAAACAACCGAAAAAACAATTTTTTATTGCAGGACATGGCGATCATTGTTTTGAGCATAATCATCGCTGTGATTTTGGTAAAGACAAATGTTTTGATAAAAATACTAACTTCTACGCAGGAACTGGAATTGTTGGGAAGTTTTATAGCTGGTATGTTTTTCACCTCAATTTTTACCACCGCGCCAGCGATCGTCACTCTCGGTGAGATTGCCAGAGCCAATTCGATACTGCCTACAGCTATTTTGGGAGCAATGGGGGCGGTGGTTGGAGATTTAATTATTTTCCGGTTTGTTAGAGATAGGTTTTTGGAGCATCTAATGGAAATAATCAAACATCAGGGTGCAGGAAAAAGAATTAAGCTATTGCTTAAACTAAAAATTTTTAGATGGTTGACTTTCCTTGCAGGAGGTTTGATTATTGCCTCTCCCTTCCCCGATGAGCTGGGGATTAGTCTTTTGGGATTTTCAAAAATGAGAACATCGTGGTTTATCCCCCTTTCCTTTGCATTTAACTTTATCGGTATTTTGTTGATAGGCTGGGCCGCGAAAGCGTTATAATGCATAAGGAAATTACAAATGAAATACAGAAAAGCTCCTTTTGGGCATTATCCGTGTCCGAAGTTGTTGAGATATTGCAGACGAACAGCCAAAACGGAATTTCGGAGGAAGAAGCGGAGGGACGATTAAAATTTTTTGGTCCAAATGTTATAGAAAAATCGCGGCAAGCCCCCGGTTTTTTTATTCTTTTGAATCAGTTTAAAAGTCCCCTGATCTTGATTTTACTGTTTGCCGGAGTCGTTACGCTTTTTCTTGCTCATTACCGTGACGCTTTTTTTATTTTTGCCGCTTTGATCGCCAATATCACCCTGGGTTTTTATCAAGAATATAAAGCCGAAAAGGCTTTAGCGGAGCTCAAGACCTATCTTAAACAGCGGTCGCGGGTAATTCGCGGTGGCGTTGAACACGAGATAGATGCCGCAAATTTAGTGCCGGGAGACATTGTTCGTCTTACCCAAGGGGATCGAGTTCCCGCGGACGGACGACTTCTATTCGTCAATGATTTACAGGTAGACGAGGCTATCCTTACGGGCGAATCTTTGCCGGTGTTGAAGCGGGTTGATCCGGTGAGTGGCGACGCTGTTCTTGGCGATCAGCTTTCCATGATTTTTGCGGGGACGCTTGTTACGCAAGGTATCGCTACCGCGCTGGTTTGCCGAACTGATTTTTCTACTGAACTGGGCAAAATTGCGGTCTTGGTCGCCGAGTCGCGCAGGGAAGAGACGCCTTTACAAATAGCAATCAGACGTTTCAGCCTGCAAGCCGGATTCTTTTTGGGGATTCTTACCTTAGCCGTTTTCGTTATTGGTATTCTTTTGGGATATTCACGGGTGGAAATGTTCTTGACATCCGTGGCTATCGCCGTTGCGGCGGTTCCGGAGGGTCTGCCCATTGCAATGACGGTAATTTTGGCAGTAGGAGTGCAACGTATGGCAAAACGCAAAGGCGTTATCAGAAAGCTGGTTGCCGCTGAGGCGTTGGGCAGCACCACCATAATTTTGACTGACAAAACGGGAACTTTAACAATGGCAAAAATGGAGCTAAACAAAGTTTTGCCGATTGAGGGTTCGGGGGACAAAGAGTTGCTTGAGCTGGCACTTCTGAACACTAATGTTCTTATAGAAAATCGCGACAAAGAACCTTCGCGCTGGCGTATTAATGGCAGAGTGATTGAAGCGACGTTGGTACGTTCTGCCGCGCTTCGGGGTATCACGGTTGAAGAAGTTAAAAATGGAACTTCGGTTTTGAATTTTCTGCCGTTTAACGCAGTCAATAAATTTTCCGCTTCGCTCGTGCACGATCATGGGAAGCATAGGCTTGTTTTTCTTGGCGCGCCGGATATTTTCATTCGTCATTCCACGCTTGGTCTCGAAGAGCAGGAAGATGCTTTGAAAAGAATTGATTCATTGGCCGAATCCGGCGAACTTGTTATTGGAGTTGCGACAAAAGAGGTCAATGCAAAAGAAGATTTTACCTTTTCAAAAGATATGGAATTTAACCACCTTTCTTTTAAGGGGCTTATTACCTTACATGATCCAGTTCGGCCAAATATTAAAGAAACAATTCGTAGAGTTGAGTTGGCGGGGATAAAGACCGTAATAATGACCGGTGACCATCGCGGTACCGCTATCGCCGTCGCCAAAGAGGTTGGTATGATAATTGACGACGGCAATGTTCTTGATGCTACAGAACTTTGCACGTTATCGGATAATGATTTAAAAAAACGACTGCCTATATTGCGCGTCATTTCGCGCGTGTCTCCTCTTGATAAGATGAGGGTTGTAAAAGCATTTCAAGAGTTGGGAGAAGTGGTGGCGATGACCGGCGATGGGGTGAATGATGCGCCGAGTATCAAGCAGGCAAATATCGGCATCGCAATGGGTTCAGGAACTGAAGTTGCCCGAGATGTTGCGGATTTGGTGCTACTGGATGACAATTTTGAAACGATCGCCGCATCCGTGGAAGAAGGCCGCCAGATATTAAATAATATTCGCAAGGTGCTTGTCTATCTTCTTTCTTCCGTGACAGACGAGCTTCTGTTGATCGGTGGATCTCTTATAGCCGGCTTGGCTTTGCCACTAAACGCGCTTCAGATACTTTGGGTAAATTTTTTCACAGACAGTTTCCCTGCCGTCGCATTTGCGTTTGAAAAGGACATTGACGGTCTAGTCCGACGTCCCCGAAGCATTAAGTCAGGCCTTTTTGATCCTTTAATGAAGTTCTTGATCTTATTTATTGGTTTTTCAACAAGCGCGCTTTTATTTGTATTATATTGGTTATTACTACGAGTTGGTTTTCCGGAAGAAATTGTAAGAACATTTATTTTCGCCAGTTTTGGAAGCTACACTCTGTTTTTGACGCTTTCCGTCAGAAGTTTGGAGAAAAGTATTTTTGAATACCCGCTACTTTCTAATCGCTATCTGGTCATGGGAATAGGTGTCGGAATTATCATGATGGGCGCGGCCATTTATGTTCCTTTTTTGCAATCTTTGTTCGGCACTGTCTCTCTACCGTTCCATTGGGCGCTTGGGGTTGTATTAATTGGGATATTAAATATTGCCGCGATAGAACTTGGAAAAATGATTTTTCGCCGCAGACGAGAAGTGAAGGCGGCATATCGTTAAACAAATTTTTCTGGTTGTTCAATTGCGAATTTAAATGTATTCTCTTAATACTCCAATCGGAAATTGGCCGAGAGTTAATAAAAAAATTTTACCCGCGCTTAAGCATTTGGGAATTCGCACCATAAGCGATCTGCTTTTATATTTCCCCAATCGTTATGACGACTTTTCCAATTTAAAAAAAATCAATGAAGTTGAATTGGGAGAGACAGTTACTGTTTCCGGCAAAATAGAAAAAGTGAAAGTTTTGCGGACAGCCAGACAAAGAATGTTTCTGACCGAAGTTGTAATTTCCGATGAAACCGGAAAAATAAGAGCCGTTTGGTTTAATCAGCCATACTTAGCTAGAAACTTAAAAACTGGAGATCTGATAAATCTTTCTGGAAAAGTATCTCGCGGTCCTTCAGGGATCTGTCTGCAAAACCCGGCGCATGAAAAAATTACGAATTACAAATTACAAACTACAAATTACTCTATACATACCGGAGGATTGATAGCTGTGTATCCTGAAACTCGGGGTATTACTTCTCGCTGGTTGAGGTTTCTGATAAAAAATGCCATTGGTTTTAGGAATTCTCTTGCCGATTCTCTGCCGATAGAAATTAGAAAAAAATATAATTTGCCGGAAATCAGGCAAGCGGTTTTTTCCATACATTTTCCTAAAAAATTATCGGAGAGTGAAACTGCTCGGAGGAGATTTGATTTTGAAGAAATGCTGGTCTGGCAGCTCCACGCGCTTAAGGAAAAACTTGCTTTGAAGCACAACAAATCTTCAGTTGTAAAACTTGATTTGGAACTGCTTAAAAAATTTGTTGCCTCCTTGCCGTTCAAGCTAACGGACGCGCAGCGCCGCTCAATTTGGGAGATAGTAAACGACTTATCAAAACCCAATCCAATGAACAGGCTTCTGGAAGGAGATGTCGGCTCCGGCAAGACCGTGGTGGCGGGAGCGGCCGTTCTTTTGACTGTGAAATCTGGATACAGGGCGGCTTTTATGGCGCCCACAGAAATTTTGGCCTGTCAGCATTTTGAGACTTTGCAAAAGGTTCTGAAGCCCTTCGGAATTAAAATTGGACTTATAACAGGCTCTCAAAAAAAACACTCTTCAGATACGCAGCTTATAATTGGCACTCACGCTTTGATACAAAAAAGCGTGAAATTTGAAAATCTCGGTTTGGTGGTGGTGGACGAACAACACCGATTCGGCGTTAGTCAACGCGCCACGCTACAGAATCAAGAAGCAAGAATCAAGAACTTACTTCCACATTTCTTATCAATGTCCGCCACCCCCATCCCTCGCACTCTTGCTCTCACCATTTATGGCGACTTAGATTTATCGGTGCTGGATGAGCTACCGAAAAACCGGCGAGAAATTTTGACTAAGATCGTAGAACCCGGGAAAAGACAGGAAACGTATAATTTTATAAGAGAAGAAGTAAAGAGAGGAAGACAGGTTTTTGTTATTTGCCCCAGGATAGAAGTAAGCCTTGAACCACTGGCCGAAAGCCCAAAAACTAATCAGCGGAAACTACTTTTGTGGGAAGTAAAAGCCGTCAAAGAAGAATATGAAAAATTATCAGAAAAAATATTTCCGGATTTTAAAGTTGCCATGCTGCACGGCAAGATGAAACCCCGCGATAAAAAAGAAGTGATGGAAAAATTTCGCCAAAATGAAACTAGTATTTTAGTTTCTACTTCGGTGATAGAAGTTGGGGTAGATGTGCCGAATGCTACAATCATGATGATTGAGGGCGCGGAAAGATTTGGTCTGGCGCAGCTTCATCAGTTTCGCGGGAGAGTGGGACGCGGGCAAGAACAATCTTTTTGTTTTCTGTTTTCCACCGAAGACGGAATGATTACAAGAAGATTGCGTGCGGTGGTTGAATCCAGAAACGGTTTTGAGTTGGCCGAGAAAGATTTGGAAATCCGCGGCGCCGGGGAAATTTTCGGCGTGAAGCAATGGGGAGAATCACGAGTGGTAAATATCGCGGTGACCAACCCCAAGCTTGTCCGAGAAGTTCGGTTTGAGGCCTTGGAAATTATTAGAAAAGATCCGATGCTTAAAAATAATCCGTTCCTTTTGCAGAAAATTAAAAACTTGGAAAAAATAGCGCATCTGGAATGAAAAAACCACACCTCAAGAGTGTGGTTTTGTTTGTTTGATTAGGCGAATTTCTGAGCCAGATTTTTGTCTATTACATATAGACAGATTTCTTTGGCGCCCTGTTCGGTATAGCCGAATTTTTCCATGAGGTTCTTAATCATGGAGGTTACATGGTCTTTCAGACGTGTATCAAATGTGTCAAATTCCGAGTTTCCAAAGGATTTGACCGTTTCTCTGAAATTGGGGTTGCCTATAAAAGGCTGCAGTACTCTTTCTTTGAGGTTCTTGACATAAGCCGCGAACAGGTCCTTAAAGAGTTCTGTCTCGTTTATAGTGATACGTTCTCTGGACTTGGTGATACCGTATTTCCTTTGGATATCTTGAGCAAACCTTAACGCTTCAGCGTCAGTCACGGTTTTGCCGGTAAAACGGCTGGCCATAAGCTTGAGAAAATCAATAGTCACCCATATTTCTTCACCGGTGTAATTGCATTTTACCTTTGCTTCCAGGTCATAATTGACGGCCCAGAGATAGTTTAATATATCTTTGGTAATCTGCTCGGTATTATAAAAATATAGAGCTCCCTTTATTTCATTCAGAACCCGGTAATCATACGAATCTGTAAGTGAGGCCAGAAAAAGCTTGGGTATGTTTTGGTCGCGAAGACTCCGTTCTATCTTATGCTTAAAGAAATCAACCACATTGTCCATATTGATTAAGCTTGGTCTCCCGCTGTAACGTTCAAAGAACGACCCAAATAAAACAATAGAATCCCTGCCGGAAAAACCCCTATCTCCCTCGTTTTCTCCTTCAGCTATAACCAACCGCCTTAAGGGGGCCGTAAAACTTTTCCTATCCTCTTCGGATAGCCAGTCTGGTATAACTCCGCTATATATCTCCATACGCAGCAAAAGTCCATGCTCATCGCAGAACCTTTTGTATTTTTCCAGACTAGGAACCCACTCGTGCAGGGGCTCGCAATCTTGATTCATGCGCGAGGCGATAACAACTCTGGCGAAGTTTTCCATAACTTGGGGAAGAA
Organism: bacterium; assembly: GCA_030697525.1. GTDB lineage: Bacteria > Patescibacteriota > Minisyncoccia > Sungbacterales > HO2-52-23 > JAUYPW01. The sequence goes on from JAUYPW010000012.1 coordinate 14,212, forward strand.
AACGTTTGCGGATGGAATCGCCAAAAATGTTGCGGTAAATGCTTACTTCTGTCCCCGGCTCCAGAACATAAGGGATCGTATTGTATTGTATTCTTCCCTGAAAAGATTCCATCTTACTTTCTACGATAAACTCCTTATCTTCCGGGTTCATCAAGGCAAAGAATAAGGAGTTTACATCCTCTTCTATGTCACCAACTTTGTGTACCCCTTCGCTGATCACATTATGAAGCTCCAGGAGACGGTTCTCGTTGTGCCCTTTCACATCCATCAGTACATAAGTACCGTTGTTTGTTTTGGCCAGAAAAGAATAAACATACCGCACAGCGTTTACCCCAAAAATTTTATTTAGTCTTTCCTGTATTTGTGTATCGGTAAAAAGCCAACCTATGTCCGGTTTTTCTTCGCCCATACTCCACGTGGGTCTGTCGCCGGGATTGAAGATGCTTATCCCCTCTCCTACTCTCCGGTCGAATTTATACGGACGCACTTTTACCATGGACAGAACTTTCTGCAGGGATTCCATCTTCTCCAGCAGGGCCCAGAATATGGACTTGCAAATCGTGCAGGCCTCCCCTCGCAGGAGCCATTCATATTCTTTCTCGCGGAATAGACCTATTTTCTCCACCACTTCTTTCGGCAGAAGCTGTTTAAGAAATTCTACTCGGTATTTTTTGGGAATAATCATTATCGGATAATCATGGCTAGGGCAGGGAATAATAAGCACATCGCGCACGTTTCCTGCCTTTGTGACAATTCCTTCATCAATCTCCCACAGGATCTCGTAACTACGACCCTCCTTGGTGGCGGTATAGGCTTCAAATGCCCGCAGGAGGTTGTTGAGAAAAGTGCTCTTACCGCAACCCGAAGGACCTTCATAAGCATATACGCGGTTTTGCTGGAATCCTTGATGCAGGCTTTCTATTTGTCTTATGAAGCGGTTGGCAAAAAGCTGGTCGGCAAAGAAAGGATTATCTGCTCCTGCCACAAAAAGCTTGGTGCAGTCATACTTCATGAAGCCGATTGATTCCGGATCATCGGGATACTGATCGACTTTCTTTACCACATGCCCTTTAATCAAGTCGTAGAAAAGTTGGAAAATATTGCGCAGAATTCGGCCTGGGTCTTGCTGTAATTCCTTAAGATACTCGTTAAAAGTAAGTACCGTTTTCTTCTCTCTCTTGTCAATCTCTTCTTCAAGAAAATCGAGGGCTTGCCGTCCGGTGTCCATGTATTCCTCCTTGAGCGCGGGGTTCGAACTATACATCAGCTTGAGAAACTAAAAAATGAGATGATTTCTAGGCGAGACGACGAAAGTGTGCCATAAGGTACATTGAGGAGGAACAACGAAGAAATCAGCCATTTTTTAGTTTCCCTGCGGGCGGGTGAATTTGACCAATCTTCTGCGTTGCTCGTCCCTCACGTATCTAAAGATACGCATCACTCCTCGCGCCTTGAAGATTGGTCAAATTCTCACCGCTCAATTGATGTTAGTTCGAACCCCGCGCTCTTGAAAAAGGCCAGCTAGCTGGCCTTTATATTTTTTACATAACATCATTTTCAGGAGCAACTTGGTGCTGGTCTACAACTTGTCGGGTAATTTTTTTATTCTCGCAGGTATAAAGGACTCTTTTTTTCCTATGTTGAGGCGTAAAACGATTTCTCTGCCAATCCCACCAGTTTTGAGGCCGCACTTGTTCATATTCGGTGGTCTCCAGTCTCACCCTTTTTCCCCAGAGAAATTCCAAGCCCATCAATACCATCTTAATATGCTGTGTAAACAGAGACCTTCCTTCGTAGATGTGGTCAAGATACAGCTCTCCATCTTTAGCTTTAGCCCCACCAAAATCAATGTTGGGTGGGTGATACAAAGCCCGGTTAAGGAGTCGCCTGTAATCCTGGCCGCTTTTGCTTTTGATGTATAGCTCGGCCATGCCCCAATCATCGCGGCTTGGCTTCATGCCGACGACCCATAGTTTATAGCGATCCACAAAATCCTGGAAATCTTCATCCGAAAGAAAATTTACCAACAGCTGATCGTTGAGATACTTTCTGGCCTCAAAAAGCGTTTGTTTCCCAAACGTATCTCCCCGGCGTTGGTCAAAGCGTTTTCGGGGATCAATACCTTTTAGAAGTTGATATTCGGGAGACAACTTACCCTTGGTTGCCATATCTTCAATAAATTCAAACAGATGTTTGCCCACGGCATAAACATTTATGCCTATCCGCGGATCCACAGTAACGCCGGAGTCCACCTTGGCATAATCTGTTTCTCGGCCCCGCATCCGCTCGTCGTTAATAAACAAACGCTCGTGCCATAAACTGGCCCAGCCTTCATGGCATATCTTGGTTCTTATTTGAGGCTGAAAATAAAGAGAGGTTCGGCGGATAACTTGCAACACTTCTTGCGCCCACCGATTTTCTTTTTTATTTAGAAATTCCGAATTCTGCAGGAGAAACTCAAAAAGATCCTTTGGGTTTGGTTTCTGTTCTTTCTCTTTTCTTTTATGCTTTTTAAAAGTTTCACTAAATTCAGGGAATTTGCTCAAGAAAGATGGATCTCCAAAAAACTTTATTTCCCCCAGAGATTTGCCGTGTTCTTTGGTATAGCGTCCATATCTTTCCAGTTCATCGTGGTAGAACTTCAGATTAATTGTCTTATCTTCATGATGTAGTCTCAAGAACGGCCCGAAGTAAAAGTTAATTTTGGCAGAGAAAGTACCGAAAATCTCTGAAGAGTTCCGGTCATCTGCCTCTCTTAACTCGGGGAAGAAGCCAACCAGATTATCAATGGCTAAGGTAAATTCTATGACATAGTCAACGAATCTCTTTTTCTCGCCCAACTCCTCCCGGATTCTCGCGATGAGCCGTTTATCGGCTAAGGCCTGTCCACAGAAATCATCGTTCCAGGTTTGGCGGAAGTGGATGTTGTTCTGAAACATATCAAGGTGACCCAGAACATGATAAAAGATCACTACGTTAAACCAGTCGGCATTGTCTTGGTTGTAAAAAGAAATAGGGGGCCTGGTATTAATTACGGTCTCATAAGGATTATGAGGGTAGACCTCATAGATCCACTTGTTTCTCCGCACTTCCACATCGTAGGCCCAGTAGTCGTAGAGCGTGGGAATCATGACTTTTGGGCTAAGTTCCAGCATGTCCTGATTGGTAACTATGTATTCCAGGGTGTCGTTTCCGAACGTAAGACCCGCCGCCCTTGCTCTTGTTTTGCACTCTTCCATCTCGGCTTTCATTTTAGGATCAAGAAGATTCATGGCTGTCTCCTTCCAGACGGTTTCTTAGTCCTGCGCGATGAGCGCTTTTAAGGCTTCAATATTCATCTCATCCGTTACGTCATAGTAGCTAGGCATAATATGCATACGAAAAACATCCTTCATGTTTGCAATTCCACTTTTTTCAATATACTCCTCAAATATCGTCTTTTGATCTTTATAATAAGGATGCTTAAAGAGGGTTACTCCCATGCGGTTTACATAGCTTAAAATCTTGCGAAGTTCAGGGATAGCCTCTTCACCTTCCGAGTCACCGTCGTCGCCGTCAGTGCCCTGAAATACATAGATATTATAATCGCTTTCCAGTCCCTCACCCTTCACAGTCTTCGTGATCTCTTTATAGACGGAGGGGATATAGGTTCCTCCTCCGGAGCTCATGCCAAAATACTGTTTGGCGGTTACTTCCCGCGCTTCTACATCATGCACAAAAAACCTAGGAATAACTCGCCTTTCGTACTGCACCAAAAGCCACGCATAAATCATCAGGTGTTGGGAGGTAAGAGCTAGAGTTGGTTCTCCCCACATAGATCCGGAATAATCACGCGCGAAGAATACCACTGCTTGCGATTTCCAGACTCTTTC
>JAUYPW010000016.1 GCA_030697525.1 bacterium
AAAACTAATTTTGTGTTTCCAGAAAGATATAAAATTAAGCGGTCGTGTTTGCTTTCGTTTTTTGGATTAAGTAATAATTTTCCGGTCATCATCAGATGAAATAAAAAATACTCTCCCGATGAGAGTTTCAATACGATCCACTTCCCCACTCGGTCTACACCAATTATTTTTTGACCAATCAGTTTTTTCTTTACTTCTGTTTTATTTTTATGCTCGCGGTGGACTCGGTCTGCTAAAATTTCTGTATTTAAAATTTTCTTACCCGAAATTTTCGGACGCAAGAATCTGACTATTGTTTCTACCTCCGGTAGCTCGGGCATGTGATTTATATATTGTTATAAGTCATTGCGAGGAGGCCTTTGGCCGACGTGGCAATCTCGAGATTGCTTCGCCCCGCTCGCAATGACGAAAAGGAACACAGCAATCTCTACAATTCTTCTGATAAATCTTTGTGTTCTGGATTCATACTTTCTATTAAACCAATTTTCCTTTCTCTTGATCCTGCTTTAATTTTCTTTTCTGCGGCTATCGCCTCTCTTGGAGTTGGAAATATTTCATAATATAAAAGTTTGTTTACGTTGTATTTTGAAGTGAATCCTTGAATCAGCTTATTTTTATGCTCATACATCCTTCTGGTCAAGTTATTCGTTACTCCGGTATACAATACCGTATTTACTTTATTTGAGGCAATGTATACAAAAAATTGTTTTGTCATAATTAGAGATTGCTTCGTTGCCAAGCTCCTCGCAATGACAGATTGGTAGCGATATAAACGTAATATTGCTTGCCCATAATTTTAAAGATTGCCGCGCTCATTTAATTCGCTCGCAATGACGAGGGGGGTTTGCTCCCCCCAATTCTTTCCCGCTTTCACTTCCACCACAATCGGCACTTTCAATCTGGCTGATCCCTCCATCAGGTTTTTTATAATTAGCGCGGCTTTTTTAACAAAACTTTTCTCAATTTCAAAAACCAGCTCGTCGTGCACCTGCAGAAGCATCTTTACCTTATCCTCCAGTTTATTTTCCTGTATCCACTTGTCTACCTTTACCATCGCCATCTTAACAATATCGCCAGTCGCGGTACCTTGTATGGGCATATTTACCGCCATTCGCTCGGCCTCTCTTTTTATACGCCAACTCGCTGAATTTATTTCCGGTATCTGCCTTATGCGGCCGTATAGGGTTTGCACGTAGCCGTTTTCCCGGGCAAATTTTTTGGTTTCTTCAATGTAATGCTTAACTCCCGCGAAGTAATGGAAATATCCATCTATGAATTTTTTAGCTTCAGACCGAGACATGCCCGTGCTTTCACTGAAAGCCTGCGATCCCATGCCGTAGAGGACTCCAAAATTGAGGGTTTTAGCCGCCCGACGAAGATCGGGGGTAACCTTATCTAAAGGAATATTGTAGACCTCGGAGGCAGTTAAACTGTGTATATCCTCCCCTTTGCGAAAAGCCTCTATCATTTTCTTATCGTCCGCGAGATGCGCCGCCACTCGCAGTTCAATCTGCGAATAATCAAAAGAGGCAAGTTCGTATCCGTCTTGCGACACAAATGCCTTGCGGATTTCCCGACCTTCTTCCGACATAATAGGGATATTTTGTAAATTCGGATTAGAGGACGAAAGTCTCCCTGTCGCGGCTCCAAATTGGTCATATGTCGTATGTATACGACCATCTTTCGCGTCCACTAGTTTAGGCAGAGAGTCTATGTAAGTGTTTCTCAATTTAGCGAGTTCTCTATACTGCAGAATACCGTGTATTATCTCGTGCTGGTCTTTCAGTTTTTCCAGTTCCGAGGCGCCGGTGGAGATAACTCCGCCCTTTTCCGTTCGCCGTAGGCCTTCTGTGGAAATTTTTAATTTATCGAATAAAATGCGGCTAAGTTCTCTCGTTGAATTTATATTAAATTCTTCCCCGGCAAGTTCAAAAATATCTTTTTCAAGTTTTCCGATTTTTTGTCCGATCCGCTTGGATAGTTTTTCCAGAAACACAAGATCAAGTAAAATACCTCTCTTTTCCATTTTGCGGAGTATGGGGGTAAGAGGCTCTTCCACTTCCTTGAGCAAAAAAGGTGACAGAGTAAACTTAGCGTCTAGCTTGGTTTCTGTATTTGTCTCTGCGGTAGGTAAGTTTAATAAACTGGCCTGCACTCCCTTCTTTACCGGAACAGATCCTTTTTCGGGAGACGCGCCTAATCTTTTGATCAAACTGGTAAATCCGAACTTATTAAAGACTTGTAGCACCTCCGGTCTCGCTAAGCTTCCCTTGAATTTGGCTTCGTCTAAATTAAAATCGATTGACACATCGTTTTTTATCCGCGCCAGTTCTCTGGACATCTTGGCATCTTCCTCTCCTGCACGTAATTTTTCGGCCAGTGTGGCGGAAAACCTTTGGGGAGTTTTTTTGAGCGCCTTGTAAACTCCCTCAATGGACTTAAAATTTTTCAAAAGCTCGGTGGCGGTCTTTTCACCAATTCCTTTTACTCCCGCAATGTTGTCTGAAGGGTCTCCTTTCAGACCCTTAAAGTCCACAAGTTGTGATGGTTCAAGACCATAACGTTCCTTGACGGCCGCCTCGTCGTAAGTAACCGTCTCACTGACACCTTTTTTCATAGAATAAACTCGGACCCCGGGCTTTACGAGTTGAAGGGCGTCCATATCGCCGGTAACTATCACAGTTTCCACATCTTTCTTCTTTTCAACCTCTTTAATTATGGTCCCTATTATGTCGTCTGCCTCATAACTTTCCTTTTGGAAAACAAGTATACCGAAAGTTTCTAATAATTCTCTGGCTTTTCCGAACTGGCTTGATAGTTCGTCCGGAGTTTCCGGCCTATGAGCTTTATATCTTTCATATACGACCTGACGAAAAGTAGGGCCGGGCAGATCATATGCCGCCGCAATATAATCCGGCTTAAGTTCACGGATAATTCTTATGAGAATAGAGGCGAAGCCGTAAACCGCGTTAACCGGCTCGCCCTTCGGGGTGTTCATGGGAGGCAGGGCGTGGTAAGCGCGATAGATGATAGCGTGAGAATCGATTAAAACCAGCTTTTTCATAAGGTTTTGAATTTTATAATTCTTTCCGATTGACGGTCTCCGTATTCAAAACTGATCCATACGGTGTTTTTGGGTAGTAATTTTTTCACCCGCTCCGCCCATTCTATAATTATGATCGCGTCTTTATCCTTTAGTATTTCTCTGAAACCCAGCTGTTCCAGTTCTTCCGGAGAATTTAGGCGATAGCAGTCTATGTGAATAAAGCGCCTCAAACTATAAGTTGTGAGTTGTAAGTTGTAGACCTTCATTAAAACAAAGGTGGGGCTGGTGATTTTTTCTTTGACACCCAAAGCTTTCGCAAAGGATTGAGTGAGTGTTGTTTTGCCCGATCCCAAATCTCCTTGCAAAGCTAGCACCAAAGCAGATTTTCTTTTTGTTTTGTCCGACAGTATTCGCCGGGCAAGCTTTTTTGCTACATCTTTCGTGTCCTCAATATTGTTTGACTTGACCATCAGCATACTTTATAGCATAGCATTTTTTGCTCAAAAAGAAAACCCGCTGCTTGCGCTCGCGGGTATATAATTTTATGTGAGATATTATTCCGAAATATAATTTGGATATACTTTTAAAATCCAATACATTCCACTCCCTTCCGGAGCGTTTCTATACATATCGGAAACCGAAAGAGAGTACTCCAGTTTTCTCAACAACATGGCCTTTCCCCCTGATTTAACAAATATATGAGCCTCAACGTGATGTTCACCAAAATCCCCCATTTCCTCATCGTTGCCAAACTTTAATATCTTTAAATGGTGTATCCGGCGTTCTCCAGGATTAAAAAGTCTCCCTTTCCATTTTCCAGCTTCGCTGGCAATTTTTATTTTGTCATCTCCAACCCACTGACCGTCTATCTTCACCATGGCGTAATGGATCAAATCACTGGAATTTATGAACTGGACCAAACCTTGTCTTGGATCAAGCGTAGATACAACCACCGATCCACGGCCATCTTCATAGGTAAATTCTTGCATCCCTTCTATGGCTATATTTATTTCCTCCTTACTGTTGTGGCCAAAGAGAAACACAAAGATTCCGAATCCTATAGCGATCTTCTTCCACAATGCCATTGCCGCCAAGGGAATAAGCATATCTGATTCCTTTCTTTGGATAATTTAAGAGTTTTTAAGGTTCTCTTGTTTTTTGTGCCGATCTTAGCTCGGCACAAAACTGGATTTTGACTATGGTTATTATACATCAATAGTAATAATAAATCAAGGGTTTTGGACTTATCCCCAGTTTTTTGATTGACGCTTCTTTATAAGAGAGCTACGAATTAGTCGCATGGATCAGGAACTCATTCAAAAAGCTATAGAGCTGATAGAAAAAAGTGAACATGTGGTAATGGTCATACCGCCCCATGCCGATTTGGATTGTCTGGTGGCTACCGAGGCCTTGTCTGGCGCGATTATTCAGAACAAAAAAAACATCGGCTTTCTATCCGGACCGGAATCTTCATCGGTTCCTCATAGAAATCACTTGAAAAATTTATCTGGCGCAACTTTCCCTCCCAAAGAATTTATAATCTCTCTAGATACTACTTACGCTCCGGTATCACAGCTAAGATACGACCGCGCGGAGAACAAAATAGACGTTGTCTTTTCGCCCAAACAGACCTCTCTGAAAAAAGAATTCGTAACTTTCAGGGAAGGAAAAATTATGGGCGACTGTGTGGTGTTTATCGGTGTAGAGGATCTAGACACCCTACCGGAAACCGACAAGGCTCACCCCGATTTCTTTACTTCCACTCCGATAATAAATTTGGATATTTCCGGAAAAAATAAAAATTACGGAGAAGTAAATTTAATTGACGCGGAAAGAAGCTCTCTTTCGGAAATTATTTATGACTTTCTGTCGGTCTATCATAGGGAGCCCATATCTTCGGAGACGGCCACACTTTTGCTTGCCGGAATATTTTATAAAACCAGCAGTTTGAAAAATGATTTTACCAATGCTGATAATTTACTCGTCTCCTCTGAACTCCTGCGTCTCGGGGCAGACAGAAATACGGCTCATGCACTTTCTAAAAAAAATTATCCCCTTAGCCTTGCTCAATTAACGGGTAGATCTCTCATACGCAGCCGCACGGAAGAAGGAGAAAGAGTGGTTTGGTCTTATATTACCGCCGAAGATTTTGAAAAAACCTCCCGTAGCCCTAACGACCTCAATCACATAACAGGCCATCTAAACGCCGTTTTGTCGCAGGGACAGAACTTGGCCCTTTTGTGGCAAGACCCCCAGGACAGGCAAGTCCGTACAACTTTATCGGGTGATTCGCGCCTGGTAAGTATCTTTCGGCAAAAAGGCTGGGGTGATTTCAAAAGTATTTATCTGGAGCTAGACAAGAATTTCCCTTCTTTCAAAGAGGCCGAGGACTATTTAAACTCGCGACTAGCAGATGTATAATTAAAACATGCCCCAATTCCCTGAAGATAAAACAAAAGAAAAACTTGAAGAGCTTCGGCGCAAGGAAGAAGAGCAAAGCATTCAGTTGCTTTCGGCAAAGTACAAACTGCCTTATCTTAATCTATCCACCTTTCCGGTTGAGCTGGATGCACTGGCACTTGTCCCCGAGGAAAAAGCTCGCTTCGCAAGTCTCGTCGTAATACAGATGATTGGGAAAAAAATAAAAGTTGCCGTAAGAAATCCGGACAAGACTGAGACTAGATTGGTTTTAGATAAACTGGCCAGTAATGGTTTCGAGAGTGAGCTGTTTCTGGTGTCCGACCACAGCCTTGAACGTGCCTGGTCTTATTATAGTAATTTACATGAAGCTGTAACTACGGAAACCGGAGTGGTTTCCGTGCATGAGAGTAAAATAAATTCTCTTTCTGGCCAACTGAAAACTCTTGAGGAGGTTAGGTTGTCGCTTAACAAGGCGTTCGGAAGCGCCACTACGGAAGTTTTGGAAATTTTAATAGCCGGAGCTTTGTCTTTAGACGGATCGGATATACACATTGAGCCTCAAAAAGAATCTACTCGCACACGCTATCGTCTGGATGGAGTTCTGCAAGATTTAATAAATGTCCCCACAAAAATATATAATTTATTACTCTCGCGAATTAAATTACTGTCGGAGCTTAAATTAAACATTCACGACAGGGCGCAAGACGGAAGGTTTACCATAAAAACTCCGGATGCCGAGATAGAGGTGCGCACATCCACTCTGCCGGGACCTTACGGAGAAAATGTTGTTTTGAGGATATTAAATCCCAAGACACTGGCGGTTAAATTTGAAGATTTAGGAATGAGATCAGAAATAATAGAAGCGATGGAACAGGAACTTAAGAAACCGAACGGCATGATTTTGACTACAGGCCCCACCGGTTCGGGTAAAACCACCACTCTTTACGCTTTTCTTAAAAAAGTTCACACGCCGGAAATAAAAATAATAACTTTGGAAGACCCTATAGAATACCATCTTGTGGGTATGGAACAAACGCAAGTTGACGCCGATAAAGGATATGACTTCGCTTCGGGTCTACGGGCTATATTGCGTCAGGATCCGGATGTTATTTTGGTCGGCGAAATACGCGACAAAGAGACAGCCGAAACTGCCATGAACGCGGCTCTCACCGGACATCTGGTATTTTCTACCCTACACACCAATAATGCCGCCGCCACCATCCCCCGCTTGTTGGACCTGGGGGTAAAGCCGGCCGTAATTGCACCGGCTCTAAACGTGATTATGGCCCAAAGACTGGTGAGAAAACTTTGTTTGGAGTGCCGTAAAAAAATGGATCTTAGCCCGGCAGAAAAAGAAAAGCTGGAAAAAGAATTAAATTTGTTTCCCAAGAGCAAAGAGACCCCTAAGTCGGAAAAGTGGGAGATATATGAGTCCTCGGGTTCGGGATGCGGCAAATGCAACCAAGGATACAAAAGCAGAACGGGCGTCCGAGAAATTATTTTAATAGACGATAAATTGGAGGAACTAATCCTGCGCCAGCCGACCGAGCTTGAAATAAAAAAAGCCTCCTTTGAGCAAGGACAGCTTAATTTGAGACAGGATGGGTTATTAAAAGTTTTGAGTGGAATTACTGATTTTGCGGAATTGGAAAAAGTGGTCGGAATCTAGGTATATCGAAATATCGACATGTCGAAATATCATTTTGTCCCCCTAAGCCATGGGCAATTCTCCGGTTTGGGAACGCGGAGGTTAGGATTTTTCCCAGGCACACACCAGAAGGTTTAAATATAAATATTTAAATATCCAGAGTGCCCTGGTTTAAAAATCCCCATTAAGGTTTGTGTCTCCCTAATTGCCCATGGCCTAGAGGGGCAGAAAGTTTAATATCCCATACTTTGTCGTATGGAGCTAAATATGTCAATATTTGCTTAATTATATCAGAAAAAATGACTTATGTCAAACGAGACGCCTTTGGCTCAAAAAAGGGTGGCTGACGACCCAAACCTTGACCTTACTCTCCGCCCCCAAAGATGGGACGAATATATAGGACAAGATCTCACCAAAAGGAACCTGCAAATTCTCATAGGGGCGGCTCAAAAAAGAGGAGAGCCTGTCGAGCATATTCTTTTGAGCGGGCCGGCAGGACTTGGTAAAACAAGTTTAGCAAACTTGATTGCCAGAGAAATGAATACGAACATTAGGGTAACATCGGGACCCGCCATTGAAAGAGTCGGCGATCTTGCCTCTATCCTTACAAATCTCCTGCCTAAAGATGTCCTTTTTATAGATGAGGCCCATCGACTGAATAAAATGATTGAAGAGGTGCTATATCCGGCCATGGAATCACGAACCCTGGATATAGTTATTGGAAAAGGTCCTTCGGCCAGAACCATACAATTAGAACTACCACCTTTTACTCTAATAGCCGCCACCACCCGCGCGGGGCTTCTATCCAGCCCCCTGCGATCCAGGTTTGCCGGGGTTTTTCGTTTAGATTTTTACGACAACGATAGTATTGAAAAAATAATCAAGCGCTCAGCGAATATTTTAAGTCTCAATCTGGAGCCAGACGCGATTGGACTCTTGGCGCAAGTTTCCAGATCCACTCCCCGCGTGGCCAATCGATTGTTGAAAAGGGTTAGAGACTATGCGGAAGTACATGGTTTTAAGAATATAAATCATGACATTACACTGAAAACCTTGGGGTTGCTTGAAATAGACAGCTTGGGACTGGAACCGATGGATCGCAAAATACTACAGACTATAATAGAAAAATTCAGTGGCGGGCCTGTTGGCTTGCAGTCTTTGGCCGCTGCCTCGTCTGACGAAGAAGACACTATTGAGGAAGTATATGAGCCATATCTGCTTCGCTTGGGTTTTGTTGAAAGGACACCAAGGGGCAGGGTCGCAACGGAGAGGGCATATAAACATTTGGGGTTACGGTCACCAGTATCACAGAAGACGTTGCTTACATAATTTTTAATTTTGAAATTATTTGTGTATGTCCGGTCATAGTAAATGGTCTCAAATTAAACATAAGAAATCATCAACTGACGCCAAGAAGGGTCAGCTTTTTTCCAAACTGGTAAAAGAAATAACTGTCGCGGCAAAAGTAGGAGGCGCTAACCCGGACAACAACGCACGCCTGCGCTCCGCAATTGAAAGGGGAAAGTCTTTGGGTTTGCCTAAAGATAATATAGAAAGAGCCCTCCAGCGCACATCGGGCGCTGAAGCCGGTATTGATCTACAAGAATTCACTTATGAAATTTTGGGTCCCGGGGGAGTTTTTATGATAGTTACGGGAATAACAGACAACAAAAATCGTAGTTTGGCAGAAATTAAAAAAATTCTAGGAATGTTTTCTGCCAAACTGACTAACCCCGGGTCTCTTATCTGGAATTTTGAAAGAGACGGCCAATCTTTTACACCAAAGACTCATGTAGAGGCAAATCCACAAGACAGAGAAATTTTGGATAAGCTTCTAGAATTACTGAAAGAACACGAGGACATACAAGAAATATACACAAACATAAAATGATCATCCTTGGTATAGACCCAGGCACAACCTCTATAGGATACGCCCTAATCCAAGGAACAAGGCATAAGCCAATACTGATTGATGCTGGTTTGTTGTCTATAAAGTCACGTTCAACCGAAGATCGGCTCAAAGAGCTTCACTTGGGAATCCAAGAGATAATAAAGGCCAAAAAACCTGATACACTGGCCATTGAAAGGGTGTTTTTCGCAAAAAACCAAAAAACAGCTTTGGCTGTGTCAGAAGCCAGAGGAGTAGTGCTGTTGACAACTGCCCTTGCGGGACTAAAAATATGTGAGTATACTCCTCTTGAGATTAAGAAAATTATTACTGGAGACGGTCGGGCCGACAAGTTACAGCTTAAAAAAATGGTCCAATTGATCATGCCAGAGGTGTCTCTTATAAAATACCAAGATGACACCTATGACGCTGTATCTATAGCCCTCGCTTGTCTCTACTTGGTCGAAAAGGACTATTTATAACAGTCCACAATAAGTAGTGTTAAGGGTTTGCTGGTTACAGATTGCTAATGGTTAATTATTAATCTGCAATCAGAAACTCATAACCAAGAATGTCATATTTATACCAAGACGATTTTACTTCGGCGAAAGATGATGACACTCTTAGCCCTGCCACCGACGATGTCGATGAGGAAGGGCCAATGGTCCCGGAAGAGGACTTCGAAGAAAAAGAGGACGAGGAAAACGGAACGGATTCTTATTAGATCCAAAGATAGACTTTTTTAAAAAACACCCCGCCAGCTGGCGGGGTGTTTTTTAAGTTGTCATCTCTACCCTCACAAAATTTCTTTTGCCAACCTTTATTACCGAACCGGAACCGAGGTCTACTTCCTTGTCGTCCAGTGATAAAACCTTCTCGTCTATTTCTACTGCCCCCTGTCCTAATAAACGTTTTGCTTCGGATTTAGAGTCGGCTAACTTCAGGTGGACTAAGAGTTCCACCGGATTACATTTTGTGACAGAAAGTTTGATCACCTTAATGTCCTCGGGTAACTCCCGTTTAGAAAACACAGACTCAAAATTTTCTTTCTCTTCTTGCGCGGTTTTCTTTCCATGATACCTTTCTACTAATTTTTCGGCTAAGAATAATTTAGCTCCTTTGGGATTTAGATTTTTATTTAATTTTTCTTGTAAATCGGCAATGTCTTCCATGGTGACGTCTGTATATGATTGCAAATAAGGAATGATCAGCCCGTCAACGACTTTCATGGTTTTACCAAACTTATCTCTAGGAGAATCCAGCAGGCCTATGAAATTATTTGCCGATTTGGACATCTTCTGCTTTCCATCCAAACCCGGAAGAAGCTCTAAAGCAATTATTACTTGAGCTTTCTGTCCGAATTTTTCCTGAAGAAATCTTCCAAGATGTTCATTAAAAATTTGGTCGGAACCTATGATAGTAACATCGGATTTGATAGCGACTGAATCATATCCCTGCAGTATGGGATAAAGAAACTCAGAAACGGATATCTCTTCCCCTTTCTTGATTCTTTCTTGGAACATGTCCCTCTCTATCAAACGGGCGTGAGTGATCAAACTAAGAATCTGTAGAAAATTCTTTGAATTTGTACTTTCCCACCATTCAGAATTTCGTCTGACTTCATAGACCGACGGGTCAGTTAATAAAATTTGCTCTATTTGAAGTTTTATAGAAGAAATATTTTTTTCTATTTGTTCCTCTTCAAGCTTAGGACGGCTTTTGGTCTTTCCAGTGGGGTCACCTATTCTAGTTGTAAAGTCGCCCAACACAATTACGGCCTTGTGGCCTATTTCCTGTAATTTCCGAAGTTTCCATAAGTTTGCCGCATGTCCTATATGCAGATCGGGGCCCGTGGCATCTATGCCATGTTTAATCCTTAAGGTTTTTTTGTTCCCAAGCAGACTTTCGAGTTCTTCTTTGGTTATTATATCGGCTACTCCGCGTATAAAAACCTCTGAATTTAAGCTAATTTTAGACATATTAAACTAAAGATACCATAAAATAAACCTCACCACAAAACTGGATTTTTATACGAATATCTTGTATAATAAATGAGAGACCATGAGACGTATAAAGCCAAAAATAAAGCTACTTTTTATATTTATCTCTGCCCTATTAATGTTGGGTTTGTTTGAGGCGTATGGTCTGATTAAAAACTTACCCAGACCTGAAAAGATAAGAGAAAGGAATGTCGTTGAATCAACTAAAATATATGACCGAACAGGTAACATACTTTTATATGAAATACATGGTGAAGAAAAAAGAACCATAGTACCTCTTGGTGAGATACCTGAGAGTGTAAAATCAGCCACTCTAGCCGCTGAAGATATTAATTTTTATAATCATTCTGGTATTGATATGCAAGGCATTCTACGAGCTATCTTCAGTAATCTTAAGAGTGGTCGACTGGCTCAAGGAGGATCAACTATCACCCAACAGCTTATTAAGAGTTCTCTGTTAAGTCCCGAAAAAACTTTCAGCCGAAAAATAAGAGAACAAATCTTAGCTTTGCTGCTGGAGAGAAAGTATTCCAAAGATGAGATATTAGAGATGTATTTGAATCAAGTGCCTTATGGTTCTAATGCCTACGGTATTGAATCGGCAGCCAGAACTTACTTTGCCAAGGGAGTTAAAGACTTAAACATCAACGAAGCTGCGGCTTTAGCGGCAATGACTAAGGCCCCTTCCTATTATTCTCCTTATGGTTCTAATAAGGAAGAACTATATCATCGAAAAAATAAAATAATAGATAAAATGGCCGAAGTCGGTTTTATAGATAGAGAATCTGCCGAATCGGCTAAAAATAAATCATTAATTTTTCAGCCAATAAAAAGCTCAATAATAGCTCCTCATTTTGTTATGTTTGTGCGTAGTTTGCTTAATGAAAAATTCGGGGAAGATTTTATTGAGAAGGGCGGTTTGAAAGTAATCACTACCCTTGATTGGAAGTTACAAGAAGAGGCAGAAAAAATAATTAAAGAAGGTGCTGAAAGAAATAAAAAAACTTTTGGAGCGTCCAATGCCGCTCTGGTGGCAATAAATCCTAAAAACGGGGAAATACTTAGTATGGTTGGTTCTCGTAGTTATTGGGAAAAATCTGAACCAGACGGATGTAGTCCTGGACTTGACTGTCTTTTTGATCCACATGTGAATGTATCTACAAGATTACGTCAACCAGGATCTGCTTTTAAACCTTTTGTCTATGCGACTGCTTTTGAAAAAGGTTATACACCAGAGACCGTTCTTTTTGACGTACAAACAGAATTTAATCCAAAATGTGATCCTACAGGCAATCAAGAATACGCTTCAGATATGCAATTCGGACCATGTTACCATCCGCGAAATTATGATGAAAGTTTTAGAGGTCCCGTAAGTTTACGCCAATCTATAGCTCAAAGTTTGAATTTACCTTCAGTAAAGCTACTCTATTTGGCTGGTATCCAAGATACAATCAAAACAGCCAAAAGAATGGGTATAACATCCCTTAACGAACCTGAAAAATATGGCTTGTCTCTTGTACTAGGAGGAGCCGAAGTTACTTTACTTGATATGACTTCTGCTTTTGGAGTTTTTGCCAGAGAAGGATTATTAAGCCCAAAAACCCCTATCATCCGCATAGAAAATTCTAGAGGGGAGATTTTAGAAGAAAAAAAAGAAGAACTGATACCGGTTTTAGATTCTGAAACAGCAAGAACTATTAATGATGTGCTCTCTGATAATGAGGCAAGACAACCTATGTTTCATCCAAGAAGTTCTTTATATTTTGCTGATTACCAA
>JAUYPW010000018.1 GCA_030697525.1 bacterium
TATAAAAGAGAGCTTACGGCTCTCTTTTTGGTTACATAATACCTTCGTGCAAAAACTTGTAATGCCCTTCCATTATTTTGGATGCGACCAATCCGGCCTGATGATCTTCGTTTTTCCAAATCTTTCTGAATTGTTCATCGATTCTTAGTCTGGCCTGACGGCAGAATATATCTGCAAGATCAAACACCTCCAAACCGAATCTGGCAGAAATATTTTGGGCGTAAGACAGGATTACAGAGATGGCAAAAAGGTCGGTCGCTATCCAGAAACACCCCTCCATGATAAGTTGTCTATGAGCCAAATCGTTGCGGAATTTAGCGCCCAAGATCATTAGGGCGCGTTTTAGTTTTCTGGCCCGCTTCTCCACAAATTTCAAGTGTTTTTTCAGATAAGGATAGGGTAGTTCTACATACTGAATTTCGTTTGGCCAAAACAGCCTTAAATATTCACAGGACAGCCGCCAAACTATTTTAAATCTTTTTTTTCTTGATGCTTGGTCTTCTTTTCCATCCAGCAGGGTAGTCGCCTGTTTGATAAATTCATCCAGTCCTTCTCTCAATACCCACTGACTTAAAATTTGGGTTGATCCCTCAAAGATACGGTTTGGTCTGGCATCACGCCAGATTCTCTCCACCGCTGCAGTTTTTTCTCTGGATGATAAGCTTGCGTAAGTCTCGTAGCCCCTGCCCCCAAAAATCTGCATCGTATTATCCACGATAGTCCACATATGTTCCGAACAAAAAACCTTGCACACCGCCGCGGTCAGGCGCACGTCTCTTTCACGATCAACCAGAGAAGAAGCATGGTTTACCATCGCTTCCATGGCTAAAATATTAGACGCCGCTGGAGTAAGAAACCCCGCACCGATAGCCTCATGTTGTCCAATGAGTTTGCCCCATTGGGATCTAGTTTTGGCCCACCACTGACTGGCGCTAAAAGCTTTTTTAGCGAGACCCAGGCAACCGGCAGATATGGAAATTCGTCCGGTATTTAGAGCTTCAAGAGCTATTTTAAATCCCTGTCCTTCTTGGCCTATCAATTGATCTGGGTCTACCAAAACATACCTTAATTTTATAGTGGCATTATAAATCCCGTGTATGCCGCAAAATTTATTTCTGGGACCTATTTCAATTCCCACCGCATCAGACGGAATTATAAACATGCCAAAATATTTTGATTCGGCAACATCTTCTTGGTTGTCTACTATTTTAGTCACCACAGCCAAGTATTTAGCCAAGGGTTTTCCGTCTTCTAAAACCGAATTGGTTATATACCACTTTTCGCCCGTGAGTATATATCCTTTTATTTGGCCGTGTCGGGTTTTTATGCGCAGAGCATAAGTGCCCATTTGCGCGGGATCAGACCCAACGTCTTTTTCGGTGAAGCAAAAGGCCGATGGAGTTTTTGAAAGCTCCGGCAGATATTTTGCTTTCTGCTCCGGTGTGCCGTAATGCATAACCGGAAATTTAGCTCCGATGGTATTATCAGCCGAGAGTAAAATCCCCACCGCGGTTGAGTAGCTGTTGGCCAGCTCAATTACATGACCATAAGCAGTCTGGCTAAGTCCGCGACCTCCCTGTTCTTCCGGAACTTTAAGAGCAAAAAAACCTTGTTGAGCCAAATCGCTAAAAATTTCAGGCGGAAGATCGTGAGTTTGATCTACCAGCTCGGGATCAACTTTCTTGAGTAATAAACTCATAAGATCGCCAATGACTTGTTTTTCTTTGGCCCAATCCGCATCTGTTCTTCCGCGCCACGGAAAAATATAATTAAAACCGGCTTTGCCCCGAAAAAGATCGGCTATAAATCCATCGTGTCTTCTTTTTTCGCGGTGCTCTTCGGCAATCTCCACTCCTTTGCCCATTTTCTCCAGCATAGAATCAACCTCCTTTAAGTTTCTTTGATTTCAAATAAGCTGTTTCTAAAATACCACTAAAAATTCCCCAGTCAATCAAGTAAAAATTCGGCTGGTCTTTTGAAAAATAATAAACGGTCCGAATAACATCGGACCGTCTTTATGTTTTTACATCACCGTACCAAATTTTTCTCGTATCTCTCTGATCAAGTCAATGAATTTTTGGGTAAACGCTATGTTCGGCCTCCAAGCCAATTCCATATCCACAAGATCATAGATTTCTTTTATCCTTGCTCCTGGAATTTCGGTGTCTCCTTCCTTGTCTTTGCCCATTAGCCAGAGGGTATCGGCAACTTCCACTACCGGTTCCAGATAGTGACTGGCTAATATAATTGTATTAAGCTCGTGCGTATCGGAGACCCTTTTAATATACTCTATAACCTCGTTTACCATAGGAGGATCAAGACCGGAGAATGGTTCATCCATGAGCAGAAAGTGCTTACTGCAGAGGAGTTGTTGGGCGATAGCTCCTCTCTGTTTCTGCCCGCCCGACAGCTGACCCGGATACAAGTTTGCCCGGTTAGACAGTTGGAAATTCTCCAACATTTCCATCGATCTTTCTGTTGCTTCTTTTTTTGAGCAACCCGTACGCAGGGCGGCTTTTACAAGATTACCGAGAAGCGTCCGGTGTATGAATAAGGGATAATGTTGAGCCACTAAACCCACCAATCCTCTTTTGACTGGAATAGGGTGGGTGTTGTCTGGGTTTATGAAAACGGACCCGGTAGTTGGCTTATCCAGTCCAGCTAAGATTCTAAACAGTCTTGTCTTTCCCACACCTGACCGTCCGAAGATGCCAATCACTTGTCCTTGTTGTACATTCGGCCTTATAATATTTTTCACTTCAACCGAGATGTCCCGCAATATTTGGGTACCACTCAAGGCTTGAGACACGTTATCTGCTCTAAGCAGTATTTCTCCCAAATGATGTTCATGGGGGTCTGGCACTTTATTACCTCCTTTCCATCATAAGTTTTATATAGGGACAAATTTTATTCTTCAAAAATACTCTGATAAATTTATCTTGTACCAGAGACACCAAAAATTGAAACAAATAAATTGCTGCTACTGCATCGATGTTGAAGTGCTTGTCTTCGTTCAAAAACAAAGCACCAATACCACCTTCGGACCTGGATAGACCTTCGGCTATGGTAATAACCGCCCAGCCCATGGCCGCATTTTGTCCCATACACTCTATGGCTTTATCAAGTTTACCAATTACCACAACCTCTAAAATTACTTCCCACTCGCTCATGCCTAAGGTTCGGGCATGGTCATACTCTGTCTGTGGGATGGAGGCAATTTCATGGGACATATGAGTTACAAAGTATACCCCCATACTTATTACCAGAAGCCAAAGTTTCAAACCATAACCGCCACCAATTGCCTGCATAAGGAAGAATATATAACCATTTAGGCTAAAGAATCGCATTGTTCCGATTACTCCAACCAGTGGTCTTACGGCTGGTACAACGGAAAGATACGATAGCCCCAAGGATATGACTGTGGTTATGGCCAATGCATGCAAGTTAAGTTTGAAACTTACCCACATGTGCCCGGCCAAATTTTCTTCAGTCCACAATCTGATTAGTGCATGGATTGTTTCTAGTGGTTTCGGCAGAAATTTCATTGTTGAAAACTGCCACGTCAATAAAATCAGTAGTCCAAGAACACCAGCAGCTATCCGCACGTCTCTTTTGGAGACATCCTTGTTGGGAGTGAATACGTCAATGAATCTCTGAACAAACTTTTTCAACATGAAAAACCTCCTCTCCTTGTTTGTTATATTGTCAAAAATCTTTTGAGAATTTTTTGTCTTCTCTAAACCTCTTTTTCTGTTGCCAGAAAACGGGGCTTAGAAAAATTCCTGACCGCAGATTTTAATCTTTGGTCAGGAAATATTTTGTTTTTGTCTAAAGAACTTTTAAGAACTAGTGGCCCATGACGATTTCAACTCGTCTGTTCTGGGTCCGGCCGTACTCGGTGCTATTGTCGGCAACCGGCTGGTCTGGGCCGTGACCTTCGGTACGCTTTATACGGCCATTGAATTCTCCCCGGGCATTGGCCATGAAAAACCTTTTTACTGCTTCGGCTCGATTGCGGGAAAGCTGGTAGTTATAATCCCGATCTCCACTTATGTCTGTGTGCCCATGGAGTTCAAGTACCATAGAGGTCATGGTTATGTCTGGCAGAACCTCATCGCGTAGAAGTTTTTCAGCCGCCGCGGTGAGAGTAGCCTCGTTGGTATTAAACTCAATGTTCCAAGACCGGCGACTGACTACCTCGCTGACCATTGGAGCCGAAGAAACCTTCGGACGCTCCACTTCAGCGACATGCTGAACCTTCTCGGCCGCCATCCGCAGATAGGTGGTGTTTACCACCTGATCCACTGGGTAGATATTTGGAACATCTTTCGGATACATGGTCATCATGATTCTTCCAAATTTGCCGTATACATCCGCATAGATGTTCCTGCTATACGGAGGTAGTCCAAACAAATGAAGATTGTCCGCAAGGTTGTGAACCCGCGAACCACCCAACTGCACGAGCATTCCCTTGGCATCCATTTCCGTGACGCCCTGAAAATATTTCTTCCAATATCCCGGCCCCGTATCCGCTTCGTCATAAGCCAGATTACTGATCTCGGCGGCGCGATCCAAAGCATCGGGAAAGTTTTTAATCTGGTCTCCGGCCTCACTCGAGGCAAGAATACATCGTACAACCAGATCCGCATTGTCGCGATTCCATTTCTTGATGCCCACAACCAGATTGGCCATCTGGTAATAGTAGTCCCGTGTTGAAGCAATAACTGCGAGTCCACCTTTCTTTTTGGCCACCAGCTCATCTGCGGGTGTCCAACTTGCCATGCCGGTAATCGGCAAGGTAACCATCTTGCCTGTCTTTTTGTGGCGCAAGGTTACCTGCTGACCGGCTACCAAAGCTTTGGCGGCAGTCATGTAGTCTGGAGCATTCCAGAAATTGATGGCTTCCGGATCATAACTTTCCCAATCGGGATTGACGTGAATTTTATTGTCTCCAGCCCACTTGACCACGATGTTCCAGTCGCCATCTTTCACGACGGTGGCTATGATAGAGCCCTTGGCTTTCTGCGGATCTATCTTGACTTCGGGCCTGTCCATATATTTGTCTTCCCCGCAGGACGAGCCGTTGGTCCAGATAGCTTCGGCAGAGTAGTCGGGTCCCAGTCTCTTGATCAACTCATCGTTGATGTCTTTCAAGAAAGTCGGAGCAAAGTCGCCCATGAAAGCAATAAAATTTGTCCCAACTGTCGGGTGTTTAACTCCCCGCGCGACCTCGCTTGCGAAAAGCACCAACTCACCGCGGAGTTTGGAATTATCATCCTGACGAATGAAGCGGAACTTTATCCCGTGCTTCTCCATAATACTTCCACGACTTGTCACAATGCCGGCACGACCATCATTGGCGCCGCCGATGGCATAGAGCAAACCCATCTGCGCGTTCCAGGCGTAACCAAGAAGCTTGACCTCCGGTCCCTGCAGATTAGCCGGCTGACTGCTCGGCAAGGGGAACTTCCTGACCGGTCCGCTGGACTGGACAGAAGCAACCTCTCCTCCCGGCAGATCAACCTTCTCTGGCACGACCGAGGCTATAACCTTATGGCCCGGAAGTTCAACCAAGTAGCGGTCAATTCCGAGATAAGCTACTACCCCGATGGCTCCCCAGAACAAAAGTTTTGTAGCCCATCCTGCTCTGCTATACCAACCCATGATGATCTCTCCTTTCTAGTACTGTGGTTTCGGGTTACTCCCACACCAATTTGATATGGGAGTAATCCCGAAGATGGTTAAGTGGTTGTGGGGTTACTGGTTGGCGGAAGTTGCTGACTCTGTTGCCTTCTTCTTTCCTGCATCTCCTGATATTTTCTTGTTTGGAGAGTTGGTTCTATTGGAACTTCTGAGAAAGTGGTATCAACCGGCTCTACAGGCATACCCAGGGGTCGCTCTCCAAGCGTTTTGTTTTTTGCCGCTGCGGCTACATTGAAAATCTCGCCGGAGACAATCTGCTGTTGGGTATTCTGAATGTTACCTATGGTCTGATCAGCGGCAACACCCCACCCTTCGAGCAGAGCATGCATTTTGTCTTCAGCGACATCGCTCATCAGATCTTGATCAGCAATAAGCTGATTGCATGCCTGCATAAAGGTATCTGTCTGGGCGGTGAAAGTGGCAATTTGGTCACGGGTGTAGTCCACAGCCATTTTAAAGAGTCTCTGTTTGTCATCTGTTCCGCTCACCAGACTCGCGACCGTTTGCGTCGCCTCCGCGGTAGCCTTTTCTGATTCATACTCAATAGTCAGAACCTCTACGAACGATCTGACGGTTTGAATCATAAAATCAAAAGCTTGTTGGAATTTTGCCAAGATCTCGCATAGAAAATTCATGCGAACTTCTCTTTGCCTAAGTCTTTGGGCTAAAGCAGTTTTGTTTTGGAAACTGGTGGAGTGAGACTGGAACTGATTTTGGCGTGTCTGTTGAACAATACCAGAAGTATTGAAATCGCGCGTTTGTTCAACCCAAGCTCCATTCTTGAAATATCTATCTCGCAAAGTTTGGGCCATAGCCCGGTGTTCTTCAGCTTCTTTTTCAACTTCCACCGCCTTGCTCTTAACCAAATTTCTTTTTGCAAGAACATCCTGCATGCATTTTATAAATTCCTGCTTTTTCTGATTCAGATATTCATCCGCAAAGGCATTCAGAACTCCGACAGGATTGGATTTGACCATAGCCATATCCAGTTTTCTGGAAAAGATGGTGTACATGTACCACATCCTTGTCCAGAATTCCTGACGAGTCACCACAAACAAGACACACATGACAAAAGCGATCATTCCTGCAAGCAACATACTTCGGCCGACCATCGTCAAAGCCATCCCCAAAAAGTTGTTTATATAAGGAAGGGCGTGATAAAGGCCGGTTAAGGCGATAAACCCAAGCGCCGCGGCGCCAACAAAACCAATTATCTTTTCTCTTTTTGTAAGAAAAGATTTGGCCTTGTCTGAAATACCCGGCAAACTTGGTAAGCTCGGAACATCCATATACTTATCCTCCTTTTTTGGTTTTCAGGCCTGTGTTGTGGTGGTTGGAGCCGGACTTGTAGCAAGCCGGCTTTCCATTTTGCTAACGATTGTCGTGAGATCACGGCGATGAAAATCGCAAGTCACTCGAAACTCTTCCGCGGCAATCCTGTTTCTCTCGCGGACTTCTTCAACTTGTCCGCTTACCACCTCCAACTGTTGAATTAAGGCGTCCTTCTCCTGCTGGAGAGCGGTGAGTTGAATATCTTTCTCGGCAACCTGTTGCTCCAGGGTTTGAACCTGTTGGGCCGTGGTGCCGATGGTTTGCTGTTCCTGCGCCTGCAAAAAGCTGGCATACTCTTGATCCTCCCTGTCCAAAACTTGCAATCGCTGTTTCAATCCTTCCAGCAATTTCTCTGCTGTTAGTTGATGAGTTCTGGCCACAGTTTTCAGGGCGATGTTTATTCTTTTACTTTCATCAGGGACATCTTCTCTCAAAACATCAAGCTGGGCCATGAATTCCTCCACACCCGGTGTGTCGGTTTCGGCCAAGGCCTGGCGGATAAGAGCATCGCACTCCGGATCAATTTGTTGCTGAACTGGAGCAGTCGCTGTCTGTTGACCCAAAGAAGAGATTCTGGTTACGGCCGGTGTCTTTCTTGCCGCATAACTTGCCGCTCTGTTTGTCGGAGCTGGCTGTTGCGGCGCAACAGTTGCAGATAGGGGTGGGGGAGGCAGAGGCTCTATTTGAGCTCCGTTTCCTTTCCAAAAAGCTTTCAAGACAGCACTTCCTACTTTCCTCAAAGTTTCTTCAGCCATCTTAAACAACCTCCTTTCGTGTCGTTAAATCAGGCTTTTTATTTGAAAACATGTAAAGATCTATTTGAGGGGTAGTTTATCATGACAACTTATACATGTCAAGATGTCAATCCCACCCGATCTTTGACAAAAACCAGCAGCCTATGTTATACTGTATTTTATTAAATCGACCGCTCTTTGTTAAAAAAATATTCAAACCGTGAAAGGAGATTTTATTATGGCGTACATCATTGCGGCTCCATGTGTTGATGTTAAGGACAGAAGTTGTGTGGAGGTATGTCCGGTAGATTGTATTTACGAGGCCGATGTTGATCAAGGAGTGCTGGGTCCTCCCGACGGATCTGTGGGGCCTGGTATGAAAGATCAGGTTGTCTTGAGGAAAGACGGAGGTAGGCACTCTATTGCTCAAGAGTTTATGACCGATCCTGGGAAAAAGGATCAGGCTCGCCGACAACTTTTTATTCACCCAGAAGAGTGCATTGATTGCGGCGCTTGTGAACCAGAATGTCCGGTGGAAGCAATTTTCGCCGAAGAGGAAGTTCCGGAAGAGTGGAAAGAATTTATTAAACTCAACACCGAGGTTTTTGGAAAATGAAGAATAAGAGAAAATTCGGGATACTCTCGCTTCTCGCCGGTTTTATCTTGGCAGGGATCGGTATCTGTCTCCACGCATATACAAGTTCAGATCAGATAGGTGCGCTGATAATAGTACTCGGAGCCCTGGCTTTGTTTGTAGGCTTCTCAATCGGCGCTGGAGTTAAGCGCGAACAATATAGGGCTAAGGCACAATAAAAATACTCATAACCCCAAACATCGGGGTTATTTTTATACACAAAAATTTTAAAATTGACAAACCTCTACTAAAATGATACTGTACAGTACATAAAAAGATCCTTGATTTTTGTTTAGAATATACACAAAAGGAAGGAGAAAAAGTGGGAAAAACCATAGGTATTGATCTAGGTGACACATTTATCCGTATTGCCTATCTGGATAGGTTCGGACAAGCAAAACTTATCAGTGATCAGGCCGGACTAAGCGCCTTCCCCAGCAAGGCGTCCTTTCAGCAAAACGGCAACCATAGAGTTGGGGTTGAAGCCGAAATGTTCGGCACACCGGAAAATACGGTTTTGCATCCCATGACTATTGCCGGTCTTTCTTGGGCGGAATTACAGCGTCTAAATGAGAGAGGACGATACGAGTACAAATTCTTACGAGAAAGAAGTCGGATAGTCATAGACGCTCATCGTGTTTTTCCAAGCATTGATGATTTTCTGACCTTGCTTTTCGCTCACGCCAAAAATTTGGCGGAAAAGTATCTAAAGCATGAGGTGGATGAAGCAGTGGTTGCTGTGCCCGACGGCGCTCACGATTCAAAAAAAATTCAGATAAAAAGAGCGTGCGAATTGGCCGGTTTGCAAGTTAAGCAATTACTGAATCAGACGACAGCCGCGGCCTTGGGTTATCGTTTTGACAAAGGTCCAAGAAAAAAAATTGTGGTGATCGATATCGGATCTTCTCACACGTCCATGTCTGTAATAGAGGGCGGAGCTGATCGGTTGGATACGGTAGAAGTCAAGCATGCTGGCATTGGAACAAATTATTTCCAAGAACTATTGGCTAAGTTTATAGCCGATGCCATCGGGCTTAATGAATCTGTGCAGCCTTCCGATTTGCCTTATGCCATGAAAGAAGTTGAGTACAAGGCCGCTGAAGCTTTGGTAGAACTTAGTACCAAAAATTCGGTGGTGGTCTCTATCGGGGGTTTCGGTAGGCGTTTGATGAAAGAAATCACCAGGGCGGATTTTGAGAGGTGCATAGGTTTTGTAAGCAATGCGTCACGGGAAATTAAAGTTGTTCTAAGTTCTGATAGAATATATCCTGCGCAAGTGAACGCCCTTCTTCTTATTGGAGGGGGAGCCAATATACCAGCCATAAAAAGACTGGTGGACAGTATATATAGTAAGGCGCCGTTTGTCTCCGATAGTGTAGATCCGGCTTATGCGGTGGCTATGGGGGCGGCGGTAAAAGGTGGAATACTGGATGGAACCATAAAATCTACCAGTGTTGAGCGGACTGTCCACGATTTGGGAACCTTTGTGGCTTATGACCGCATGGATGTTCTTATACCCAAAGGGGTTCCTCTGCCGGTTCATGTTTCCAAGGACTATAATCTTGGCATGTCGCGATACACCGAAAAAGTATATCAGTGGACTGGCCCGGGAAGCGGGCAGGACAAAAGGGAAGGAGATCCTCATCTGAAAGTTCTGGCTAAAAAAATCTTGGGTGTTACCGGAAACGGAGTGCGCAATACATTTATTATAGATCACAATGGAGTGGCCAAGTTTGTAGTGACAGACAAAGGTAGTGGAGAGGAATTTGTGCTTACGGGGTTTGACATCAACTAAAGAAAGGGCCAAAACATGAACCGAAGAACAGCAGTCAGAGAGCAGGAAAAACGGGTTAATATTATTATCCCTATCTGTATGCAGAACGACTTCATTGGACCAAAGGGTGTTCGGTCCGATAGGGAAATCGCCAGTTTGGTTCTGCACGGGGGAGCAAGGGCATCACAGAAAATTTTGGGGGACGCCGATGGCTCCACGCCGGTTGATGATCTCATGGAAATTATTCATGGTAACGATCAGACCTATGTCATATATATTCAGGACGAACATCCTGATGATCCCAACGACAGAACTATCCAGGCGCATTTCCAAATTTTTGGAAAACATTGTGTGGCGGGAACTTCCGGTGTAAAACCAGTTGGACGTCTACAGGAATTCCAACGTCTTCGCAGATCGCAAGTTATTACCACTGATGCCTTGAATATTGTGACTCACCAGCCTGTGGTGGATGCGGTAACCGCAATCATAACTGAAAACGAAATTGATGATTCTTCGCAGGTAAAGTTTATGGTTCTTGGGGGATTAACGGATGTTCTGGTGGCCGACTGCGCCAGGGGGTTTAACCACATCTGCGGTATTCCCAATCCTTATCGTCCGGATGATCAGAGATGGATGTTTTTTACCAATGTGGCTGTCCCCGAAAGATATACTTTTTCCAACAATAACACCGAACATCTGTCTGCTCTTCGGAGTATGGATAAGGTGGCGATTAAGATTCCTAGAACCGATGCGGAGATTTTTTCTTTTTTGGGGATTGAGGCTTAGGTAGTTTTGCGTTGGTCTATCTAAAGGAGGGGCATAAATGCCTGAAGATATTCGGCCTTGGCAGGCCCAGCAAAGCTTCCAAAAAGCAGCTGGGGCGGTCAAAGCCCCTCTGATAATGGAAGTGGTCCCGGGATCTGGCAGTTGCCAGATTTCCTGGACCAAAAGGCCCGGTATTATTGAAGGATATATAATTTTGCTCGGTCCGGATCCGGCGCAACTTATAGATGAGATGCAAGTTAAGGATGAAATTCTTCCCGGAGAGAGACAGACAATTAATTTAAATTGTCTATTCAATGGTCAGACATATTTTGTGGCTGTAATTGCTTTTGCTTCAGGTGGTCGTAGTGAAATATCTTCTCTTTGGAAATTTGTTCCCAATCAGTCTTTATTGCATAGAAAAGCTGAAAAAGTTCCGTTGAATCTGTTGCCAAGAAATTCTGTGGTTCAAGGCGGAGGAGTGCCGGCTCCTGCACGGCAAGAGCCAGTACTTCATACGCCAAAACCCATACCAACACCTCCTCCACCTCCGCCAAGATATGGTCCGGAAGTTGTGGCTATATGCGGAGGGTGCCGAGGAGAAGTTGTACTGAAAATCGAACGTAGGTTGTATGTTTGCAGAACTTGTCAGGTGGAATATGTACAAAGAGCATCGGACGACAAATTTATTCCTACTCGTCTTTTGACGGATGGAATTTGTTTATGTTGCGAACCGCGGCGTCCGTTGGTTAAAGCTCCGGCGGATGAGAAAATTCTTAAGTGTTCCAAAAGCGGAGAATTTTATACCCGAAAAGCTGACCAAAGTGGACTGGTTAAAATTTCTGAATTGGAATATGGAATTTGTAGTTGTTGTGTTTTCAGATACCCTCTTGTGCGTAATGGAAACAACATAGTTTGTAGCAACCAGCCAACCAGAATATATATTCGTAATTCCGCGGGGCAATGGATTTTTAAACCTCCGGAACCGGAGAGCGGTGCGGGAGTTGATATAGATGAAATAGACAGAGCATTGGCCGAAGGTTCGGCAGTTATGTTGCCGGGCGGAGTTCTAAGCACCAATTCTCCGAGGCGTCCGCGTCGGAGGAGACGTTCCTAACCGTTAAAATCATCCGAAAGGAGATTTGCTATGGAAGAGGGAAAGACAACCAATCAACCCGGGCCGCCCCCCACGACAAGCATAGGGGAAAGCCCAGTGTGTCTTTGCTGTACGCCGGCTCAACCTCTTGAGCCGCCTGCGGCAGGAGAAAACCTTTGGGTCTGCCCGGTGGAGCAGACCAAGTACGAATATAATCCGGCTGATGGTACGGTGAGACGAGTTGGTGGAGGCATTAGTTCTGGTCCTGTTTCCGGCGGAGGCCAACCTTCTCCGGAAATGCCGACCCAGAAGACCACCACCAGTTTATTCCCCGAAGCGCCTCCGGCGAGGAAGACTCGTCAAGTGAATCCTGACGACCCGTTTGCGAGGTGATGGATTTGGCCAAGAAATTTATCCATACCAAAACAGTCGTGTCTGATTCGGGAACGGAAAATGTTTCTTGGGAAGTTGATATCGGTGCATTGAAACAAGCCCGGGGGAACGACTGGATTAGCGATTATCCCCAGTTGATAGAGCGCGATTTAAAAGAAATGTCGGAAATGTTTCCCCGCTGGATCTTGGTTGGAGGAAAAGAAACCAATCCGGCATCTTGTTCAGAATGTGGAGAGTACGTAGTTCCTACCGAGGGCAAAATGATGTGTCTTGCCTGCGGGGAGCCGTATACCTTAAACATAAGAGCCCTTATCTGGACCGGTCTTCTGCCTGTGCAGATAAGCGGAGTTGAAAAAGTGGAGAGAAATATAGAAAAGCTCCGTGAGAGGGGACAACTCAAACTGCCTCGTGTCAGCGGGTTTCTACTTGTGCCTATACGAATAATCTATCCGAGTGATTGGCCTCATAGTAATCCGTCAGCTTACTACACTCAAGAATTTTTTGAATCTCTGGGTACTGGAGCACCAAGCTACAGTCATGAATATCACATGAACGGCAGTTTGAGTATGTGTCTCTTTTCCAGATGGCATGAGATGAGTATCCGTGATGTAATTCAAAACCGCATTGCTCCGCACGCTTTAGCGCAGGTAAAACTTGCTAACGGCGAGCGTCCGCAAAAATGGTTTAACGAATAGTTTTACAGTTCCTTATAGAAAACAAAAAAACGGGGCTGGTTGCACAGTCAACCAGCCCCAAATTCTAACTTTTTGAATTTCTTTTCCGGTAATTTTTAAAAGATTATCGGAACTGGAAATTTAACCAGAACTTTGAAAAATGAAATACTAATATCGAAAAAAGGAGGTAGTCAAAATGACCAATGTTTTTATTGCCGAGAGTGCTTGGTGCACGATTACTCGTGAAGTCAGTCACTTTGCCAATATGTCTTTCATTGGTAAGGAAGCGATAGTTTATCCGATGTTTGGATATTTTCGCAAGGAAGATTGTTTCAAAGCTCCTTGGGAAATGCTTGAGCTTGAAGATATTGATTGTTTTGTGGTTCCATTTGCGGCACCACCTCCAAGGGAGTTAACCGATCACGGAGCTTTTAGAGCATCGCTGAAGTTCAAGACTCCCCAAGAACGGGAAAAATTCCAACAGATTATGGGCGGATGGTCCTCTTTTTTAGACGACAAGTATTATCCGATGTTAAGGGTGGGAAATGTTCATTCCCATCAATTTGCTACGGATAAAACTTGGCCGTCTAAAGGTGGCAGTCAGACTGATTATCCGCGGATATTAAATCTCTGGAAAGATCTGAAAGAAGAGGGATTAAATACTGCTCCGGAAATAATTATATGCAAGTCCCGGTCCAAGACAGAAAAGTGGGTGGCTTGTTGTTTTGCTCTGGACAAAGATCAGGAAATAGTTGATCTGGGCCATGCCGAAATAGTTTCAGATTATCACCCATTGATGAACAACTTGCTTACTGCCCACTACACCAAAACTAGTCTTGGACAAAAATGGGAAGAAAGACAAAAGAAAATTTTGCCGGGCATTGAAAATATAAAAACCTTCAATTCCGGCTGGAGAAGTTTTGCCGTCAATTGTCTTTTTAACGGATATGTTTTCATCCATCTTCCGCCAACTTTCCCGCGCTGTGATTTTGTTTTGTATCAGGTTTTCTACTCCAGAATTAAGCTTTGGGGAAGAATCTACAGATGGTATAAAAAGGATCATACTTTTAGATTTGACCTTGATGAAATTTGTTCAAAACATATTTGGGCGGAGGTGAGGATCTAACCACGAGAGGAGAATCAGGATGAATGACCGCGACAGTTACTATGAGAGAATCAAAGCTCTGGTAGGGGATCGCTTGACTGAAAAAAGAGTGGAAGTGCTGGGAACTGGTTTTTTGAGCAAGGCAGTGGAGCTTCTTGCTTCCTGCGGAATTGTAAAATTCAATTTCTGCGCAAGCATGCGTACGTCCTTCGGCAATACAGCTCCGGCGGCTGTTGGTCTGATAAGTTATCTTGAATCACATAACCAATTTGAGGATCGTTGGGAGTTTGGACATTTGGATAATGGTGAACCTGATTTGATTCTCGGTGGTAATGGTTTGGATCATTGTCGATTGGCTTGTCATAAAGCCAGATATAAAAAAATTCCTTGTGTTCTTGCTTGGCGGTCTAAATCCGGTCTTACCATGATTATGGTTGTAAGCCCGGGAGAGGAAGATTTTTCTCTGGGGTTTCTTGAGAAGATGGATGATGGCTCAAAGGAAATTTCGTACATTGATTTGGTTGATCTTAACAATCAAGTGGCCAATGTTGCTAAAGCAATATTGCTTAAAGGAAGCCAGTGGGAAAGAAAAGATTTCAACAATCTTTTTTCCGCAGGAAGAAATTTGATTATAGTAAATCATCCCACCTGGCCCTGGGCGGGAAAGTTCCTGAACCCCAAGGACCCCGAAGATATCAAATTGCTTGAATATCGGTCGCCGAATTTTTCCTCTCTTAAGATCCATGATCTCCGTGGCCGAAAGGTCATGGTTGTGGGTCTTGGAAGTCTGGGAAGTATTGCGGCTGACCATTTTAGGGTACTGGGGGCAAGTGTCATCGGAATTGATTTCAAAGAAGTTTCTTTGTACAATCCTGTTCGCCAACTGTATTCCACCTCTTGCGTTGGGCTTCCGAAATCCCAAGTTCTTCCTACAACACTTACTTTGCGGGAGGGAAGGTTTGAGGAAATTTTGGAGCATACTGATAAACGTCTGATTATAAAAATAAAAGACGGAAGAAGATTTACCGGCATAGACGAAAAAATTGAAGATTCTCGAGAGGGGCAGAAAAAATTTGAGGAGCTGGTGGATGAGTTTAAACCAGATTTGGTTATGCTCGCCACGGCTCACCAGTCGGAATTTCGCATGGCGCATGTTTTGCGCGAGCGCGGTATTTTGCATATCATTGCCCGCTGTTATCGTCGAGCCAAATGGTTTGAGGTAACGGCAGTTGACGGAGCAGGTGGTCCGTGTTTCGGATGCCTGCAAGGCCATCTATACACGGGAGTTGCTCCGAGTATTGAATTAACCGAAGAGGAGCAGACTCATTATGACGGAACGGTACGTTTAGATAAAATGGTGGAAGCGGAACCTGCCACGCGCATAGACACTTCTCGTTCCGCTGACGCAGCCACCAGGCTTGCTTGCGAACTTCTTGCGTCAGCCGAAAAAAGATCTGAATGGTTCAGGAAAATGATGTCGGAGGAACGCAATTGTCTTATCGGCGGCAATACCGCTGAATTCAGAGAGAAAGAAAACGACTGGGCTTACGGAATTGCATCTCCGGGTTCGGCAACCATTTATGGAGTCATAAATTTTGTCGGATCAGAAACCGAAAAAGAAAAAACCTGTCTTTATTGCGGACGCACGCACGAAGTATTGATACACCGTGCCCCAACCCCTACATCCTAAAGGAGGTGTAAGGATGAACAATTCGAAAAGCGGCGAAACCGCTTTTGTCCGAGTAATTAGAGAAGCGCCGCAGATAGCCGGGCGTTTCGGAGTTAATTTTGCGATTGCGAGCTACAACACCTTCCATCTTCTCCTGTCGCTTATGCGAAACGATAGGTGGCTGGCTATGTGGCTGGATAAAAAAGGAGTAAGCATAAACGATCTTCTTTCTTGCGGGCCGGAAGATAATAATTTGGAACCTTTCTCCATGGGAATGCTTTTGGCCAAAGCAAGAAAATTGGCTGAAAGTAATGGTGTGGAAAGACACCCAATACATTTACTATTTGCGATCTTGAGCTTTGGGGAAGAGGCTGTAGCCAAAAGAGTTTTGTGGAGACAAAATTGTGATCCATCAGCTCTTTTGCGGGAAATAGTTTCCAACCACTGGCATCGCAGTCCTCCGCAGTTAAACTCGGAGGAAGATGCCGATGGTGTTCTGGAAACAATGGGTATTGATTACACCAAACTTGCTCGTGAAGGTAAATTAAAGCCGGTGATTGGACGCGGCAAAGAAATAAGAAGCGTTATAGAAATTTTAGCTAGAAAAGATACCGCCGGTTATGATGAGGCTATAAACAACCCCGTTCTCTTGGGAGAACCCGGAGTGGGGAAGTCGGCCATCGCCAAAGGATTGGCAAGGTTGATTGCTGATCGCGATCTATCTGTTCAACCCTTTTGGGAATACAGAGTAGTTTACCTCAAACTCTCGGATATGCAGGCAGGAACTGGGATAAGAGGATCTTTGGAGCTTCGCTTCAAGGCTTTGCTGGAGGAGTGTTCGGGAGGCCAGCCCACAATTCTTTTTCTTGACGAACTTCATACTATTGTGGGGCTTGGCCGGACGGAAGGATCATCCGGAATGGAAGAATCTCTGAAGCCTGCTTTAGCCGAAGGACTTTCCTGCATAGGGGCTACCACCACCGATGAGTGGCGGGAAAAAGTGGAAACAAAAAATCCGCCCTTTGCCGAACGCTGGATTCAGGTAAGAGTTGAAGAGCCGTCTTCCGAGGATATGATGCAGATTCTTCTGGGATCGGCGGACGATCTTGCCAGAAGGCACCTAGTTCATTTTTCAGGAGAGGTTTTATCGGCCGCAATTTCTCTGGGTGAAAAGTATCTGCATTATGTCGCTTCTCCGCGCAGAGAAATTGATCAGATACTAAACGGTGTTGGGGCTAAAGTTAAACTTGCCAACAGAGTTATGGCTTCAGTTGAAGATGTTGCGGAGGTAATTTCGCAAATTGTAGGGTATGAAGTCAAACCTGATGCTGAAGAAAGACAAAAAGTTGCCAATGCCTATGAAATTCTATCTACCGAAATAATCGGGCAGAACGATGCCATGCAAAAATTTGCCGACTTGATTATTCGGCACAGGAGCGGCGTGCAAGATGAAGAAAAACCGCCGGTCATGCTTTTACTCGGACCCACAGGTGTCGGAAAAACTTTGTCCGCAAGACTTGTTGCTAAACACTTCTTTGCCGACAAATTGATCAGGGTGGATATGTCGGAATTTATGGAACGGCATACCGCAAGCAGACTCACAGGAGCTCCGCCAGGATATATCGGGTACGACAAACCAGGGCAACTGACTGAACCCTTGCGAAGATTCGGTAGAGCCGTGGTCTTGCTGGATGAAATAGAAAAAGCTCATGATGATGTGTTTAATATACTGCTCCAGCTCTTTGACGAAGGACGCCTGACCGACGGCAAGGGTCGAACGGTGAGCGGGAGAAATTGTATTTTTCTCATGACCTCTAACCTTGGTTCAGAATACTTTGCCGGAAGCGTAAAGAGCATAGGATTTGGAGCCACTGCAGAGCAAAGTTCTTTTGCCGAAGCCAAAAAGAAGGCCTTAGAAGAAGCTCGTCGTCACTTCCGGCCGGAAATATTTAACCGTATTGACGAGATTATAGTTTTTGATCGTCTGGAAAAAATGGCGGTTGAGACTATCGCAAAAAATCTTCTGCAGAACGAAAAAGAGAAATGCGCCCATCTGGGATTTGCGCTTGAGTGGGAAGCCGATGTAATCAACTTTTTAGTTGAGCAAGGGTTTAGTCCCACATATGGAGCGCGGCCGATGAAGCGCCAAATAATGAAGAGTGTCCAAAATATTTTGGCCAAACCAATTCTTCGCGGAGAAATAATTCGCGGAGACAGGATAAAATTGTTCGTTCAAAATAATTTAATTTGTTGGAGAAAATAACTAAAAAAACAACCCCATGCATTGCACGGGGTTTTTTGTTTGGTTGAGATAGTCTCCTTATATTTTCAAAGAAAGACCGATGCCGTATTGTGTTTCCTTGCCTCTTCCATCACGAAGAGAACCGAAAGGAACTGAAGATATAAGAGAAGGATCAAGGTTCAAATTGCCCAGTAATTTATAAGACAAGGCTAACTGATGCTTACCAATCACACTTTTTTGAAATCCGTAAGCGCCGCGATCCAGAAGAAACTCTATTCTTTGAGTAATGGCGAGTTTCTTGTGCTCTAAGAAGTTTTCGGTGCCAAGATGGGTGTGTGACTGTCTTTTGGGACTAGTACCTTTGGCGGCGGAGATTCTCTCTACTCGGCAAAAAGGTGTTAAGGAAAACTTTTTTGCAATTTGAAATTTTCTTTTAATTTCAAAGTACAGTTGCAATATATCTCCACGTGGCTGGGCACGGATTTTATAATAATCCATGTAGATAAGACCAGTGCCAAAACTGTAATTCTTGATTGAGCCTTCCCAGCCGAGAGTATAGTCCAGCTCATCCCCAAAATCAGAATTTAAATTTTTGTCATTAAGGCCGACAGAGTGCCAGAGGTAAAAATAAAATCCTCTTGAAAGAGAGGTCTTCATGTCGGTCTGAACAACCGATGTCTTATGCCACAGATTACCCGCCTCAAACAGATAGTTGGAGAGTACTTTACTGGTTACAACCGTCTCTCCCAAGGCATGCCCGGCAGCAAGTAAAACCAATAAAAATGATAATGCTATAACCCTCTTCATCTATATCCTCCTTGAAAAATTGTTTTATGTCGTTGTAACTGACCTGGCCAATTTGTTGCATAAATTCCATAATTTGTCAAGGGTGTTGACGGTGTTTGTGATATTGCTTTTTTATGGGTAGTGTAGTATAATTTAAAGCAGACTTTTGACAGGTTCTAAAATAGCGACTAGTTCCTAGTGGCTAGTTGCTGATCACTATTTCCAGTGGAGGTCTAGATGTCCTACTTCATGGCTTTCTTAACTGTTCTCTTTACTCTCGGATTGTTTCTGGCCAGAAGAGGCTGGCCAAAAGAGCCCAAATGGAAGAACAAGCTTTTTTTGACCGGAGCAAGTATGGTGGCCACTGCCCTCTTATTACTCGTATTGATTATGTTCTTGCTTACGGTGGTGGTTGGATTAAAAATGTTTGTTGCTATGGTTGCCGGTTTCATGGCCTTTTTGTGGGCTCTTAGATGGTTGTTAATCGTTTTAGCCCTTGTCGCGGTCTTCTTCTGGCTTAAGGGTAAATTTTCCAAGAAAAAGTAAGTATGGCTAAGTATGACATTGTCACTTCCGGACGAACCGAACAAGTTTTTGAAACAAAGAAAGACGAACCTCTTAAGTTAGAGTAGTGCACCTTACCAAACAAGGAGGGTCAAATGAGCAGAGGATTTTTGGGAGAGTTACGATTTAAAGTTCCGGTCAAGACGGTGGAGTATGGGCTGGCAGGCAAAAGGCCGGGTTTGGTGATTGTAGATGTATTGCGAGGTTTTTGTGAGACGGGATGCGGGCCGCTGGCTCCTCCTGTGTATGATCCTGAAATGCAATCCATGGTGATTCTCGTTAACAGTACTGCTCATGAATTTTACGGTAGAAAATTACCCATCATTGTATTGAAGGACTTACACAAACCCGGTGTCCCCGAACCACCTTATCCTACTCATTGTGAGGAAGGTAGCGGACAGGAAGAATTAATGCCTGAATTGAAATGGACCGAGGATCCGCGGGTGGCAGAAGTCATGCCAAAAGACTGCATAAATGGTTTTGTCGGTGGAATAGAGGGTGGTGGACACAGCAAAGTTCTTCGCTGGGTAGCCCGTGAAAATATTGACACTCTAGTAGTCGTGGGTGACTGCACGGATATATGTGTTTTAGATTTCGTGGCTACTATGCTAAGTGTTCGCAATCATCGGATTTTTGGAGATATTCCACTGGCCGGAAAACTGAAAGATGTTGTTGTTTACGTTCCCGCTTGCGCGACCTATGATCTTCCCCGAAATGTTGCTGAAAAATTAGGACTTCCTCCGGAAGCCGCTCATCCCCGGAACATAATGCAACACATGGGCCTAAAGATTATGGCCGATCGAGGAGCAATTTTGGCCCACGAATTGATTTTTTAATAGCACATAAATCAGCATAAAATTTGGACCGCAAAACACGCGGTCCTTTTAATTTGACGTTTTTTGCTTAATATGTTAAAATCTTTTCAGAACTTAAACAATATTTAGAGAGTTTAAAACACTGTAAGAGGAGGAGATTTCCATGAAAAAAATCGCTTTTTTGGGTGGCACATTTAACCCTCCGCACAATGGGCATGTGAAAATAGGCAGAAGGCTTACAGAAGAATTTGATGATGTTGTAGTTATGCCTTGCGGGCCTGGGCGGGAAAAACCATCCGCGGATATGGTGGATCCGATTTATCTGGCAACTATGTGCGACATGGCTTTTGGCGCCATACCCAAAGTGCGGGTTGATTTAAGCGACCTTGAACGGGATAGCTTTACTCGCACCCATGCGCTGGTAAAGAGGTTTTCTAAAGAGGGTGAAGTCTGGGTTGTTATCGGAAGCGATCTTCTTCAGCCCAAAGATGGCGCCAAATCCGAAATTCATACATGGGAAAAAGGAGAGTGGCTTTGGAATAATGTTGGGTTTGTGGTAGTTGAACGGCCAGATTATCCGGTTGGCTTGCAAAATCTCCCCCGTTTGGTAAAAGTTTTTCCAAAAATTTCCAATCTTTCCAGCTCGTCTATGAGGCAGAGGATTTTTAATCGGGAGTCAATTAAAGGCTTCGTTCCGCCGCGGATAGAAAAATATATTCAGCGGCATCGCCTTTATACTGGAAGACCTCCTAGTATAGAAGGCAAGTTGATGAAGCTGGATAATCCCAGGGCTCTTATTTTCGCTGATGATTATAATATAGAAGCCCTAAGAGCAGCCGAAGGTCTCCGGCATTTGGAAGACCTAAATGATCCAGATTTTGTCCTTATGCTTGGTGGAGACGGCACGGCGTTTCGGGCTATTCGCCGTGATTGGCGCAAAAGACTTCCATTTTTTGGAGTCAACTTGGGACACGAAGGATTCCTGTTGAACAAAAAGAAATTTCTGGAAAATTATGATTTCAAACAGATGAATGTTTGGCAGGTGCCTCTCTTGAATGTGAGGATCAAAGACGTCAATGGAAATTGGGAGAGAACTGTCGCCTTTAACGACGTGTGGATGGAAAGAGACGGCGGGCATATGGCGCGGATACGAGTTCTGGTGAATGGAAAGATACACGAGGAACATCTTCGTTGCGATTCAGTGCTGGTCTCAACCGCGGCAGGTTCTACGGCCTACGCGATGAGACTGGGTGTGACACCGATGTATTGGTTTATACCATCTCTAGCTATGGCCGCATCAGCCGTCTGGGATCCGCCTTATCAGAGGTCCTGGAATCTGGACATGGCGAGCAAAATTAAACTTAAGGCTTTGGAAACAGAAAGAGCGCCAGTGAGAGTTTTTGTGGACGGCGTTAAATATGAAAATGTGTTGGAAGTAAGAACGAGAGTTAGTCGCATTGCCGCGGTTGAGCTCGCTTTTCATCCGGAACATGATGTTACTGAAAGAGTTCAGAATATACATCAAATATTAAAAGAGGGAAAATAAACTTTGTCGGTGGCGGCCACTTGCGCCGCTACCGACAACAAATTTTTTCAGACAGAGAATTGAAACTAAAAATTTGGTTTTAGTTCTCTGTCCCGAAATTGAGGACAGCGTTCTTTAAACAAAAAAAAGAAAGGACAAACTGACCATGAAAATGGAAAGAGAAAATGTCTTTGAAGGAAGATTTGTAGATGTGCAAATAAGGAGTACGTCTGATCAGAAAATAGAAGTGGTGGTGTCTTGCAATTCGGTAGCGGTGTTGGTTTATAATCGCCGTTTAAGGAAGGCGGTTTTGGTTCAGCAGTCGCGTTTGGCTATGGTTTCTGCCAATAATCGAAAAGGAATTATCACTGAAGTTATAGCCGGAAGGATGAATAAATACAACCTGACTCTTAAGGGCTTGATTGCGCTGGAAATAAAAGAGGAAGTAGGGGTTGATGTTCCGGAAAATGACATCATAGTCATAAATGGCCTGCAATCCTTAGCCATGTCTCCGGGTATGGCCACAGAGCGATGCTATCTTGCTCTTGCTGAAATTCCAGCCAGTTCTTTCCCCAAAGAAGGATCTGTCTTTGGGGTACAAGAAGAAGGAGAAAGCACAAGGCCAGTTATTTATTCCTTTGAAGAACTGGATGCGTTAGTTTATGAGGATATGAAAACGCTTGCGCTGGTTCAGTTCTTTTTGCGGGGAATTGAAAGAGAAGAAAGGAGTCGTGTGCGATGAAGGATGAGCCGATTATTCAGTCTCTGCTTGATCTGGACTTGTATAAGTTGACGATGGCGCAGATGGTTTTTGATCAGCACTTTGGTATGTTTGTGAAGTATGCTTTCAAAAATCGTACTAAAAAAGTGCGCTTGGCGGAGCATGTAGATGTTGGGGAGTTACGAGAGCAATTAGACCATGTTCGCGATTTAAGGTTTTCCAGAAAAGAATTGCGATATTTGCAGAGTATAAGGGTTGATGGCAAGCAGATATTTTTTGACCCCGAATTTTTCGGATTTTTGGAAGAGCTAAAACTGCCTCCTTATGAACTGAATATGGTGGATGGCGATTTTCAGATAACGGTTTATGCTCTGTGGCCTCTTGGGATTTTCTGGGAGACTATCATACTTTCTGTGGTGAACGAACTTTATTACAAGTCTCTCTTTGGCCGCTTGTCTCTTTTCAGAGTTATGGTTGAGGGCCAACGCAGGTTGACTGAGAAAATGAAGATACTTGAGGAAAATCCGGATATCAGGTTTAGCGAATTCGGAACCCGTCGGCGTTTCAGCAGAAGCTGGCAGAAGTCTGTTGTGGAAACTCTTGCCCTGATTCTTCCGGCCGGGCAACTTCTCGGCACGTCCAATGTGAAGCTCGCTATGGATTACGGACAGCAGCCCATAGGCACGATGGCTCATGAGTTGTTTATGGTATATCAATCTTTGAATAATCGGAGTGACGAAGAAATTCGCAACTCCCACAACAAAGTTTTGCGTGATTGGTATAACTTTTACGGTTGGCCACTCTCTATTGCTCTTACTGATACCTGCGGATCTGATTTCTTTTTCCGCGATATGACCGAAGGGCAGGCAAGACAGTGGAAAGGCTTGCGCCAAGATTCCGGAGATCCGATTGCTTTCGGAGAGAAGGCGATTAAATTCTACGAGAGTCACGGTATTGGTCCACACGAGAAACTTTTGGTTTTCAGCGATGGATTGGATATTGGAATGATTTTGAAGATTTATAATCATTTCAAAGATCGGATCAAGGTGAGCTTCGGCTGGGGGACAAATTTAACCAATGACTTGGGTCCCGGATCTTTATCGCTCGTGGTTAAATCGGTTGAAGCCAACGGCCATGGTCTGGTAAAACTTAGCGACAATTTAGCCAAGGCTACCGGTAAGCCAGAAGATGTGGAAAGATTTAAAAGAATTTTCGGGTATGAAGGTGAAAATTATCAGGAGTGTAAGTATTAAAAATCTTGGTCAGTCTATTGAAGTGGAACTTCGATAGACTGACCTCTTTACTGAAGCTGCTCAAAAATGTTGGGCGTCTTCAATGAAGATAAAGAGTGCGTATCTCGCACTCTAAGATCGTTTAAAACAAAAAAAGAGAGGAGAAAACAGATGCATAATCTACTGATTTTTTCTACCCAAGCTTCCAATTATTTTTCTTTACTCATAGCCAAACACCTGGGGATATGCGGGCATGGAGAAATTGTGAGGCGTGTATTTGGTGGTGGAGAAAAATATTATCGTATTGGAGTGGAAAAAAAGACTGGTCTCTTGGGTAGGGACGTGGTTTTTGTCGGAAGCGCACACACCGACGATGACTTGGAAGAGTTGTATAGAATTGGCAGAGCTCTTGTCGGATACGGAGCGCGACGAATTATTTTTGTCATACCATTTCTCGGGTATTCTACAATGGATAGGGCGGCAAGTCCCGGAGAGGTTGTGACAGCTAAAACAGTCGCGTGCAAATTGTCTGCCATTCCCAGCGGGGATATGCGCAACACCTTCCTTATGATGGATTTACATGTTTCTGGGCTGGTGCATTATTTTGAAGGCAACTGTCTTCGTTTTGAGCTTTCTTCCGAAGACATACTACTAGAAACCATTAAGAAGATGAATTACGCTGATAACTTTGTGGTTGGTACAGGAGACCTGGGTCGTCCAAAACTTGTTAAAATATTTGCCAAGAAGCTGGGTACAAATTTTGTTTTGGTGGACAAAGATCGGGAGTTTGAGAAGGTGGTAGCTAACGGAGTAATTGGGGATGTTCAAGGAAAATTGGTTTTTATCTACGACGACATGACGCGAAGCGGAGATACCCTGGTTGAGGCGGCTACGGTTTGTCGAAAGGCCGGAGCTGTGGCTGTGGGAGCTGTACTAAACCACCTGGCATTAAATAATGAAGGGGTGGCAAGGAAACTTAGTAGTTCTCTGTTTGGTGTAATTTCTACAAATACCCACTCTATGAGTCGGTGTGGGGCTGTACGGAATTCAGACAAGTTTGTTATCAAAGATGTATCTGGTATATTTGCAGATTCTATAAAATCCATCCTTAACTACTGAAGGAGGCAAGATAAAATGAGAATCGCTATCTTACAGCAAAATTTTGTGGTGGGTGATATTGAAGGAAACACCCGGAAAATTGCGCAAGGCTATAAACAGGCTCGTATAAAAGGTGCCGATTTGGTGGTCTCCACCGAGCTTGGCCCTTTCGGATATCCTCCCAAAGATATGCTGGAGAGAAAAAATTATCTGTATTTACAGAATAAATGGCTGGGCATACTAGCGGCCGAGGTTGATAAAAATGTCGGATTGACAGTTGGTGCGGCCAGTAAAAATTATGGCGATGGCAAACCGCTTTTCAACAGCGCGGTGTTAATTGAAAACGGAAGATGTACAGAAAGATGTAACAAGGCTCTTCTCCCAACCTACGACGTGTTTGACGAGTCAAGATATTTTGAGTCTGGGAAAGAGCGTGGGCGCACTTTTGTTTATAAAGGTTACCGGATTGCCATGTTGGTCTGCGAAGACATCTGGAACGGCAGTGAGGATCACGATGGACATAAAATGTACTATCGCGATCCGGTAAATGAGTTGGTTGATCAGAGATGCGATATCCTTATTGTAATAAACGGCTCTCCTTACTATTGGGGTAAGGGAGACGTGAGGTTTAATTTAGTTAGAGATATTGCGAAAAAACTGGACTGCGCGGTTGTTTACGCAAATCAGGTAGGATGTCAGGATGAACTAGTTTTTGACGGCCGAAGTTTTGCCGTCAATCAATACGGCCGATGTATTGCCGCGGCCAAAGCCTTTGAAGAAGACCTTATTGTGTTTGATGTTGATAATCAAGAGAAAGTTGAATACCCGTTTGATGCCAATAGACTAGATCAATTATACGATGCTCTGGTTATGGGAGTTCGCGACTATGTACACAAGAGCGGTTTTGACAGTGTGGTTATGGGCCTTTCCGGTGGTATTGATTCGGCTCTAACGGCTTGCATTGCGGTGGATGCGTTTGGTGCGAGAAATGTTGTTGGCGTGAGTATGCCTTCCGAATTTTCTTCGGATGGAAGTATTGAGGATGCCAGACA
This sequence comes from bacterium, assembly GCA_030697525.1. GTDB lineage: Bacteria > Patescibacteriota > Minisyncoccia > Sungbacterales > HO2-52-23 > JAUYPW01. Next base: position 25,912 of record JAUYPW010000018.1, read on the forward strand.
ACTTGCTGAAAATCTGGGTATAGATTTTCATATTATACCCATAAACGGCATTTATGATGCGTTTGGCAGTACGCTACGTCCTACTACTATTGGATGGAATAAGCCGGGGGATACACAGGGTGATGTTACAGAAGAAAATGTGCAGGCTAGAATCCGCGGAGTTTTGTTGATGGCTTTTACAAACAGAGTCTATCCAAATCGGCGCTTTATGCTTTTAACTACTGGCAATAAGTCGGAAGGCTCTGAAGGCTATTATACAATGTACGGAGATGCCGCCGGTGGGTATGCTCCGTTGATTGATGTATACAAGACCACGGTTTATAAACTTGCTCGTTATGTGAATAGTGGGGAAGAAGTAATTCCGCGAAATACTATCACAAAACCCCCTTCGGCAGAATTGCGTCATAATCAGAAAGACACGGACAGCCTTCCGGATTATGAAATTCTGGATCAGATTTTAAAGCTGCATATTGAAGAGCAGAAAAGCTGGGAGGATATTGTGGCTTTGACGGGATATGACGAGGAGGTGGTGAGAAAAGCCATAAGACTTTTGAACAAGGCTGAATACAAAAGAAGGCAGTATCCGCCTGGGCCAAAAGTTACCGCCAAAGCTTTTGGTTCCGGCCGCCGCTGGCCTATCACCGGAAAATATTTGGATTAAATTTTTAACCGCTCTTTAGGGAGCGGTTTTATATTTGCCGAATAACAGTACTCGTGCTATATTTTTTCCGGAAGTTCTTTGTCAAAGGAGGTGATAAATTAGTGGATTCCCAAACTAATTCTGATACGAATATTGTCAAAAATATCTTGGACGAAATTGAGTCCTTGGATGCTTCTAAAAGCACCATAGATGAAATGGAAGATCTTTTGGAAAAAATTGGAGAAACCGAAGTAGGGTTTTACAAACGAGCGGACAAACTAAGAAAAAAATTGTCGCAGGAAGTTTCTAAAAGAAAAAGAAAATTGGCCAGAGGCATAGAAAGAGCTATGCCTAAAACAGATCGCGAAGCTAGCGGACTTCCACTTGTGCCTGTACTAGAAGATCAAGATAAATTGGTTGGTGATGTGAATTTGATCATGGCCAATGTGCCTTATACCAGCCACCCGTTTGATAAGATAATGACCAATCTTGCCCAGGAACTTATTAAAAAAACCGGAGGGCTTACCCCAAACATAAATGTCCAAGCTGTGCGCGACAAAAAAGAGAATGAAGATGGAGGGCAACGATTTATAGTCAAGTGGATTTCTGATGGTCCTTTATCTCCCGAACAACTCTCCGGCCTTCATTATATATGTGAACAAGCTTATGAGAGAAGGTTAAAAGGCCACAAAGCGGACGGCACCGGCTGGGAAAACGTGGTTAAACGCCATATCGGGCTTGACGGCAAAATGTCTTCCGATCGCGCCGGACTTTATTTTGGAATGCAAACCCAGTGTAATTTGGTTGCCACAGGGCTAATTGTTTCCAGGAAATTTATCCGAGCATCAGAGGCAAAATTTTTAATAGACGCATATCCGGATGACTGGATTGCGCGGACTACGGAGATTGGCCACAAAATAGTTACGGAAGTGGAACTTCGTGAAGGCGTATACAGTAAAGAAATGTCCGGCCTTTCGCAGGAAAACCTGCTTTATCTGATAGTTCAAGTCTCTTATCTTTTAGCCAAAAAAAGATTGATTGACAGGCCGACTCTCATGACGGCAATTTTTCGGGAATTGGGTCGAGTGGGGACTTCAGCCGGAGACAGAGAGAAACTTTACGGTATGAGATCCGTGCTGGAAGTAATTGAGCGGGTTTTGCTCATGCCTCTCCAGCACCCGGAATTGGCAAGCTACTACAAGATAATTCAGCCAGAATCAGTATTGCTGGTTGGGGCTCCGGGAGTTGGTAAAACTCTTCTAGTGCACTGGCTGATGGCTAGGGATTATAATGCCATTTTTGTAGATGTGGACAGCGACCGTCTGTATATGGACCTAAAAAAAGGCAGTGGGCAGGGGGCAAGCGAGATACTTTTGCGGATAGACGCTATTAAGTCTATGACCAGGTTGCCGGTGATAATTTTGATTGACGAGGTAGATAAGCTTTTTGAAGAAAAAGGCGATATGGTGGTGAAGTTTTTAAATCTAACCCAAGGAATTCGAACCAAGGGTTTCCATATTATCGCCTCCACCAACTATCCGGAAAAAATTGACATGCGCCTACTTGAACCGGGGCGTATTTCCCGGACGATCTATGTTGGTTTGCCGAATGAAGTGGAACGAAAGGGTGTTTTGGCAGTTCACTTAAACGACATACCTTTTGAAGATGAGAGTATTAGACTTGATTGTGTTGAAACTATGACCAGGATGACCATCGGTTGGACGCAAAGGCAACTATGGTTTTTGTGTGTGGAAGCGGCTAAATTGTGCGGTTTTGAGATCGCGGGTGCTAATATACTAACCAAAGATTTGGTTACAGGCCGACCCTTGAGGATGGATGATCTTAAACGAGCCAGAGTGGAAGTTCTGAAATCTATAAATATGAAAGATATTAAAGACTGGGACAAACGTATCCAAAGGTTTGTATCCCAACTGGGCGGTGAAATAGGTTTTAAATCAACCAAAAAAGGGGGTGAGGTCTCGTTGTAGACCACCCTCTTTTATTTTAGTATAATTTTCTTATGGCTAATAAAAACAATCTGAAAGCTATTTGTATGCGGAGTTTTGTTATGGGTTCAGAAGATAGTTTAGTCTCAACGGTGGGGCTCCTCTCTGGTATTGCTACTGCCGGAGTATCTCGCCCAACCATACTTCTGACAGGGGCTATACTTTTGTCGGTGGAAGCTTTTTCTATGGCGGTAGGAAGTTTTCTCTCCGAGCGGTCGGCCGAAGAATATGCGGTGCATCACGAGGTAAGTCCCAAATATTCTTTTATAGGAAGTGCTGTGATGCTCTGCACCTATCTTATAGCTGGGTTTATCCCTCTTTCTCCATATATATTTGCAGGCGAAGACGCTTTGATTTTCTCTATACTATTTTCTCTAGTAACACTTTTTGTGGTAGGGATTATCACGGCTAAAGTGGTGAATGTAAATATACTTTGGAATGGATTTAGAACTTTACTCATCGGAGGCATCGCGATTTTGGTGGGAGTATTTATAGGCGGATTGGTTAGTATATAGAAGAGTCATTTGCGTAATATAACCTTTTTTATTACAATAATTTTTGAGACGAGTTTTGGTTCTTTTCAAAGAGGGGACAGTCATGAAGCGGAAACACGATTATGTTTGTCCCAAGTGCGGTGAAGGTCTGGATGTGATTGTTCAAGGGGTTTCCTCGGTAAGGAAGAATAGTGTTGAGGTGGTTTTTGAATGCGCACAAGGGCCTGGTAAGGAATGTGATTTTAAAATTACTGTCCATCTTCTATTTTCTACAGAAGGCGAGATACTCTGGCCAAGCCAAGATTATGTTCGTAATCTTTTTAGACCGGAGTACGAACAAGCATTTGTCATGAGCAAAAAATTTGGCCAATATCCGGAAGTTAGCGGCCCGTTCTTCTGTGAGGAAGATGCCATAAAGCAGATGAACTATCTGCTTTATGCCTTTCCGGAATCTTACTGCCGGGAATTTAAAAATAACCTTGATTATCGCACCAAACTCTGGATTCTTAAATCTTCTCAAGTTCCTCGCTGGGTTTTAGAACATATGAAAAAGGTTATGTTTCTGGAGCCTTGGGCTGATTTTCGGCCGCAAGATATTACCAACCCGGTGTTAAGAGAAGTTTTTTTAATAAATAGGTCTAACTGTAGCATGGTTTAAAAAACACGGTCCTTGTTTAAAGGGCCGTTTTATATTACAATTCTTACTATGAGAACTACATATATTATCTTGTTTATGATTGGTTTGGTCATTCTTTGGCTTATCTGGATGTATAATTCCTTGATAAGAAAAAGAAACCGCGTGGACGAAGCCTGGTCGGATATAGAGGTTCAGCTAAAGAGGCGGTATGACTTAATTCCAAATGTTATGGAAACGGTAAAGGGTTACGCGTCTCACGAACAGGGCGTTTTTCAAAAAGTAACTGAAGCTCGCACACAGGCTATGGGCGCCAAAAATGCCCATGAGCAAGCGGCAGCCGAAAATGTTTTAAGCAATACTTTGAAAACTTTATTTGCAGTTGCAGAAAACTATCCGGATCTCAAAGCCAATGCTAACTTTTTGGATTTGCAGAGAGAATTGGCGGATACGGAAAACAAGATTCAATCCGCGCGCCGGTTTTTCAATTCCACGATTTTGGACTATAACTCCTATATTCAATCCTTTCCGACTAATATAATGGCTTCCGTTTTCGGCTTCGGCAAAAAAGAGTTTTTTGACTTAGAAGACAACCATCCGGCGCAGGAACCAGTGAAAGTTAGCTTTTAATGTCTACACTATACACTCATCAATCTTCAAACATCCGTAAGACTTGGCTTCTAATGAGTCTGTTTTTTGGTGTTGTTATTGCCATAGGCTGGATATTTAGCGGGGCTTATGGAAATCCGAGCATACTTTATTTTGCTGTTTTTTTCAGTATCTTGATGAATGTTGTCGGCTACTGGTTTTCCGATAAAATTGCTTTGGCTCTGCATCATGCCAAACCCGTGGAGATGAAATCTAACCCCGAACTTTACCGGATTTTAGAAAATTTAAGCATTACCGCTGGTCTCCCCATGCCGAAGTTTTATTTGATTCAGGATCCGGCTCCCAATGCTTTTGCTACTGGACGGAATCCTAAAAACGCGTCTGTGGCGGTGACCACTGGTTTATTGGAAAAGCTGGAACGCTCCGAGCTTGAAGGTGTGCTGGCCCACGAATTATCGCACATTGGAAATCGTGACATGCTGGTATCAACCGTAGCTGTTGTTTTAGTTGGTTTTGTTTCTATAGTGGCCGATATGTTTATGCGCTCCATGTGGTTTGGCGGTATGAGTAATGATGACGATAGGGGAAAAGCAGGCGGATTTCTGGTTATAATAGGAATTTTGCTTTCCATTCTTGCTCCTATTTTTGCGTCGCTTATACATTTGGCCATATCGCGCCGGCGCGAGTTTTTGGCCGATGCTTCCGGGGCGTTGCTTACCCGCTATCCGGAGGGGCTCGCCTCCGCTTTGGGGAAAATCGCGTCTTACGGTCGTCCGATCCGCACCGCTACCAACGCAACTGCCCATCTTTTTTTTGAAAATCCTTTCGGAGCTGATAGGGACGGGGACGGCATTCCCGATCACAAACAAAAAACACCTTGGATAGTTAAGATATTCTCAACTCATCCTCCCATTGAAGAGAGAATAAAAATATTAAAAAATTTAAAGGTTTAAAAAACATGCCGGAAACCATGCCCCCAAATTCATCTCCAGAAAAATCTCACCCCGAAGCTAAAAAACCGCAGTTAACTCCGGAGGCGGTTAAAAAATTGTGGGATAGATTTAATGATACCGAGAAAGGATTTATAACCACTAAAGATGACGGAGAGTTTAATAGTCTAATCAAGGATCTAAGCCCGGATACAGCCAAATCATGGACACTTTTCAGAAAAATTATAAAAACTGGCAGCCCCATGGCCAGCCTGATAATTGCTGAAATAAATTCCCAGGGAAGAGAAAATTCAAAAGAAAACCCGCTTATTAAAATAGGGTTTATAAAATCGGAAGACGGTTCTTTTTTGTATACCAGATTACCCGGGCGGTATTTTTATGATAAAGGATTAGCCGCGGCTCAAAGCAAATTTAAAACAGATGTAAAATATCCCAGCGAAGAACAGGCCATGGCTTTATTAAATAAATTTAAAGCAGAATTTCCGGACAATGCCATCGCCGCTTTTATAGACGAAGAAAACACCTTTGCTTACTTAACTAAGACCGGTAAACCCGGCAAATTTAAATCAGAACGTGTTCCCGGCGATACCGAACTGTTTGTATTTGTGGTAGCATCGTAAAAATAAGGAGGGTTGGCTCGAGTGGTCTAAGGCGCCGCACTCGAAATGCGGTTGGGGAGAAATCCCCTCGGAGGTTCGAATCCTCCACCCTCCGATTTTATCAAACATGGATTTTAAACAGTATCAAAAATTAACGGCCAAGACCGCTTTGTATAGAAAAGTGCCGACTTTGCAAAAAATTGGAACTGAACTTTACGCGGTTTTGGGTTTGGTTGGAGAAGCGGGCGAGGTTGCGGAAAAAACAAAAAAGATGTTGCGAAACGACAATGGAGTTGTAACCAAAGAATTTAAAGATGATTTAGCTAAAGAGCTCGGAGATGTTTTGTGGTATGTCTCGCAAACAGCGTCGGAATTTAAATTAGATTTGGACAAAATCGCTTTAGGCAACATAGAAAAGCTTTTTTCCCGCAAAAAAAGAGGAGTGCTCCACAGCAAAGGGGATAACCGCTGATTTTTTATAGAGTTCTTTTAAAACCAAAAAAGAGGTGCCAAAATGCCTGATAATCTTTACTATACCTGGAAGCAGTTTGATAAAGATGTGCGAAAACTAATCCGATTATTGCAACAACGCGGTTCTAAATTTAACGGCGTCTGGGGACCTGCCCGAGGAGGACTTCCTTTGGCCGTATGTCTTTCTCATGCGCTGGAAATTCCTCTGCTGGCCAAACCGTTTGAAGGTAATACTTTGGTGGTGGATGATATAGTTGATACTGGAGACACTCTGTACGGTTTTTTCAAAAGTGAATATCTCATCATATCAATTTTTTATCATCGCCAAAGCAGTTTTGAACCGTGGATCTGGCTGCGGGAAAAGAAAGACAAATATATTGTTTTTCCGTGGGAGTACGCACCGAACAAAAGGGGATAAGTTATGAAATTTTGTCTGGAGTGCGGAGAAGGTCTGGAGTTTTTGGGTTTATCAGAATGGAGTACGGGCATATGGCTTTACGGGTGTAAGCAGTGTGATATTCTCTGGGAAAGACACGGGTGTTCAATAAGCGGCAGTACCACTGGATATGAAAAGAGCTTCCAGAAATTATCTGAATTGGAGAAGTATAAACAGAACAAATAAAAAATCTCGCCAATTGGCGAGATTTTTCTTATTAAGTCTGATGACTTCGTGGTTGACTTTCTTTGGCGCCGGCCTCGGTCATGCGGATAAATTTAGCTTTGGACCAAAACTCCTCCACGGTTTTTGCTCCCGAGTAGCTCATGCCGGATTGCAAACCGTCCAATAAATTTCGCAGGACTTTTTTAACTTCGCCTTTGTAGGTAACCCTAAAACTTATTCCCTCTGGTGCCCGGTCTTGTCTTTCTTTATCTGCTTTCGCTTCGGTGGTTTGTCTATCTATGGAAGCGTCTCGGGAAGCGAGCCCTCTATAAACTTTAAAAGCAAGGCCGTCTTCTATATAGTATTCTCCCGGAGACTCATAGCTTCCCGCCAGCATATTTCCTATCATCACCGTGGAAGATCCTGCCGCTATCGCTTTTGCCGCGTCTCCAGAATTTTTTACACCGCCATCGGCAATCAAGGGCACCTTATATTTTCTGGCCAAGGGGGATATTTCTAAAATGGCCGATAATTGCGGAACTCCGGCTCCAGCTACAATCCTGGTGGAGCAGGCCGCTCCCGGCCCGATGCCGACTTTAATAGCATCTGCTCCCGCTTTTATCAGATCTTCAGTACCTTCAATGGTGGCAACATTACCCGCCACAACATCAGTATCTTTAAATTTTCTTTTTAATTCCCGGGTTAGGTCAATACACTTTTTATGATGTCCGTGCGCTATATCAATTACCAGAGCATTGCAGCCCGCCTCTACCAGGGCTTCAGCTCTTTTTAATCCGTCTTTTACTCCCACGGCCGCACCCACCAAAAGCTGTCCGTCGCTGTCTTTGGCCGCATTGGAAAACTGATTTAATTTCTGAAAATCGGAAGAAGTAATAAGTCCTACTATTTTATTGGATTTATCTACCAGAGGTAATTTTTCTACCCTATATTTATCAAAAATTTGTAAAGCTTTTTCGGCCGATGTGCCAAAGGGCGCGGTGATGGTTTTGTTTCGCGGAGTCATGGCGTCTTTAACTCGCATTTTCAGATTATTTTTGAAACGGATATCGCGTGAAGTCAGAATGCCTTCCAGTTTTCCTCGCCGGTCACACACCAAAAGTCCGCTTATGTTATTGTTTTGCATAACTTCTAAAGATTTTTCCAGAGTAGCCTCTTTAGATATGGTGATAGGGTCTTCAATTACTAAGTTTTGGGCTCGTTTTACTTTTTTTACTTCCGCAACTTGATCGGGTATGGAAAGAAACCGGTGGATTATACCGATCCCGCCAACGCGCGCCATGGCAATGGCCATGCGCGACTCGGTTACGGTATCCATATTGGCGCTTACAATAGGCAAGTTGAGCTGGATGTTTCTAGAAAAATAAGTCCGCAAGTTTATAAATTTGCGGGATTCTATATCCGAATACTGCGGTACCAAAAGTACGTCGTCGTAAGTAAGCCCTAGTTTGAAATCATGGTTTTCCATACCAGGAACAACTATACCAAAAGCTTATATTTTATGCTACATTTATCCAAGATGACCCGGGATAGCTTAAATTTTTTGGAAAGGAAGGATTTGAAAGAAGAACTGGCTATTTTGGGAGTTTTGGTGGATATAGGAAAAGATGGGTCAGGTACCGCTGGCTCTCCCGGATATTTCCGAAAGCTCGGCATCGTGGATATTTTGGAATCTTTGGGTACTAAAGTAAATGATTTGGGTGACGTCTCGTGTCCTTCTCACGCAAAAGCTGAAATAGGTGATAAAAAAGTAAAATATTTAAATGACATTTGTCTCGCGGCTGAACATACAGCCGAAAAAATAGCCGGAGTTTTAAAAAATAAATCCAGGGTAATAACTTTGGGCGGAGATCATGCGACTTCTTTGGGAACAATTTCAGGAGCTCACGCCGTCTTTGGAGATGATCTTGGTCTAATTTGGATTGATGCCCATTCTGATATAAATACTTTCAAGACAACTCCCACGGGCAACATACATGGACAAGTCTCGGCCGCCACTCTGGGTATGGGCCATCCGCGGCTTACCAGTATTTTTAAAAAAGGAGCGAAAATAAAAAAAGAAAATATACTATATATAGGCCTAAAGGATATAGATCAGGAGGAGGTGGATGTTTTGCGTGAGAAAAAACTGGCTTGCGTCACGTCTTTTGATATTTTGCGTCGCGGCTTATTTTCAGCGGAGAAGGCCATAGATCAATTAAGATCACGGGTAAAAAATATATGGATTAGTTTTGATGTGGATGTAATTGACGAAGAATATTTACCGGCAACTCTGATGCCGAATTCCAGCGGTTTAGACAAGAGAGAGATAAAAGCATTGGCTAAATACATTGGAAAGACTTGTCCGGTAAGGGGTATAGACGTGGTTGAGTTTGCTCCCCAAAAAGATATTAACAAAAAATCGGGACAGTTGGTTATGGAAATAATAGCGGGATTTTTGGGGTCCGAATACGGAGACTACACAAAGTATCTGGGAAAATATAAGAAAATGTCTGAAAAGTCCTTTTCGTAGGAAAATGCAGCAATTTTTGAGCGAGACAAGGAACGACGAGGAAACTGTATGTTTACATACAGTGACGAGGAGTGACGAAGTCGCAGCCAAAAATTGCTAATTTTACAGAAAGGGGACTTTTTAGAGAGTTTCTAAAATGAGTTTACCCACGGAAGAAATAAAAGCTCGACTGGATATAGCCGAATTTATCCAGTCATATATGAAGTTGCAAAAAGCTGGTGCTAATTACCGCGCCAACTGTCCTTTTCATGGGGAAAAAACTCCCTCTTTTTATGTATCGCCTGTGAGGCAGATCTGGCATTGTTTCGGCTGTGGGCGCGGCGGTGATGTTTTTAAGTTTGCCATGGAGATTGAGGGGCTAGATTTTACGGAGGCTTTGCGCATGCTTGCCCAAAGGACCGGGGTGGTGCTTAAAAGAGAAGATCCCGCCATGCGTTCGGAGAAAAATCGGCTGTATGAGACTTGTGATTATGCCGCGCGAATTTTTCAAAAAAATTTGGACCTTAACCCGGCCGTAAGAGATTATTTAAAAAAAAGAGGAGTTGCGGACAAAACAATTAAGGATTTCCAAATAGGTTTTGCTCCGGCTAGCTGGGATTTTTTATTAAAAAATTTGCTGGCCAAAGGATTTAAAAAAGAAGAAATTGAAAAAGCCGGACTTAGTATAAAATCTGAAGACAGGTCTTCTTGGTATGACCGTTTTCGCAGCCGGATAATATTCCCCATAAATGATGCCAATGGTCTGGTTATAGGATTTGGAGGAAGAATATTTAGTGACAAGCAACAGGGAACAAGCGACAAGGAAGAAGGAAGAACCGAGGCGAAATACATAAATTCTCCGCAGACGCCGATTTATGACAAATCATCCGTTCTTTACGGTTTTGATAAGGCCAAACAGGAGATACGTTCCAAAAACCAGGTGGTCTTGGTAGAGGGTTATATGGATTGTCTGATGTCTCATCAGGCCGGGCTTAAAAATACGGTAGCTGTATCGGGGACTGCCCTGACCGGTGTGCAGGCCAAAAACTTGAGAAGGCTTTGCGATTCTATGATTGCGTCTTTTGATGCCGATATGGCGGGGGAATCGGCTACCAGACGCTCCCTGGGAGTAGGCGCCCAGCTCGAATTTGATAGAAAAATTGCCGCCGTACCTTCCGGAAAAGATCCGGCCGATACCGTTGCTAAAAGTCCGGAACTTTGGCTGGCCGCGGTGGCCGAAGCCAAACCAGCTGTAGAATATTTTTTTGAAAAAACTTTCCGTGAGAAAAACCCAAATAATATAAATGGGAAAAAAGAAATTTCCGCTCTTCTTCTTCCCTGGATAGCCGAGCTTTCCAACGAAGTGGAAAAGGCGCACTGGATTTCCGAGATGTCTCGTCGCTTGGAAATAAAAGAAGATTCTATTTGGAAAGAGCTAAGAAGATCTTCTTTGGGTATCAAGCCTCTCGCAGTACTCGCCAGTTCCAATCAGTCACCAAAAGTCTTGCCCAAACGGCGGGATTTATTAGAAGAGAGACTGCTGTCCACGATGGTTATGCTAGATAAAGAAATTTTTTCCAAGGAGCTTAAGGATGATCACCTTATTTTCACCTCGGTTCTGAATAGTCAGCTTTTTGAATTTTTACATGGATCAAATAAGATAATTTTGTCTCCCGAAATGCAAGAGACTATTGATCAGCTTAAGTTTAAAGGGGAACTGCTAAAAGATTTTACCGGTGATCTTTACGACGAGTTTATCACTTGCAAAAAAGAGCTTGAGAAAGTATGTATAAAGGAGGAGTTGGGGTGTCTCGGACAAAAAATAAGAGAGAAAGAAAAAGCAGGTGATGCGGGTGAAGTGGCTATAAAATTAACCGATTTTAATAATTTATCAAGAAAATTAAAAGAGTTGGAAAAACCCCCTAAATAAGATTAGATGCCAAAAAAAAACAAGAAAAAAAATACAAAAAAGAGCGGCGCAAAACCCAAAGTTCATAAGCTTCCTCCGGCCAAGCAGTCCGCAGTGGGTGAGGTGGCTTCTAAGAAAGAAGGCGCTGAAAAGATAGAGAAGAACATACAAATAATTTTGAAACGCGGACGCGACCGCGGTTTTGTGACTTACTCGGAAATACTTTATTATTTCCCAAACATTGAAGAAGATGTGATGCTTCTGGAGGATCTTTACGCCAGACTTGAGAAAGAAAATATACAGATTTTAGAAACGCAGGAACTTATTGAAGAGGGGACTCCCAAGAAAACAAAAAAGGGAGCGCACCATCAAAAAAAAGAACAGGATATAGATTTTGAACAGCTGTCGCAGGATTCGGTGCAGATGTATCTGCGGGAAATAGGGCGGATACCTCTTTTAAAAGGGGAAGAAGAAAAAGATCTAGCCAAAAGGATTGAAAAAGGAGATGAGGAAGCCCGCCGAAAACTTACTCAAGCTAACCTGCGCCTGGTGGTATCTATCGCCAAAAGATATGTGGGGCGCTCGCCGCATCTGACCTTGCTTGATTTGATTCAGGAAGGCAATATCGGGCTTTTTAAAGCCGTAGAGAAGTTTGATTACAAAAGAGGTTATAAATTTTCTACTTACGCCACTTGGTGGATTAGACAGGCCATCACTCGCGCCCTGGCGGATCAGGCGCGAACCATTCGTATTCCTGTGCATATGGTGGAGACCATTTCCAAATATCAGCAGGTAAAACGAAGACTGTTGCAGGATTTGGGCCGCGAGCCCTTGCCGGAAGAAATGTCGGCGGAGATGAATATAGAATTAGAAAAAATCCACCACATAGAAAAAATTGCTCAAGATACTGTAAGTTTGGAAGCGCCTGTGGGAGATGATGACGAAGATTCGGTGTTGGGAGAATTTATTGAAGATGAAAAAACTTTGTCGCCTTCACAGCTTGCCGCGCGGCGTCTTCTTCGGGATCATCTTATGGTTATAATAAGAGAGCTGACACCCCGTGAGCAGAAAATTTTAAGCTTGCGTTTCGGGCTGGACGACGGCATTACTCATACTCTGGAGGAAGTTGGCCGCGAATTCGGCGTAACCCGCGAGCGCATCCGCCAAATTGAAGCAAAGGCTCTAGAGAGGATCAGGGGCCACCACTTGTCTAAAAAACTGGAAGGGTATTAAAAGGATATTAAAAAAAGAGCTCGCGCGAGCTCTTTTTGTTTTATTCATAAACTCCGATTCGGCTGTAATCTGCCGAAACTCTTTTTCTTTTTTCATACACTCCATCGCCATTCTCGTCTTTTATCAAATAACGAGTATCGCCGAGTGTATAGGCTATAAGTTCAGGTCGGTCTTTGGTGAAGGCGCTTTTCTCGCCGACAAAACCGTCCTGCGATTTACCGTCAGTAAAAATAAACTGTACTTTTTTTGTGTCTTGTTGGTGTAATACATCTGCCCGAAAAACTTTGTCATAGGGTGCATTGGGTTTAAAATACTCCACCACCATTCCGATACTTGGTCGGTATCGGTCTCCGTCCGTCCACTCCTTCAAAACATATTCAATTTCTCTGGCAAGCTGATCGGGCGCTTTGTGTCCTTCCTTGAATTTCAGGCGGACATTGTAGTTAGACAAAAGCGGCGGAATTTTATAAGGGAAGGGAATTGTCCATCCTTTGGCATCCGGCGCGTATTCCCAAAAATCAAATTCTTTACCGGCTTTGGCAATTTCTACTTTTACTTCCGGAAGTTTAGGTTCCACCAGCTTATATTCCTCTTTATTGGGGAATATCCGCTCAAACATTGCGGGGCTGGTGAGGTACCATTCCTCAACTTTTTCCACGAAATCTGGTAAACCATACCCGGTTTTATTTTTGCCGTCGTCAACATCTATGACCACAACAGCGTATGATCCGTTCCCACTAAGGAAACCTTTAACCGCTGGGTACTGCTCCAGTTCTTCAGAGACACCGACCCTCCGGATCTCAAGATAGTTGGCGAAATTATTCTGCGGACGAACTCCTTCAAGAATTTTTGATTTGGTAACTACCAGTTTATAATCCTTGGGCTTCCAAACAAAACGATTTTTATCATCCGGATAATTAGGATCCGGCTCGCGGTGATCAAACTCGCGGTGGAAAGTTAAAATATATTTCTCCGTTTCTTTCAGTATCTGGCTCTCTCTGGCCTGATTTACAGTAGCGCTTTCAAAAGGATTTTCTTTGCGGAAATCCAGCGTCAGAAGGATAGACGGGTCATAACCTAGGCCATGGTCGCGGCCGAATCTGTCTCTTCGGCTTTGATACCAAGACCTCATGCCCATCAGTTCCTCAAAAGTATCTTTTAATTCCGAGGCGTGTACCCGCGCGTGGATGGCGCGGAAAACTTCCAAGCGGTGCTCAAAATATCCGCGCAGGCCAAAAGTTTTCAGATATTTAGCCATCTCCTCGTTCTTGTAATCAACAACTTCTTCCAGTGTTTTTATGTAAGAATCCAGTTGTTTTCTTACCCAAGTTTTGGGCAGGACTGAATACACAAGCTTGAATTCGCCATTTTCCCACTTTCCCAAAAGTTGCCTGAAACTGAAATAATAGGCGCTTTCCTGCTCCTGCTCATTGTATCCTTTTTCTTCCACTCGTCTGTAAAACTCGCTACGGTAAGACGGCGCGCAGGAGATGAGCAGAAGATAAAGTAGGAACACAAACAGAAACCTCAAGTTTAAAAATCTCATCTCCAAATCACCTCACTTTGATTGTTTCTCTCTTTTTCAATAAGTTTAGAGACTATGGATAAGATTTCTGCCAGATTTTTGTCTGCCACGTCTTCTTCTTTTATCTTATACTTTTTTGCCAGAGCAAGAGCTTCTTCTTCAGAAAGGCCGGTCATGGCGGCGAGCTGCCGCAGCAGGGTTACGGAAAGTTTTTTCTTATTTCCTGAATCCGGCTCGCCCGCTTTCTCAAAAACCTCGTTGGCTATACGCTCTATCTCATCTTCGCGAGATTTCAGCCACGACATGGTTTGTTCGTGTCCCCCAAGATTGGTTAAATCATAGCTGAAAGCCATCGCTATTCTAAAAGCGGCTTTGGGGTCAACCAGTTTTTCATGCAGAGCAGTGAAGAACAGAGGATCATGATAAAAGAAAGGAAGTCCCTTGTCTCTGAAAAAAGGCACCAACTCTTTTTTTACTCGATCCACTTTTTCGGAATAGTATTTCCATTTGTCTCGGTCAATCCGCAAGTTACCAGCGTGATCAAATAAAATTATTTCTTTGCGTATACGGTCAAAATCTAAACCAAAAAACGCGCGGCTCATCTCGCGAATGTCGCGAAGATATCCGTGGAAAATTAGATGTATTTTATCTTCCGGCACAAGCATGACGGGAAGGCTGGCCATAAGTTCAAAATCCATCCCCATACTTAACGGATACCACTGCAATTTGGGATTGGCGTGGATAAGTTCATGCCGTGTTATCAGATTCTTGGTCATCAGATATTCTAAAATTCTTCCCTGCAAGGTAATGTACCCGACCCCGCTATTAAGCCAGACAGCTCCCAAAAACGGGCCGTACCCCAAATGGATTTCTCTTATGATGAAGTCTTCTCTTTCTATTTTTGGAGGTAGAAGATTCAGATCGCGAAAATCTATTTTTTCCAGAACTTCAGGCACGGGCTTATTCAGGATACTTCGCAAGTCTGTTTCCGACATTCCCGTGTACAAAGATTTTATTTTTATCGCCTTATCTTCCAGGTTTCGGAAGTCCTGATAATCTTCCTCCGCCGCTTCTTTATACGCCCCGATAAAATCTTTTTTTACCGCTTGCATTTGTTCTCTGGTGATTATCTGCTGGCCGCCGAAGCTATAGAAAAGGTATTTATCATCACCAACCTTTTTCCACGGCTCAAAGACAAATTTTATTTTCCGGCCGTGGATTTCCATCTCTTCCTCCACGCATCCATCAAAAATTCGGGGAATGCCCGAATCGCTCAAATAAGCCGAAGTGGCGTTTAAGTATTGCAGATAATATTTCATCTGCTCAATCGAATCGGTTGACTGGGAGACTCCCTCCGGAAAGTAGTGAGGAAGTCTTTCTTGAGGTATGGCGACAGAGGGTATCGCAATCAGTAAAATTATAATTGCCGGAAGCAACATTAAAAAAACTCCAACCGTGCGGTTGCTTAATGGCCTATCTTTGGACAGCATTATCTTAACCTCCGTTGGTGGTTTTTATTGGCTTTTCAAAGGGCTTTTTCTGCCCCAAGAGTAATACTATATATAGAAAAGGTCAATTTGACTAAATACAAATCCTTGCCCGAAGCCGGTTTTTGTAATATTATGATTTCGTATTCCCCGGTAGCTCAGTGGTAGAGCAGCTCGCTGTAAGATGTTGCAGCTTTCCGCCGAAAGACGGATTGAAAAACGAGGTTAATTGCTGGAAGTCCTAATCTGCTATTGCAGACGGATAATCAGCAGCCAAGCCGAAGCACTCAATTTTTTGAGTGCTCGGAAGGTTCAGAGACTATCCTTTATGGAGTAGCTCCGCATCCGCCAGCTGGCGGAAGCGGCGCGAAACGCCTCGTCCCGCATTCTATCAAAAAAGATAGAGCGGGAATGATATAGTCCACGCCTTAGCGAAAGCTTTGGATTAAGTGTAACGAGTTGGTCGTAGGTTCGAATCCTACCCGGGGAGCCAGATAGGGCTATCAGCTAATTCTAGGACTAGATTGAACGGAGAACGCAAGGTAAAACCTAGCGTTTTTTCGTTTACAGTCGGGTTCTGAAGTAGATAGTTCAAAAATGCTCTTTTTTCGTGCAGTTCAGAACTTTCAAAAATTGTCTTTGCACGGCGGGCAACAGAAAGCACCGATGCTACAGTGGTTTGATAGTCATAGTCTGCTTCAGTATGCTCTTCAAGCTCAATGTTCAAGAGCTGTATCTTATCGTGATATTCTTGATGCTTTTTGTCATATATGTCCTTAGTAATTCCCCATTGATTCTTGTAATTTGTCTTTTAATGACATATATGGTATAGTTTAACTATGGTCAAAAAGTTTATTCTCTTATTGCTATTTTTTATATTTATCTTTTTCATCTTTCTATATTTTACAAACCTATCTTATAAATGTGACGATCCTAAAATACATTATTGTCGTGGACTAATGGTTGATTGAAAAGCACCT
The DNA here is from genome assembly GCA_030697525.1 of bacterium. Taxonomy (GTDB): domain Bacteria; phylum Patescibacteriota; class Minisyncoccia; order Sungbacterales; family HO2-52-23; genus JAUYPW01. The sequence goes on from JAUYPW010000018.1 coordinate 42,559, forward strand.
TTAAAAAATTTCTGTAATTCTGGAGGGATATTGTTTAAACCAAACTTACCCAGTTTTCCTCCTAAATAAGCAAATCTTTCCTGTGATAAAGAATATTCATTATCTGGCTCAAAAATATCGGGATATACTTCGGGTGAGTTTTTAATATGCTTATCAATCTCTCTTAAAATCGGATATTTTTTTGAATTTTTACTCCATGTTTCTAAAAACCCATGCATCAAATCTTCACCCCGGAAAGCTCTTTGGACATCTTCCTTGCTATGTTTAATAGATATCGGTTTTGTAAGCTCTGGCCTTACAAAGGG
>JAUYPW010000020.1 GCA_030697525.1 bacterium
TCACCACCCCCCAGTACTTTAAAAGCGGATATTCTGGAAATAGACCTTGCTAGTTCCATAGTACCTTTAGCAAACCTTTCGTCTTCACACACACCCACGGGCCCGTTCCAAAATATAGTTTTGGCCGAGCGGAGAATTGCGGTAAAACCCCCGACCGTGGCAGGACCCATGTCTAAAACACATTCATCTGCCGCCAAGGTATTCAATGGAGAAATTTCCTCTAAACTAGTCCAGCGTTCCTTGGAGTTTAAATCTTTGGCCACCACCCCATCTACGGGCCAATGAAGTCCGGAAGAGTTCAAGTCAAGGTCTTTTATATATTGAAAAGATTCTGTATCTGCGCACGATTCGCTCATTTTTAGCCCCTTAGCTATGAGTATTGTATTGGCAAGTTTACCGGCTACCAAAACAGAAGATCCGTTTTTTAAAAATCTTTCAATTAGGGGCAGTTTGGTTTCTAGCTTGGCTCCACCCAGTATGGCTACAACCGGTTTTTGGGCACCATTCATTATTTTTTCCAGAGATTCAACCTCTTTTTCAAGCAAAAATCCCGCATGGGATGGTAAAAGTTTAGGAAGAATCGCAACAGAGGCATGAGCGCGATGAGCAGTCCCAAAATTATCTGATATATATAAATCTCCGGCTTCTGCCAATTTTTGAGCGAACTTTTCGTCGCTTGCCTCTTCTTCCGGCCAAAAGCGCAAGTTTTCAAAAATAAAAATACTGCCATTTTTAGACTGTCTGAATATTTCCAGTTCAGAAAATTCTTTTATGAGACCTATTTTTATTTTTAATAATTTTTCTAAATAAGGTATGAGCAAACCCACGCTAAGTTCCGGATCTCTGAATGTTTTAGGATGCCCTCTTTTGGTTAAAATTAATATTTTGGTTCCGGCAGACAGTAAATACTCAAAAGTGGGCAGGGTCGCTTTAATGCGAAAACCTTCTTCTACCTGTCCATTTTTTATAGGAACTTCAAAATCCACCCGAAAAAGGATTTTTTTGTCTAATAATTCATTTTTAGGAATATCTTTGAGAAGACGGAGGTTCATTCTTGATTGGTTTGATTTGCTATTTTTACTACTTCTACAAATTCTTCTGCTTTCAGACTTGCCCCCCCGACCAAAGCTCCTTCCATTCTTCCCTCTTTCAGAAATCCGGAAATATTTTGAGAGTTCACCGAACCCCCATAGATTATTTTTATTTTCACCGCAGTTGGTTTCCCATATATATCGGTAAGTATTCTGCGTATATAAAGCATGGCCTGAAAAGCGTTCGCGGGAGTGTCTGGCCGCGCACCCGGATTGGTACTGATAGCCCAAACAGGTTCATAGGCCACAATCAAATTTAAAACTTCGGAAGATTTAACGCCGTCCAAAGACTTTTTAAGTTGTTCTCCAACTATTTCCGGTATATCCTTTCCGACCCTTTCTTTTTCTCCCACACACAAGATTACTTTTAGTTTATTTTTCAAAAGAGCTTTGACTTTCTTATTTATCTCTCCGTCTGTTTCTCCAAGATAACCCCTTCTCTCCGAGTGTCCAACTATACAATATTCTACCCCGATATTCTTAAGCTGTTCCGGCGACACCTCTCCGGTATAAGCCCCCCCAGACCAAAAAGAGTTTTGCGCTCCAAGTTTGGAACTTTTTAACACATCTTTAACTTGGGAGATAAATAAAAACGGCGAAGCGACAACTACATCAACTTTTTTATATTTCTGTATTCCAAAATCAACAGCTAGAGCCAACGCAACCGCGTCTTTGGCTGTTTGCGGATTAGATTTCCAGTTGGCAATTATTAGTGTTTTCATATTTTTATTTTCCTTAAAAATTCTGCCGCTATTTCCGGGGCTATGGTAGATATTTCAATCCCCGTCCCTATTTCAAAGCCCGCCCACACGGCGGTTTTGGGAATTATCTCAATATGCCAATGATAATGACTGTTTTCTGAATCATTATTAACAGGAGACGTATGCAAAAAGAAATTATAGTCAGGGTTTTTTAAGCCTTTGTGTAGTTTGGCCAGTCCAGTACGCAGAGAATTGGCCAAAGCAAAACGCTCTTCAATGCTTATCCCCTCAAAATGAGGGCTGTGTTTTTTGGGAAATATTCTTATTTCAAAGGCGCTTTTGGAAGCAAAGGGAGTTACAACCAGAAAATGTTCGTTCTCATAGACAATCCTACTTTTATCATGTAATTCGTATTTTATAACAACGCAGTGCACGCATTCTTTATTTTGATGAAAATAATTTTTTGAACCTTCCAGGCTTTGACCCACATCCGGAGGAATAACGGGTACCGCCACTATTTGTAAGTGCGGGTGGGCAATACTCGCCCCTGCCCCTAGTCCGTGGTTTTGGAATACCGAAACATACTGGGCGCAAGAATCTTTTTTGATGGCTAAAAATCTATCCTGAAATGAGCGAATTATAAGTTCCACCTCTTCATCAGACATCTTGGCTATATTTCTTTCATGATCGCGGCTGACTACAACCTCATGGTAACCTACACCTTCCATCCATTCATAAGGACCATTTTTGGTTATTTTGGGGCAGGCGTGCTTGGCGCTGTGGGACTGACTAAAAGCAGGGTATTTGTTGTTTACTACCTGCACCCACCACCCTTCAGAATTTTTAGAATAAACAACCAATGGCTCTGGCTGAAGAATCTCAAAAGGGCAACCTTCGGCCGGTTGTTTTAATATTTGTTTTTTGGCTTTAGCAAAGTCGTCGGGACGCTTGGCGCGTCCGGTTGCCACGACTACCCATTCGCCAGATACGATATCACGGCGAAGTTCGGAAAAAGCATCCATTAAATTTTAGTTTTTACTTGTCGTCCTTTTTTTCTTCGAATTCCGCCTCTTTCACGTTCTCTGAACTAGTATTGTTGTCTTCCGGTTTTTCCGGAGAGGCTTGCTTATATAATACCTCACCGATTTTCTGAAGGGAAGAAGACAGGTTGCTTAACGCGCTTTTTATTTCGTTTCCGTTCTGGCCATCTTTGGTCTTTTTGAGAATCTCAACTTTCTCTTCTATATCTTTTTTCATCGCAGGATCTACTTTTTCTCCCGCATCCCGAAGACTTTTTTCGGAAGTATAAATTATGGAGTCGGCCTGATTGCGCAAATCAACCAGCTCTCTTTTTTGGCGATCCTCGTCTGCGTGTAATTGGGCATCCTTCTTCATGCGTTCTATTTCCTCCTTGGACAAAGAGGATGAAGCTTCTATTCTCACTGACTGTTCCTTGCCGGTAGCTTTGTCTTTGGCTTTTACAGAAAGAACTCCGTTGGCATCAATGTCAAAAGTAACTTCAATTTGTGGAAGTCCTCGGGGGGACGGCGGTATCCCGTCCAAAATAAATCTGGCGAGAGTTTTGTTGTCTTGGGCCATTTCTCTTTCACCCTGCAAGACGTGTATTTCCACCGAAGTTTGACTGTCTGCGGCGGTAGAGAAAACTTGCGATTTAGCTGTCGGCACCGTCGTATTTTTTTCAATTATCTTAGTCATGACACTCCCTAGAGTTTCAATCCCCAAATTCAAAGGAGTGACATCCAAAAGCAAAATATCTTTCACTTCTCCCTGAAGAATTCCGGCCTGCACAGCCGCTCCAATGGCTACAACCTCATCGGGGTTTATGGTGCGATTTGGTTCTTTACCAAATAGTTTGCGCACAGCTTCTATTATAGCGGGCATTCTGGTCTGGCCTCCGACCAAAACAATTTCATCAATATCAGAAAGTTTAAAGCCCGAATCAACCACCACCTGTTTGGTTATGGCGATAGATTTGTCTATCATATCTCCAACCAGTTTTTCCAATTGAGTCCGGCTAAAACGCATAACCAAGTGTTTCGGACCAGAATCCCCCGAGGTTATAAAAGGCAAATTTAATTCGGTCTCGTTGGTCGTGGAAAGTTCATGCTTGGCTTTTTCCGCCGCTTCTTTAAGTCTCTGTAAAGCCAGAGTATCTTTAGACAGATCAATCCCCTCCTGTTTTTTAAATTCATCCGCAATCCACTTTATTATTTTCTGGTCAAAATCATCTCCTCCCAAATGAGTGTCTCCCCCAACCGCTTTCACTTCAATCGTATCTGCCGTGACTTCCAAAACAGACAAATCAAATGTTCCTCCCCCGAAGTCGTAAACCACAATCTGCTCATCCTTCTTTTTGTTAAAACCATAAGCTAGGGCGGCAGCTGTCGGCTCATTCAGTATTCGGCGAACTTTAAAACCAGCAATCTCGCCCGCCGCCTGTGTCGCTTTTCTTTGGGCATCATCAAAATAGGCCGGAACGGTAATCACAACTTCATTTACCGCTTCTCCAATTTTTTCCCCCGCGTCTGTTTTTAGTTTCTGCAATATCATGGCTGACACCTCTTCCGGTCTGTAGAATTTATCCTGCATTTTTATTTCAACCCCTCCGTTAGCAGATTCCTTCAATTCGTAAGGAAGCCATTCCCTGTCTTTTTTTATTTCAGAATCATTAAATTTCCGGCCAATTAGCCTTTTGATGGAAAAAAGAGTGTTTTTGGGATTTGTTACGGACTGCCTTTTGGCAAGCAGGCCCACAAGGCGATCCCCCGACTTAGATATAGCCACAATAGAAGGAGTAGTTCTATTGCCCTCTTTGTTTTCTATTATTTTTGGTTCCCCGGCTTCAATTACCGCTACAGCGGAATTGGTAGTGCCGAGATCAATTCCTAAAATTTTGGACATAGTATATAAATTATTTTTTGTTTTTAGCTAATCTAACCCTCGCCGGTCTTATAACCCTCTCTCTAAATCTATATCCTTTTTGCACTACTTCTGCCACTGTTCCTTCGGTGTGTTCTGATTCAACTTCTCCTATGCTTTCATGCACCTCTGGGTTAAAATTATCACCCGACTCTGTTTTTATCTGTTCCAGTCCTCTTTTTTTAAGCACATCCTCAAATTGAGATCTTATAAGTAGCACTCCCCTTTCGGACTCTTTGGAAAGATCGTGCCCCAAAGCCAGATCAAAACTATCCATAATCGGCAGTATGTCTTGTATCAGGCCGGAGATCACGAATTTAGCCATATCTTCCAGTCTCCTGCCTTCATCTTTTTTGTAATTAAGAAAATCTGCCTTAGCTCTTTGCCATCCATCCAAATAATCCTTTTTTTCTTTCTCGCATTTTTCTAAAACACCAACCTCCTCTTCTTTTTTTATTTCTTCATCACTCATTAGAATGTTTTTTTAGATGACGAATAAATGCTCTATTTTTTTCATAATTCATTCTTTTGGGTCCTATAAGGGCCAAAAATCCACTAAATCCTTCGGGATGGCGCCACTCTGTAATCATCATGGACATATCCTGTCCCTCCTCAAAGGGATTCTCTTCTCCAATAAATACAGCATCTTTATTTTCTTCCAAGTCTTTCATAAAATATAGAATTTCATCATCCAGCCGGTCTAATAATTTACCAAGACTTCTTACCATCTTTTGGTTGCCAAATTCCGGTTCGTCCAGAAGGTGGGAGAAACCACTCTTATATAAAATATCTCTCAATCCACATACGACTAAATTATTTGTAAAACTGGCCGCCAGTTTACTTAATTCCCTGATAAATTCATCCTCATTCTCTTCTTCAAATGTTTCCTTTATAACCCTGCTTCTCTTTAGGTTCAGAGGGATATCTTCCAGAAGATAATCTATAAAGAAGCGGTATCCCCTATCAGTAGGAACACGGCCCGCAGAAGTATGAGGTTGATTCAAATAGCCAAGGTGGTCTAGTTCAAGCATTTCATTACGGATAGTCGCCGGGCTTATTTTCAGCTGAAATTCCTGCACTAAATCGTTGGAGGCGACTGGTTTGGCTGTTTTGGTGTATTCCCTAATTACCCACCCCAAAATATCTTTTTGCCTGTCTTTTAAGTCTATCACAATATATACAACTATATGAATAATAACTAAGTTAGCAGTCCGGAGTCAAGACTGCTAAGGGCTTTGCTTGGCTGTTTTTTTATTTCTTGTGCTACTCGTGAACTAATTATATTATATAGAAATGAAGATATTCAATACTCTCACCCGCCAAAAAGAAGAATTTATACCTCTACGCGACAAAGAGGTTGGTTTATATACCTGCGGGCCGACAGTTTATGACTACGCGCATATTGGAAACCTGCGAACATATTTGTTTGAGGATATTTTGAGGCGGGTTTTGGAGAATTTCGGATACAAAGTAAAACAGATCATGAATATAACCGATGTGGAAGACAAAATAATTACCGGTTCACAAAAAGCCGGATTGTCTTTAAAGACTTTCACCAGGAAATACGAAAAAATTTTTAAAAGCGATCTCAAAAAATTAAACATAAAATCCCCCGCTAAATTTACCAGAGCCACCGAACACATTCCGGCCATGATAAAACTTATTGAAGCCCTGCTTGCCAAGAGCCTTGCCTATCAGATAGAAGGTTCAGTTTATTTCAAAACCTCCGCTTTCAAAAAATATGGTAAGCTTGCGCGTCTGGATATGGAGGGGCTGAGATCCGGAGCTAGGGTTGATATAGACGACTATAAAGAAGGTGTGCATGATTTTGTTTTATGGAAAGCTGTCAAAAAAGGAGAACCATCGTGGCCCTCCCCTTTTGGCAAAGGAAGGCCGGGGTGGCACATTGAGTGCTCCGCAATGTCTATGCAATACCTGGGAGAGACTTTTGATATGCACGCCGCGGGAGTTGATTTGATTTTCCCTCACCACGAAAATGAAATTGCCCAGTCCGAAGGCGCCACCGGCAAAACTTTTGTAAATTATTGGCTGCATGGAGAGCACCTCTTGGTGGACGGACAGAAAATGTCCAAATCTTTGGGTAATTTATTTACTCTGCGCGATCTTGAAGAAAAAGATTTTGCCCCCCTTATTTTCCGATATTTAATACTAACCACTCACTATCGCTCAAAATTAAATTTTACTTGGGAATCTTTAGGGGCGGCCAAGAACACTCTGCGAAAACTAAAAGATTTTGTAAACGAGCTAACTTCGCATAAAAATACCGGCTTGCCTAAAACAAGTTTAGATGATTATAAAAAAGGGTTTGAGGAAGCGATAACTGATGATCTGAATACCCCCGAGGCCTTGGCGATTGTCTGGAAATTGATAAATAACTACCACGGCCAGCCCAAACAATACAATCCCAAAAAGATTTTAAAACTTATTTATGATTTTGATAAAGTTTTGGGATTGCGACTAAAAAAAATTGGCTCCGTAGAAATTCCTGTTGAAATAAAATCTTTGGTTGAGCAAAGAGAAAAACTGCGTCAAGAAAAAAAATGGGAAGAAGCCGATATCGTCCGCGAAAAAATAGAAAAACTGGGGTGGAGAGTTAAGGATACTCTAGAGAGACCGATTATTGGCAAAATATAAAAGCGGCTCAATGAGCCGCTTTGGTTTTTAAGATATTTTTGTGTAGGCCACAAACCCTTCTTTGTTTGGTGCGGCATAGAAAAGATCAACACGAACCCCGGGAATCATTGATTGGATATCGGTGCGGAATTTTTTAAGATCTGTGTGTTGCCGTTCGCATTTTTGGACTTCGTTGTGATCAGGGTATTTATTCTTATAGTAAGCGCAGTCGTGGTGAGCAATTCCAATTGCTCGCTTAAATTGATGAATACCGTGGAGCATTTGGACCCTTTGGCGGTCAAATAAAAAGGTTACTTCGGACACGGTCATACATGTGGGGCCACTTGGGACAATGATAGAATCATACCTTCCTAGGCCGCAGTATCCAGAAAGGAATTCCATCCTAGCAGAAGCTAAACGAGGGTCTGAACAATCTAGAACCAAGGCATGATCAATTTCTCCGTTCCACAAACTTTTGGTTACATAGATTTTTGCCTTGTCCCCTTTTTCTGTGGAACTGTCCATAAATGCCCTCCTAAAAAGATAAGGGCTTTGCAGAGAGCAAAACCCTTATTTGTTTAATACTTTTTATGGGTTACTTCTTTTCTGCTTCTGGATCTTCAGAAACTGTAGCAGTGGTCAGATTTTTGGTATCACCATTTTTATTATTCATGTTCAACGCCAGACTGGCCAAAAGGACATCCACAAGGGACCCGCTACCATTTCTACCATTTCCGCCAGTAACTATCTCCGGGACCCACTTCTGCCCGCTTGTCGCCAAAGCTCGCGAAACTTCTATGGCTGCAAAGTTGCCAGGCTGCATAGATTCGATTTTCTGTCTGATAACCTTAGCTTCGGCCTCACCAACAGCCAGTGTCCGGCCGGCTTGAGCTTTACCAGTAACTTCTGTTACCGTGGCGTCTGCCTCGGCATTGATGGTTTTAGACTTAGCATCACCTTCGGCTTTCTTGATAGATGCTTGCGCAGTAAAGTCAGCGATAGACACACTTCGTTCAGCTGTCACAACTTCCGGCTGTGTGTCAGCCATGGCTTGAGCCTGCTGGAGCTCTTTGCGCGCGTCTTGCGCTTCTCTCTGTGTATTGAAGGTTTCTCTCTGTTCTGAAGCAATCTTACGATCCGTAAGAGTCTTCATAAGTTCAGGTGGAGGGGTAATATCGCCAATAAGTGTGTCAACTGCGACCACATTATAATCTCTGAGACCTTCCTCAATCGACCTTTTTGCGTCTTCTTGACGTTCCTTTCTCTTGGAAAGAAAGGTGATGACATCAGAATCCTGCGCCGCATTCCTGAAATAGTTGCCGATGGTTGGTTCCAATACTTGGCTGACCAGGTTTTGCATAGTCCCAAAACGGGCAATTACTTTGGGGGCATCATTCCTGGGTACGTGTATGATTTGGCTCACGTCCAAGTTGAACGTAAAACCGTCTGAAGATCGAACAGTGATAGTAGAAAGCTTCTCGTCCAGCCTATGAGATTCGTTCTTGCCTTCCGCCCAGTTAAGCACCACATTGGCGGTTGGCACGCTTTCAACACGATAACAATATGGATTGAGGGTGTACTTGCCCGGGTCAAGTGACTCTACCCAAACACCCTTATGTCCCTTCTCTACAAGATTGCCATGACGGAAAGAATCTCCTGTTATATCTTCACCGACTTCACCGACAAAAGATATCACCACCCCAGCATGGGCAATTTCAACCTCAATCATTGCTTTAGTCTCCACCCCTGCGAAGAGCGGATTAATATAGTATCTTCCGGCCAGCATCACTTGAACCTGAAGACCTTTGTGGCCGCCACTGTCTACGAAGGCTTGAGCGTCTTGGAACATATTGTGCCCAGCCACTTCAGGACCTGCGATATCGCCAGTATTGAGTGGCTTACCTTCTTTGGTGGTGACCACCCCAACCATATTGTCTGGGATTTCAAGGACCGGATGCTCTGTGGTTTTAAACAAGGACGTGTTGATACGGTAAGTACCCGGAGGAATGATCGTAATCTGGGGGCCACGCTCTCCACCGTTTACCAAAAATGCCCGAGCGTTTTGAAAAGCGTCACAACTTATCTTTCTGGCAAGAACATGGCCATCGGATAGTGGTTTACCATCCCTGGATTCCACAACCCCAATAAAGCCTTCTCTGATTGTGGTAAATTTTACCTTGGTAACCTCATACTGCCATGGCCAGAGCCAAAAGTGCAGTCCGGGGGCCAGTGTGTCAGCCTGATATCCTGCTTCGCCCTTGAGAGCAATGATAGCACCGTCCGGCAATGTCTTATTCTGTCCAAAAAGTACCCATTTTTTATTCACAATGCCTATGGAGTCCTCGGGGATAATAATAATTCCAAAAACACGAAGTACCAGTTTATATCCAAAAAGCAAAGCAACGAGGCCGACAACTACGCCAATAACATATGGCAAATAACTAAAGGCAGCTGCTTCAGCGGGTGACATATAACTAAAACCTCCTTATTCTGTTGTTGGCCTAGATATTACACACCGATTTGGTATGTTTTGTCTAGGCCTGGACTATAGGAATATATACAGCAATAGTTATATTCTGTCAAGTATTTAAAAAGACGTGCTAATGCACGTCTTTTTATTTTTGTTCGGAACTGTCCGGCTCCGCTACCCACTCTCGGGGGTTTTGCATAACTTCCTGCAACTCTCCTTCGCTCAAAACATAGGGCATAAAACTTGGCGGAAGAGGAGTAAATTCTTTGCTCTCGGGAAGGTAATCAGAATCAGCAAATTTGGGGACAAGACCCATGATGGAATTGTACTTGCTATCATGAAGCGCTTTATTGAACTTTCTTTTTAATTCAAGGGATGATCTTACCCAAACCAGAGAATCATTTTGGGTATAACCTTGGAGTTCTCCTCTTCTAAACTTTTCCAATAATCTTTCATATACTTTTATTGGCATTTGCTGAATTTCAAGTTCTTTGGCTTTATTCTTAAGCGAGGCGTAATAAGACCACTCTTCTGAAGAGAGAGTTCTTTCTCTACTAATTAATCTTTCGCCTTTTTTCAGACAGTCAAAGCCTATAAAGACAACTATTGCAAGGACGAGACCAATCAAAACGGCAATTACTTTCTTTAGTCTTTCTCTATGGCGCTTTTTTACTCGACGTTTGTAAGATTTTTCCCATTCTTTCTCTAGTTCCGAGTCCATAAGTATAATTCCTCCACAGTTTTTCCCACTATTCAGTTGTAAATATATATTCGTCTAAGTTATGCTGATATCAAGCATATGACCAATGGGACAACAAATCAAGTACGCATACCCCCGCAGGATGTTGAAGCCGAAATGTCTGTTTTGGGATCTTTGATGCTGGACAAAGATGCCGTTTTTCGCGTGGTTGATTTACTCAAACCGCACGATTTTTATAAACCCCTGCATAAAGAAATTTATGAGTCCATGATGGATCTCTGCCAGAGGAGAGAACCCATAGATATCATAACCGTCAGCACCAGACTGCGGGAAAAAAATAAACTTGAAGAGATAGGCGGCTCAACCTATCTTACAACTTTAGTAAATACCGTTCCCACCGCAAGCCATGTGCACCATTATGCTTCGGTGGTGCGACGCAAAAAACTTTTGCGAGACATGATTGAAGCCGCAAGTCATATAAGCCAACTGGGTTATATGGAATCAGAAAATGTGGAGCAGTTGATTGATGAAGCGGAACAAAGGATTTTTGAAATAGCCAAAGGGTCTATAAAACAAGATTTTTTCCCAGTGAGCGGCGCCCTTGAGGAAGCTTGGGAAAGAATTGATCGCCTGCATAAAGGAGATGGCGCGTTTAGAGGAGTGCCGACCGGATTTCCAGACCTAGATAATTATCTCTCCGGCCTTCAGAGATCAGATCTGGTCATTTTAGCCGCCAGGCCTAGTTTGGGAAAAACATCTTTAGCTTTAAACATAGCTCGAAATGTTTCTACCCAAGAAAATTCGGCCGTAGGAATCTTCAGCCTGGAAATGTCCAGAGAACAGCTCATAGACAGACTCATATCAACCGAGTCCGGAGTTGATCTTTGGAGAATAAGAACCGGCAAGATGCGCTCGGGTGAGCATGAAGACGATTTCGTAAGAGTACGTGATGCCCTGGACACACTTTCACGATCCAATCTTTTTATAGACGACTCCCCTTCCCCAACGGTAATGGAACTGCGAGCCAAAGCTAGACGCCTGCAGGCAGAACACAATGTCAGTCTAATAGTTATTGATTATCTTCAGCTTATAAAAGGACACGACAGAGCCGAGTCTCGAGTCCAAGAAGTATCTGAAATCTCACGCTCCCTGAAAGCTTTGGCCAAGGAATTAAACATTCCGGTTTTGGCTCTTTCTCAATTATCTCGCGGGGTAGAGATGCGCCCGTCGTCTGTGCCAAAACTTTCTGATTTGAGAGAAAGCGGAAGTATTGAACAAGACGCCGATGTGGTTATGTTTATATACCGTGAGGATAAAATAAAAGAAAACAGTGATAGAAAAAATATAGCTGATATTATGATAGAAAAACACCGCAACGGGCCGACCGGAAAAGTAGAGTTATATTTCCATGAAGAGACTACTTCTTTCCGCTCAATGTCAAAGCATCTGCAGGAACCCGTTTAATTATGTCTTATCCCGCATCACTACAAAAATTAATAGATCTGTTTACCAAATTCCCCGGCATCGGACCGAGACAAGCCGCGCGGTTAGCTTTTTTCATAACCAAGGATGAAAATTCTTTGGCGGAAAGTTTGGCTTCGGCTTTGATCCAAGTCAAAGAAAAAACCGTTATCTGTAAAAATTGCTTCCGGACAATGGAGAAAAATTTAAAGGATCTTTTGGTGTGTTCAACTTGCTTAAGTCCAGGCAGAAACAAAACGATTATAACTATAATAGAAAAGGAGGCTGATTTAATAAATTTGGAGAAAAGCGGGTCATATAATGGACTTTATCATCTGCTGGGAGGAGTAATTTCACCGCTTGATTCCGACTCGCCCAGGAAACTTAAACTAAGAGAAATGTTTGATAGAATTAAAGATATTTTGGAGGGGCAAGGTCAGGCCGAAATCATATTGGCAACAAACCCGACAACCGAAGGAGACACCACGGCCCTTTACATAGAAAGGGTTTTACTCCCTCTAAAAAATAAATATCCGAGATTGGTGATATCTCGGTTGGCACGAGGTCTCTCTCTTGGCTCGGAGCTTGAGTATGCGGATGAGACCACAATCAAAAGTGCTTTGGATAACAGAACCCAAAGGACGTAAATTTAAGAGGTTACTTTTATAATCTCAACTTCTGTAAAAGGCTGGCGGTGGCCTATTTTTTTTCTATGTCTTGTCTTGGAGTGATATTTTAAAATGATTAGTTTGGGAGCTCGCCCCTGCTTTATAACCTTAGCTTCTACCTTGGCGTCTTTTAACATCGGCATCCCAACTTCAAATTTCTCGCTATCCGCAATTAATAAAACCTGATCAAATACAAAAACATCGCCCTCCTGGACGTCTATTTTTTCTATTTTTAATTTTTGTCCGGGAGCAATAACATATTGCTTACCCCCGGTTTTAATGACTGCTAACATAATAATGGTCTCGTTATTATAATAAAGTTTGTCTTAAAAAGCAAATGCCCCTTATTTTGGGGCATATTTTAACTTTATATCAAACTGGCAAGGTCTAGGTGTCTCCGTTTAAAACCGGCTCGCAGTTTCTTCATGGCAATTTCGGTAGCTTGGCGGACTCTCTCCCGCGTAACCCCTATCTCCTCACCAACCTCTTCAAAAGTAGCTTGTTTGCCGTGCTTTAGCGTCCGTTTTCGCGACCTAGTTGGAGGTTTTTTTAACTCGATAAATCCCCAAAGCAGTTTTAAAATATTTGCTTCTCTGTCAGTAAGACATCTTTCCATAATTTCGTTAAGCGTACTGCAAAATTCTTTATGTGCTAAAATATCGTCTGGCTTTGAATCGTCATCCGGAAGTGCATCGCGCCATAATAAGTCGTTATTTTCTTCAAAAACGGGAGTATCTAAAGAGGGTTCTCTCTCCTGAAGTGCTCTTAGTCGCGTGTACTCTTGTTCATCTATAGACAACTCTCCTTTAACTTCTTCTTTATACGGATGACGTCCTAAAGCTTGGCTTAGCTGTTGATCACAGTCCGCAAGTCCCCGAGCTCCATCAACTACGTTTATAGGAGGCCTGACTGACTTGTTTTCTGCAAGAGCTTTCAAAATAACCTGTTTAACCCACCATACGGCATAAGAGATAAATTTAGCGCCCTGATCTGGTTTAAAATTAATTGCCGCAATAATAAGTCCTTCATTGGCCAACCCGATTAGTTCTTCAGTTGGAAGACCACGGCCCTTAAACTTAAAAGCCTCATATACAGCAAAAAGAGCATTGGCTTCCGTTAATTTTTTAATAGCCAAACAGATGTTCGGATTTTCTCTGACCAAGCTTACCAATAAATCCCGTTCATTTTCGGTTAGGCCTTCGGCCGATTTTCTAACCAATCTTTTAAGAGCGTTGACCGCACTTACTTCCCCACAAATAAAAAGAGCAAGTTCATGCTCCTCTGCGGCAGATAGCGGCTTAAACTTGCTTATTTCTTTTAGGTAGACTGCTGCCGATCCTTGATAGGTAAGCATTTACAAAACAACCCCCTTCCCTAATTTAAAGATCATTCCTCGGTGTCCGGACCGCTGATGGTTGTTGGCTCAACCCCTATTTTCTCTCCAGTTATCCGTAACACATCCTTGTCCACTTTGGCAAATTCTTTGTACGCATGATTGTAGGTGTTTACTGTTGTGCCCAAGTGCCCTCCTAATTTTTTCATATAGTCTTCATAGTTTTGTAAATGCTTGCCGAGGTCTTCTACCCGCTTTCTTATTTCTTTGGCCGACTCTTCTATCTGCAGAGCGCGTAGTCCCTGCAAAACAGTTTGCAGATAAGCTAGAAAAGAAGTTGGCGAGACAATTATGACATGCTTATCCCTGAAGGCATACTCTATCAAATCGCGGGTGGAGACCTTTACTGCTCCAACTTTATTTATCAGTAAATCATAATAAATCGCCTCCGATGGTATAAACATAAAAGCAAAATCCATGGTATTTTCTGAAGGGCGGACATATTTGGAAGTCTCATCAATTCTGTTTTTTAAATCAATTTTAAACTGTTTCTCAATTACGGCTCGCGCGTCCGGATCCGGCTCTCCCAAAATTCTCTCGTAATTTTCCAGAGAAAACTTGGAATCAATGGGAACTATTTTATCTTTTACAAAAACAACCGCGTCCACTATTTCGCCGTCCGAAAAAGCGTATTGCATTTGATAAGAATTGGGTGGCAAAACATTTCTTAGGGTCTCTTCCAAAAAGTACTCTCCCAAAACTCCACGCTGTTTTGGGTTTTTTAAAATATCCTGCAAATTTTTAAGCTGTTCAGTAAAACCAATAACCTGCCGGTTGGTCTCATCCAGCTTGGTAAGTCTTTCCGTAACATCTCGCACAATCTGGGTGGATTGTCCGAATTGCGTCTGGATGGCTCGGTGAGACTCGCCCAGACGGTGATCCATAGTTTTTGTAATCTCGCCAATCTGATTTTGCAGCATTAAAAAAAGACTCTGATCCGCCGGCTGATTGGCCGCTTTACGGTTGTTGGCTAAAAACCAAAACACTCCGATAAAACCGGCAATTATTAAAATAAGTAATAAATAAAATTCAAATCCCATAGATATACTCTAAACTAAAAAGATAAAATTTAAAACACCGCCTTTTCGGAGGCAGTGTTTTAAAGATATTTTTTTATTGTTTCTACCAATTCTTTGTTTTTTTCTTCCAGGGTTTTTTTGTCCCTTGCTTCCATGACGACTCTTATAAGCGGCTCGGTGTTTGACGGCCGCACGTTGAACCACCAATCCGGATACTCCACCGTGACCCCGTCTAAAGTAGAGATTTTGGCATCTTTATATTTTCTTTTTACTGCCGCTAAAACCTTTTTTTTATCCGCCACTTCAAAATTCATTTCCCCCGAATTTATATATGTTTCAAATTTAGAAACCAGTCTCGATAGGGGCTCTTTGGCCTCGGCCACTATGGCTGATAATTTAAGCAGAGCGCGCAAACCGGAATCTATGTTAAAAAAGTCTTTGAAATATAAATGACCGGAAATTTCCGCTCCCAAACTAATTTCCGATTTTTTCAAGGCCTGTTGCACAAAAGTATAGCCGACTCTTATAAGATGCACCTTGACTCCGGATTTTTCCAGATGTTCGCGTACACCCCTTGAGGTATTAACTGGCATCACCACGGAAGTTTTTATTCCTTTTTCAGTCTGTTTTTCAGCATAAAGACCCAAGATGAATTCTGTTTTTATCATCTCCCCTTTTTCATCCAAAAAAATCACTCTGTCTCCGTCCCCATCAAATATAATTCCAAAATTGGCGCCGCCCTTGGCAAGTTCTTTTTTGGCAAATTGCTGGGACTCTGCCAACAATGGATTGGGTGAGTGTTTGGTAAAAGATCCGTCTATTTTGAAAAATAAAGGCTTGTATTTTAACTTAGGAAACTTACTTAATAGTTCAGGTAAAAATAAAGCCGTGCTCCCTCCCCCGTTATCAACAACCAAACTTATATTCTTTTTTATGTTTATGGACGAGCTTAGGAATTTTATATATTCTTTCTTAAAATCTTGGCAGTCCTTGATTTTGCCTATAGAAACTGACTTCTTAAACTCACCAGACAGCACCATTTTTTTTATGTCCAAAAGTCCTGTTCTCTCATCAACCGATTCGTTGCCTTTGCCTCGTATCTTAAAGCCTCCATATTCTTTAGGGTTATGGGAAGCAGTAACCGCAACTCCCCCATCCGGCTTTATCTTATTCATCAAGAAATAAAGATACGGAGTGGTGCATAAACCGACTCGCAACACATCGGCACCTTGACTGACCAGCCCTTTTATAAGAGCCTTTTCTAAAACTTCGGAGGTATTACGCACGTCCTTGCCAACCAAAACCAAAGGATTACTTTTGTGGTATTTTTTTATAAAAAGACTGGCAATGGCTTTGCCCACCAGCTCCGCCACCTTTTCATTTAGATCCGCTGGATATTTTCCACGGATATCGTATGCTTTAAAAATATTAGCATTCATATTATGAGTCTTAAATTAGGTATTATCGGACTACCCAATGTGGGCAAATCTACACTTTTTAACGCCTTAACTCGCCAAAAGGTTGATATTTCCAACTACCCTTTTTGTACCATAGAACCAAACGTCGGCATAGTTCGGGTACCAGACGACCGGCTGGAAAAACTATCCGCCATGTCCAAATCCGCCAAAACCGTGCCGGCTGTGGTTGAATTTGTAGACATAGCTGGACTGGTTAAGGGCGCTGCCGAAGGAGAAGGACTTGGCAATAAATTTCTTTCCCACATAAGAGAAGTTGATGCCATCGCTGAAGTGGTAAGAGTTTTTGAAGATCCGGATATTACTCACGTAAACAACAAACTTGATCCGGTATCCGATATAGAAACAATAGAATACGAACTCATCCTTAAAGACTTAGAAACGGTAAGTAAGAGGATAATACTGGTAAACTCCGAGGCAAGATCTGGAAAAAAAGAAGCTGTTGAAGAATTGAATCAGCTTAACGATGTCCAAAAAAAATTACAAGCCGGAAACCCGGCCGGAATTTTTCTTAATAAAGATATCAATCTTCTCACCGCCAAACCTTTTATATATATACTAAATATTTCTGAAAAACAGCTGCAAGAGAAGTGGCAACCGGATGAAAAACTCCGAGCAAAACTTGGATCAAGCCCTTATGTTTTGATTTCAGCCAAAATAGAATCGGAAATACAGGCTTTGGATGAGAAAGACCAGCGGGAATTTATGCAATCTGTCGGGCTTTCTGAAACTGGTTTGAATAAATTAATTAAACTCGGCTATGAGACCTTGGGGCTGATAACTTTTCTTACCACCGGAGAAAAGGAAAGCCGCGCCTGGACAATTTTGAAAGATTCTACCGCTCCCGAGGCCGGACGCGCCATACACTCTGATTTTCAGGATAAGTTTATCCGAGCGGAGGTTATAAACTGGGAAAAGCTGTTGGAAGCCGGTTCGTGGCCAAAAGCCCGGGAACTTGGCCTTATGAGAACAGAGGGGAAGGAGTATATAGTCCAAGATGGGGATGTTATGGAATTTAGGATATAGATTTGCATAACACACCTTAATGTGGTATAGTTTGTTTAAGGAGGTGAGCTTATGTCTAGGGATGACAAGCCTAACGTCGGCAGAGATGCTATAAATTTGTACCAGATATACTATGACGTGTTAAAAAATATCGTGACCCGCACGCACGGATCTTTACAAAACTTACCAGGTAATTTGGATCAAGGAATTTTATTAGATACTGTCATAACACACGTGGAAAATTGTCCTGATTGCCAGAGGTTATTAAGATATGTAACCAATAAACTCCAAGAAATTTTACCAGTTGAAACAACCCCCTAAACATAAGCCATCTTTGCGATGGCTTATTATATTACTTGCAAAATCAAGCCCTATTTGTTATATTAATCCTCAATGGATTCCGTAAAAAATTACGAGATAGCCTATCTCTTACCGATCTCTTTAAGCGAAGAGGAAGTTTTGACGTATACCCATAAATTAAGTTCTTGGATTGAAGATGCCAAAGCGGTAGTCAAATACAGCGAAACTCCCAAAAAAAGACGGCTTGCCTACCCTATCCGAAAAGAAACTGGAGCTTATTTCGGCTGGATGACTTTCAGCAGTTCACCTTCCTTTATAAAATCCATTGATAAAAATATAAAAAATGATAAGGATATTTTAAGATATTTAATAGTGGATAGAACCGGGGAAGAAACACAAGTAAGGCCGGTATATTACGCTCCAACTAAAACCACAGAACAACCAGCCGCATCTACTCAAGAGAATAAGACAGATGAAAAACTAGATCTAGAAGAATTAGATAAAAAACTAGAAGAGATATTAGGAAAATAAAATGAATTTAAATAAAGCATTTATTATAGGAAATCTAACCCGCGATCCGGAAATCAGACAGACCGCGGGAGGGCAAGCTGTTTGCTCCTTCTCTGTCGCTACCAACAGATTTTATACCGATAATTCCGGTCAAAAACAAAAGCAGGCGGAATTTCATAATATCGTGGCGTGGGGGAAACAAGCGGAGATCGTCAATCAATATCTAAAGCGTGGAAGTCTCGTTATGATTGAGGGAAGACTGCAAACCCGTTCCTGGCAGGATCAGCAAGGAGCAAAGCATTGGAAGACAGAAATAGTAGCCGAGAGAATTCAGCTAGGACCAAGACTATCCCCAAACGAAAACCCCTCTTCTGGATGGTCAGGAAGAGATGATAATCATGGCATACCACCCAGCAGACCAGAACCAAAAGAAGACTCAACTCCTATTATAGAATTACCGGGGGATGGTGAAGAGGTGGATATTAGAGATATTCCGTTTTAAACAACAAATATGGAAAAAAATAAAATTCAATGTTTTTTTTGCGTAAATAACCGAGAGCCTGATTATAAAGATGCGGAAGTCCTGAAGAAATTTATCAGCGTTCAGGCTAAAATATGGACCAGAAAAAAGTCCAAACTTTGCGCATATCACCAGCGAAAATTTGCTAAAGCATTAAAAAGAGGCAGATATTTAGCGCTGGTTCCGTACACAACCAGATAAGAGACCAGGATTCGAACTAACATCAATTTAGTGAATCAATTCCCGTCCCAGATTCAAGGCACGAGGAGCGAAGTGTATCTTTAGATACACGAGTG
>JAUYPW010000023.1 GCA_030697525.1 bacterium
AACCGAGTTTACCGGAGAGGAAAGGCATGTGAGGAGGTTGAAGAAGATTGAGGAGATAGAGAAGCAAAATTTTAAGTAATCGGCGCGGTTCCCTCGGGTATCCTGATTGCAGACTCGTTCGTCCTGCTCCAGCGGCAGGACTCACTCATGGTCGTCGCGATTTTTCCGCCAAAGGCGGAAACCAAGCAAATCGCTCCTCTCGTGGTCTGCAATCAGGATACCCTCGGTCACGCCCAAGTTACGACATGATTCAAATAATTCCATCCATCAACGTTCCTACTTTTGAAGAAGTTAAGGAACGGATAAAAAAAGTAGAGCCATTTGTTGAATGGGCTCATTTGGATGTTACCGACGGGATATTCAGCAAACACTTAACCTGGCATAATCCGCAGGATCTTCCACGGCTCCAAACCAAACTTAAACTGGAAGTTCATCTGATGGTGGAGGAGCCGGAAAAAACAATTGACCAGTGGCAGGTTATGCCGATTAAAAGGATTATTTTTCATTTGGAAGCGGCTAAAGACCCGGAATTTATTATAGACAGATGCAAAAAAGCGGGAAAAGAGGTGGGCCTTGCCATAAACCCCGAAACGTTTTGGGGAAAATTAAACCCGTGGCTTGATAAAGTTGATATGGTTCAGATTTTGGCGGTAAACCCCGGTCCGCCAGGGCAGAAAATGCAAGAAGGAAGTCTGGATAAGTTGAACCACCTGCGTCAAGCTTGCCCAAATTGTCACATAGAAATTGATGGGGGAATAAATCCGGATACCATAAAGACGGCATATACTGCCGGAGCAAATGTTTTTGTCTCTGGTTTTATGTTTAAGACAGCGGATATAAGAAAGACTATTGAGGAATTAAAAGCTTTGTGTGCATAAATAGTGTTGCTATATTTTTATTGTGGTAGATAATTAAAGTAATGAAAAAAATTGCGGGAATAGCGCTTGTAATGTTTATTGCGCTTAGCCCAAGCGCTGATTTGGCAGAAGCCAAATCAGATAGTTTAGGCACCTCTGATACTATAAATTCGTTTCTTTCGGCCATAGTCAACTGGCCGTCTATTTTTAGTTTTTATCATGTTGAGGAAGATGAGGGTGGTAGTCAGCAAGAACCACAGACAGAACAACAGGAACAAGAAGAATTTCCGGAAGAACAGGTAGAAGAAGTTCCGGAAATTTTTCAATTTACCAGAAATCTTTACGCGGGTATGAAAACCAATGATGAGATAAATGATGAAATTTATCGTCTGCAGGAATTTTTACTTGATCAGGGTTTCTATCCGCCGGACAGGGGAACCAGTGGGGTTTTTGGCAGTATTACCACTAGTGCCATTAAGAAGTTTCAGTCAAAATATAAATTATCTCAAAGCGGGCAGCTAGATGCCAGCACAAGATCGGTGATAAATAAAATATTCAAAGATCTCGCCAGTGGTTATTTTGACTTTGATGAGCCGATTGAAGAAGAGGAAGTAATTCAGGAAGATGAAGAAAAATCCAGAAAATCAAAACTGGGAGATATCAATGATGATGGGGAGATAAATTCAGGAGATGCCATAATTTTACGAGAATTTTTGGAGGGAAGTGGTGATTTGGATAATCTGCAATTATTTAGGTCTGATGTAAATCAAGACGGCAGAGTCAACTCCAAGGATTGGAAAATAATTTTAGACTATGATGTGGGGATTGTCTCTAGTATTCCTGTAAGTCCAAATTACAATCCATCTTCGCAGGCTATAAAAGAGACGCCAGAAGAGTCAGATTCTGGGTCGGGCGAGACTACGGCATTACCGGATCTTACGGTTTTAAATGTAAAAATAGATCCTGAAAATCCTCAAGGAGGAAAGTTCTTCACCGTATCTTATACAGTTAAAAATATAGGCAATGCCAGTCTCTCCAGCAGATATTTTGAGCCCAATATATATATAATTCCGGTTAAGGGAACTATTGATAGCAGTGAATATATAATAAGCGCTCCAAGCACTTGTTTTCACCCGGCCAGTATTTCTCCCGGGTATGATTGCGACATGACTAATTCGGTTTCGGTAAATAAAGCCGGCTCTTATACTATTCAAGTGGTGGCAGACTCTGGGGCAGCTCTTAAAGAATCCAATAAAAATAACAATGCGGGAAAAACCTCTTTTGAAATAGCGGAAAGCGTAATTTCTAGACAAGAGGATATTCCCGACAACAAGCCCAAGGTAAGTGTCCTTTTTCCCAATGGCACCGATCGAGACTTCTTTAAAACCGGATCGGAGGTTGATTTAAAATGGAGTTCAGAAAATCTTCCCGAGGGAGGACGACTGGCAGCCGAACTATATAAAGATGGTTCTTTCGCGCAAACGATATCCACCAGGCTTACCAATGACGGAGAGTTTAAGTGGCAAGTTCCGGATACTTTACTGTTTAACTTCGGTCCTTACTATAAAGTTAGAATTTTCTATTACGACAGCAAAGGCAAACTGGCAGCCGAAGATTATAGCGATGGCATGTTTGCCATAATTGATTACAAAACTGCGCGCCCCACTCTTAAATTTACGGCGGACCGTAATACCATCAGCAAGGGAGAAACGGTTAAATTGTCTTGGGTTACAACCAACGCTGAAGATGGTTGTGTGGTTTATTTTGATAAAGATATAGACACCAAAGGGCCAAACGGAACGGAAATTGTAAGACTGGAAAATAACAAAACTTTTCAAATTGCCTGTCGGGGAGCCGGAGGGGTGGCTGATGCGGAACTTACCGTAAAAGTAGGCGGAGCAGTCGCTGCTCCTTCAGCCCAGCCGCAGTCCCAACCCGCATCGGGGACAGTTACCCTCAATATAAAAGCCGATCCGTCGGTGGTATATAAAGGTAATTCTTCTACTATTAGCTGGGAATCAACAGATAAAACTTCTGTTTGCGGAGTGGCCAGCGGAGCAAATTTTGTAAGCGATACAGATAAAAAATATAAAGATTATTTTACAGCCCAACCCGATAAAACTACCGAATATATAGTTATCTGTAGTGGACAGGGCGGTACCATAGTTAAAAGTTCACTTACGGTAACTGTAACCATAGCCCCCCCTGCTAAACTAATCATTACTGCGCCCCCAGAGATATCTTCCGGAACTATTGGAACTCCAGTTGAAGGGCAGGGATTATTCTTTAAAGGGACGGTATTGAATCAAGGCGGAATCGCTTCCAAGCCCACCAAAGCAGGATTTTTGATTGATTTTGCGCCACTAAATGATAGTGACAGGGGAATAGACATACCGGCTCTTGAGCCGGGCCAATCACGGCCAGTTGTATCTTCTCGCTGGGAAGCGAAAACTGGCGAATACACTCTTGGTTTATGTTTTCAGGAGGGTCCGGAAGTCAATAAAAATGATTGCAAAACATACACCTTTAGGGTTGTATCTGTAGCAAATGCCGGACCGGCAGGATATACATTTTGTTCTGGAGAGGGAGATTACTGCAAATTTACCGGCACCAAAAAAGTTGCCTATGGAGTGGGCGGTAAGTTTAAATACTTGACCATCGGTGGCGGAACTCCATGCGAAGAGAGTGTCTTCGGTGATCCGATTTCGGGGGTCCGTAAGGCTTGTTATTACCAAGGTGAAGCAGAAGCCGCTACTCCGGCGCCAACATCCGGTCCTGTGGGACCCGCCGGATACACATTTTGCGCCAAGCAAAATAATCAATGCAACTTCACCGGCACGAAAAGAGTTGCTTATGGAACAAACGGTAAATTTAAATATCTAACTCTTGCCAATGGAGCTGATTGCAGTGGAAGAACTTTTTTGCCTGATCCGGCTCCGGGCGAAACAAAGTCTTGCTACATAAAAGAGGCAATACAAGCTAAATTAGTAGTTGTCGCTCCTCCAGAAATATCCTCCGGGGTAGCTAATGAAGGGCAAGAACTTACTTTTAAAGGGAAGTTGCTGAACGAGGGAGAGGAGACATCAGAACCGGCTAGTGTAGGATTTTTTATTGATAACACCCTATTCAGCGATAAAGGAATTAATATACCAGCTCTGGAACCCGGCAAGTCTCAATCAGTTATCTCTACTTCATGGAAAGCGGAAGCGGGCGAGCACACTCTTACAATGTGTGTTCAAGAGAAGGACGGCAAGCAAGACTGTAAAAATTATAAATTCAAAGTTGGGGAAGGACCAATTGGATATACTTTTTGCGCCAAAGAAGGAGACAACTGTAAATTTACGGGTACTAAAAACGTGGCCTATGGAGCAAACGGCAAGTTCAAATATTTAACTATTGGCAATGGGACTGCATGCGAAAGTAGTGTCTTTGGTGACCCAATTCTCGGTGTAGCTAAGGCTTGCTATATAAAAAATGCGGAGACCAATCTAATTACTCCTCAAGATGCCCAAAAATTGATTGGGGAGGTTATTAATAATCCCGCTGAAATCACTAAACTTAAAAAACGTACTGGTTTGGCTTTAACCAACTTAGTTGAAACAGCAACCGATTCACGTACTGATTTCAATGCAGACGGCAAGATTGATTTTAACGATTTTTTTCCCTTTGCCGATGCTTTTGGTACGGCCAAGAATCAACCCCTGACCAAAAACGGTCAGACGTTTTTTTTTGAACTGAAATTTGATCTCGCAAACACCGGCGCCAGCAAAGACAAAATAGACCTGGACGATTTTTTTATTTTTGCCGATAATTTTGGGAAGAGTGCTGACCAAAAATCTGTAAACATATCTCCTTGTCAAGAATTGTTTGCCGGTCAAAACGCGAAGGACCCCGGTAAAATAAACATAATTTTTGTGGGAGTAAATAGTGACGCCAAAAACGTTATTGATTGGGCAGGGGTAATGTCAAGTTCTGATGTTGGCCTTTTTTCATTTGAACCTTTTGCCTCCAATAAAACAAAATTTAATTTGTGGTACATAAGTGAGGTTGCCAAGGTCAGCGGTCTTGACCCAAACTCTCCGACCTCAATTATTGCCAACACGCTACATTCACCTGTTGATGATTTTGCTGCACGTTGCCAAGCCGTAAATGATTATAATATAGGGCTGGTCAACCTTTCTTTTCCGAGCGCGGCTCTTACTCCTCACAACACTGCATTTATAAGCTTAGTGGGTTTACCGACACTAGATCGCCGAGGAGATGCCGGTGGCCAATTTGTGCACGAATTTTCTCACTTGCTTGGTTTAAAGGATGAGTATCTAAAGAGAGGTAATAATGGAGCGTATTATACGGGAGGACCAGAGAGTTATGGACCAAATTGCGGAACTGTTTCTGCTGTTTCGGCCTGTAGTGCCTGGTGTAAGGGGCCGCCCAAACCAGTTGAAGAGTTCAAATCTATTGACTGTAGTGCTGGAAGTGAACGTGAATGTAAAGATAAAAATCCAGTGTGTGCTTGGTCTAGTAGCAAGTGTGTGAACGCGGTAAAAACATGTGTGGGCGCGGATGTCTCTTCTTGTGTCCAAGCCAAGATTTGCCAATACCGCAATGATACTGATCCGTATTTTAAGAGTAGCTGCTATCCTGTCGTACCCGGGCTTAATATAGGCACGAAATGTGCTGAAGGCACCGGCTGTTTTCAGGGATGTTTTTACGTCGACCTATACAAGAGTTCTAAGGGGAGTCTGATGACACATGATTTGGTTAATACTTCTCTGAATATGGCAAGTCAAAAAGCGTTGTGTTCCAGGATAAAAGAAGTTGCTGGTTCGGTTTCTGGTAAGTGTAATCAATTTTTTTCATATATGGGCGGTGATGCGCAAAAGACTTCTTTTACCGCCTCTTTTATGGTGGGTCTTAAAGGATTTTTTCAGAATATTTTTAGCCGCTAAATTTTACCTTAAATTGTTAGGGATTTTTGTTTTTGCTATTAATGGTTATAATAACTCCATATGGAAAATAATTACGACTTCATAGCCATAGGGGATACAGTCACGGATGCTTTTATTCACCTTGAGGATCCGTCGGCGCATGTGGATTTGGATCACGGAGTTAGGGAGATATGTATGCGGTTTGCCGATAAAATTCCTTATAAAGAGGTTGTTGTGGTTCCGGCGGTGGGCAACAGCGCCAACGCGGCTGTGTCCGCTGCCCGCCTGGGAATAAAATCGGCTTTAGTAACTAATTTGGGTGATGATTATTTCGGAAAAGAATGTCTGGATGCTTTAAATTCTGAAAAAGTTTCAGCCGAATTTATTAAAAGCCATAAAGATTTTAAAACCAATTATCATTATGTCCTTTGGTATGATGCTGAAAGGACTATTTTGGTCAAACACGAAGCTTTTCCTTATGATCTGCCGGATATAAATACTCCCAAGTGGGTTTATTTATCTTCCTTGGGTAGCAGTACAGAGGATTTTCATGGAAAAATAGAAAAATATTTAAATGACCACCCGGCTATAAAATTAGCTTTTCAGCCCGGAACTTTTCAGATGAAAATGGGTAAAGAAAAACTGGGTGGCATTTATAAAAGAAGCAATATTTTTTTCTGCAATAGGGAAGAGGCGCAAAGGATTCTGGAGAAACCGGAGGAAAATGATATTAAAAAATTAATGCAGGGAGTTGCGGAACTTGGTCCTAAAATTGTAGTCATAACTGACGGTACAAAGGGTGCTTATACCTATGATGGAAAAGAAGCCCTGTATATTACCGAATATCCTGACCCCAAACCCCCATATGAGCGCACAGGTGCGGGTGACGCTTTTGCCTCTGCTTTTACAGTCGCTCTTGTTTTGGGTCTTGATATAAGAACCGCATTGCAGTGGGGACCTATAAACTCCATGTCGGTCGTACAGAAGGTGGGTGCAAGAGAAGGGCTTTTATCTAGAGATGAGCTGGAGGATTATCTAAAAAAAGCTCCGGCAGACTACAAGCCCAAGATAATTTAATTAAATTAAAAATCATGCCAAAGTATTCATGGATTAGGACAGTTTATTTATATTTATTTGCCTTATTGGGTTTGGTGCTGATGGTCATAGGCACAGTAAGACTAATTAATTTGGGTCTGAAAGTATATATCTTTACTGAAGCTGAAAAGGAAGAATATCGTTATGCTTTTCAGACACCAGTGTTTCCGGAAGAAAAAGGTGCTACAAGTACACGAGAAGCTGTGGTTTCCGAGCCCAAAATCTCCGAAAACTTTCTGAAACCGCGCCGACAAAGAGAAGCCGCGGGTGCGCTTTCGTTTTTGATAGTAGGCTTGCCACTTTATCTATATCATTGGATGGTTATTAAAAAAGATAGAAAGCAGGGATGACCACAAACCTAACTCTTAAGGATATTTTACAAAAAGCCCAAAAAGAAGGCTGGGCGACTGGTCATTTTAATTTCTCCGAACTTGATCAGATGAGAGCGATCGTGGAGGCCTGCTATGAAATAAAATCACCAGCGATAATCGGTTTGTCAGAAGGAGAACGCAAGCATTTGGGACTTAAAGAGGCCGTGGCTTTGAGGGATGTAATGAGGGGGGAATACAAAGTCCCTATTTTTTTGAACGCCGATCATAGCAAAAGCATTGAGGCGGCTAAACAAGCCGTAGATGCTGGTTTTGATTCGGTGCATATAGATTTATCGGCTCTGCCATTTGAGCAAAATATGGCGGGGACAAAAGAGGTGGTGGAATATGCTAAAAATAAATTTTCAATTTTCAATTTTCAATTTTCAATTGAGGGTGAATTGGGGTATCTCAAAGGAGAATCAAAAATTCAGAAAGAAAAAATTGCGGTAAATCCGGAAGATTATACTAAACCGGAAGAAGCGGTAAGATTTGTAAAAGAAACTGGAATAAACAGGTTAGCTATAGTGGTAGGGAATATCCATGGGATATCACTAGATGAGCCGTCTCTGGATATAGAAAGAATAAAAGAAATAAGATCGGCTGTGCCGGAAGAAGTGGCTTTGGTTTTACATGCAGGTTCGGGCATTCCCGATGAGCAAATTAAAGAGGCCATAAAAGCCGGCATAGCCAACATACACATAAATACAGACATCAGGGTTGCTTATGTGGAAGGGCTTAAAAGAAGTCTTCAAGAAAAACCGGAAGAGGTAGCTGTATATAAGATAGATCAGCAGGCCATTGATGACCTTAAAAAGGTGGTAGTAGAGAAGCTTAAATTATTCGGGGCAACCGGACGAACTTAGACTAATTTTTGCCTTAAATAAGCCAAAAATACTCAAAAACCCTTGCTAAGGCGTGGGCTTATGATATACTGACAGGATGATTGAATTAAAGGCTCAAAACAGAGTAGAGCTTGGCAGAAGGGTAAAGGTATTGAGGAAAAGCAATCTTCTGCCAGGGGTTGTTTATGGCGAAGGAGTTGAAACCACTCCCATAAGTTTTACTTTTGGTGATTTTGAAAAGGCTCACCGTATGGTAGGGGAGTCATCTTTGCTTAAACTAAAAGTTGATAGCAAAGAATATAATGTTTTAATACACGACATATCCAAACATCCGCTTAACGGACGTCCCATACACGCTGATTTTTATGCGGTGCGTATGGATAAATTACTAAAGACAAAAGTCCCGTTTGAATTTATAGGCGAATCCCCTGCGGTTAAAAATGAGGGGGGGATTTTGGTTAAGGTTATGCAGGAAGCAGAAGTGGAAGCTCTTCCCCAAGATTTACCACACACCATAAAAGTGGACGTATCTTTACTGGATAAAATCCCAGCTAAATTAACTTTGGGGGATGTACTTCTACCCAAGGGAGTTAGATTTACCGCAAATAGTGAAGAAGTTGTTGTTCTGGTAGAACCTCCAAGATCAGAAGAGGAATTAGCGGCTCTGAAAGAAGCTCCGGTTACGGCAGAGATGACCGAGATTAAGACTGAAAAAGAAATCAAAAAAGATTTGGAAGAAAAAGCTAAGGCTGAAACCGCTACTGACACGGAGGCAGAGAAGAAGTAAGTTTGATTATGTCATTTTCTAAAAAACTGCATAAATCCCCTTTTGGTTTAGGCTCCGGGCTCGTGAGCCTATTGGTGTTGTTTATTTTGTTTTTGGGAACAGCTGGGCCAAGAACGGCAGAAGCCCAAGAAATAACTCCAGAGAAAAGGGTCGAATTAGAACAAAGATTGGGACAACTGGAGAAGGAAACTGAAGATCTGGACGGCCAACTCCAGAAAATATTAAGTGAAAGCCGCAGCTTAGCTTCAGAAACCAAGGCTTTAGAAACAGAAGTGCGAAAGAAAGAGGTGGAAATAAAAAGAATCAATCTAGCTTTAAGTAAAACAGAGCTAGAGATCAGAGCAAAAACAAAAAATATCGAAATCCTAAAGATAAAAATAGAAAAAAATCAAAAAGCTTTGGGGGCAAGTCTGTTTTTGCTTTATGCATATGAACAGGACGATATGGTTATAAATCTAATTAAAAATAAAAGCCTTTCAGATTTCCTCTCCAATATATACAATTTGGAAAAAACTCAAGCTGATATAGAAGATAATCTTAAAGAATTTAAAGACGACAGGATTACTTTTGAAAAAGAAAAAGAAGATCTTGAAGGATTCAGAGAAGATCAGCAAGATCTTAAAGCCTTACAGGAAATTGAGAAAAGGGTCTTAGCGCAGAAGAAAAAAGAAAAAGATGAGATACTTAGACTAACCAAGGGCAAAGAGTCTATATTTCAGGATCTACTTAAAACCAAAAGAAAAGATATAGCCAGTTTGCGCGGTCAATTGTTTTATTTAGAAAAAACAGGTATATCGGCAGAAGACGCGCTTAAATTTGCGGAAAGTGCAGCCAAAAGAGCGGGTATCCGTCCGGCTTTTCTCTTGGCTCTACTGGAAGTTGAAACCGGCAAAAGATTTGAGGGTGGCAAAATAACCGCCGGATCAAATGTTGGAACCGGAAACTGGAAGAAAGATTTATATGATTGCTATGTGCGGCTTGGTAAAAAACAAACAGCCGAATCGGAAAAATCAGCCTTTTTTAAGATAACTTCAAGCTTGGGTCTTGACCCGGATTCTATGCCGGTATCAAGAAAGCCAAACTATGGGTGTGGGGGAGCCATGGGCCCGGCGCAATTTTTGCCCACTACTTGGTTGAGCTATCAAAACAAAGTAATTGAATTGCTTGGGCGTTCGGTGGCGAACCCCTGGAAAGTTGAGGATGCCTTTACTGCCGCCGCAGTTTTGCTGGCTGACTCTGGGGCTGATTCGCAAACTACCGAGGGTGAAATACGCGCTGCCAAAGTTTATATCTCCGGCAAACCCAACTGCACTAAGTCTATCTGCAAATGGTATTCCAGTCAGATTATTGCTCTGTCGCGGGATATTGATAGAGTGTTGTAGTTGTTTGTTGCTATACCGTCCATTCAAATAAGGTGCGGTTTTCTCGGCCACACCTCTCGGAGACACGCCCCAGCTCATCATCATGCTTTCCGCTCAAAAGTTGCGGTTTGGACAAATTAATTCGCTCGCGAGAGGGTCCCTCCGTGTTCTCTCTAAGATTTTCAACAAGGTTCTAATCCCAATCCGTCATTCTGAACGAAGTGAAGAATCTCGTTAGGGGGCAGAGCCTCGGTTTCCCTCCTCGCTACGCTTCATTAATTTATACCCAAACCTCCACCATTTCGCGGAAAAAGCATGAATGACTCGCTTTAGTAATATAAGAAATGGAATCGGGACATCGTTCTATTCGCTCTCAGCGAAGCAATCTCAAAAATACTGTATATAAGCTAAAAACTTAACAGCTCAATGGGGTTACCCGTTGAGCTGTTACCACACGCCCTTGACTTTTTGTTAAAATAGGAGTATAATTGATATAGATCAAAGTGGAGTTATCGCTGTTTACATTTTAAAAAGGAGTCTGGCCATGGACGTAGAGATTGCCATTCAGGTTGAGCATACCTTCGGTTTTTCCCCCGTTTTTGCCAACGGGGCGACGGAAGTAGTCAAGAAGTTTGAGGTTTTGATGATCGATCGGAAGATTACCGCTCTGGCCAAAGATTTCCTAGAACTGGAGACAAAGGTAAGGGCCATCGAGGATAAGTATGCCGGTGGGGGGTCGGAGTATGATCATACCACTATCAAAAACGATCACTGGCAGGTGGTTCAACTCTCAATGAAGCAGGAGAGTATTTTCAAGGAATGGAAGAAGGCCGTTGAACTCGCCAAGCAGGCGGGATACCCGTTGAAGGGAGAGAAGATGGCGGATTTCTTCCCGCCCCCGCCCGTCATCCCTCCGTCTTCGCCGGACAAGGTTCTCGCGATCTTGAATGTCACCGCACCCTGATATCAGGAAGACCCACCACAAACTAGTACGCAAACTTGCATAAGGGAGAAGGCATAAGATGGCTACAACGAAAGAGGATATCCGAGGGTGGTTTGAAGATGGCGTCAAAAAGGGCGCCACTCACATGATAGTGGTATGTGACACTTACGATCATGAAGATTTTCCGGTGTATGTGATGCCTGGAGAAAGTGTCCACAAGGAATTTGATAAGCATAGAGAACCAAATATTCACATGGAGAAGGTGATGGAAGTGTACTCGCTCGACGTGGATATGGAGTTCCAACTGAATGAGCGCATGGCCTTTCACTTCTAAATTCTCCATGGCCACCAAACAAAAGCCACCAGCTAAGCTGGTGGCTTTTCACTTGATTTTTATTCCCCAAACATAGAGATTCTTCTCCGCCAACTGGCGGATCAGAATGACCAAACCAGCACAAGTGGGTCGAGGCCGCACCTTTCGGAGACCATAATGAGCCGAGCGGGCAGGGTTTTCCGCTGAAAGCGGAAAGAGCGAGGCGAATTCTGAGAAAAATTCCTCGCTGGGGAATTTTTACGTGTCTCCGAGGGGTGTGGCCGAGACCCGCCTACAGGTAAGCAATAAACCAAGCGACTAATTATTCTTGAGTTTGTTGATTTAGTGCCCCCACTATATCATCTAAATTCCCAGCTAAAATGCCGGGTAAGTTGTGCCACGATTCTTTGATGCGGTGGTCTGTCACGCGGTCTTGCGGGAAATTATAAGTGCGAATTTTCTCACTGCGGTCTCCGGTGCCGATTTGCTTCTTTCTGGCCGATGCCATTTTTTTGGCCTCCGCTTGTATTTGGGCGTCTAATAATTTAGATCGCAAAATAGTCATCGCGCGTTCGCGATTTTTTTGTTGGGAACGGCCTTCTTGAGATACCACCGTAACTCCGGTCGGCAGGTGATAAACTCTCACCGCAGTCTCCACTTTGTTTACATTTTGTCCTCCGGGTCCTGACGAGCGAAAAAATTCCACTTTTATATCCTGCGGTCTTATTTCTAAATCTACTTCCTTGGCTTTGGGTAGTACGGCAATAGAGGCGGTTGAGGTGTGTACCCGTCCCATTTTCTCTGTCTCTGGGATTCTCTGAACTCTATGCACTCCGGATTCCCAGCGCATAAGTTCGTAAACGTTTTCTCCATCTATCTCAAAGACTACTTCTTTGTATCCCTCAAGATCACTTTTTGATTCATCCAAAAGAGCAGTTTTCCAGCCCTTTTTTTTGGCAAAAGATGAGTACATATCAAAAAGCTCTTTGGCAAAAAGAGAGGCTTCGGTTCCACCGGCTCCTGCCCGTATTTCCATAATTACGTTTGATGGCAGATTTTCTTCAACACCACTTATTTTCTTCTCCAACCTCTCCATTTCTTTCAATAACTCTTCTTTCTCCGATCTGGCCATAGGTTTTATCTCCTCATCGGAACTGGTTAAAATTTCTTCAGTTTCTTTTAGTTCTTTTTCTATTTCTGCTATACGGGTATAATCGGACAGTTGTTTTTCTGTCTTGGAAAACTCAATAGATAATTCTTTTACTTTCTGCGCATTTTTAAGAACCTCGGGATCGCCGAGTTTTTCTTGCAGTTCATCTTTTTTTTGCTGGAGTTCGTTTAAATCCATTGCTAGCGGTAACTAGTTTGGTGATGGCCTCTATTTGGTTTTCTTGGCCAATCGTTGTTTAAACTTCTCAACCCTTCCTGCGGTATCAACCAATTTAGACCCCCCAGTATAAAAAGGGTGGCATTTAGAGCAAATTTCAACCTCTAATTTTTCTTTAGTGGAGCCAATTTTAAATGAACTCCCACAAGCACAGCTGGCGTGGGCTTCTGTATTATATTTAGGGTGAGTGTCTTTTTTCATAGGCTCATCTTAGCATAAAACCCCCATATTGCAAACTGCCACGTTTTATATTATACTATTACGGATGACTGATATAGCAGTAGAAAAATCAAATAGCGCGGTATTAGGCCAGCCTTTTACTGACGAAGAACTTGAAGCTCTGCTTAAAGCCGGGGTTCATTTGGGTCATGCAAAAAGCAAGAATCACCCTTCTATGCAGCCTTTTATCTTTGGATTGAGAAACAACATCTCCATCATAGACCTTACCAAGACCAAAGAAAAACTTCATCAGGCTCTGGATTTTATAAAATCTGTTGTGGCCAAAAACGGTATCATCTTGCTGGTGGGTACCCGTCCGGCTGCAAAAAAGATAGTTGCGGAAGTGGCTGAAAAAAGCAATATGCCTTATCTGACGGGAAGATGGATTGGGGGGGCTCTGACCAACTTTAAGGTTATTGTGAAGCGGGTGGAGTATATGGAAAATCTGGAAAAAGAAAAAGCAGAAGGCGGTTTTGAGAAATACACAAAAAAAGAGCGGCTTGATAAGGATGAAGAGATAATACGTTTGCAAAAAATGTTCCATGGTCTAAGACCCCTCAAACGATTGCCGGAAGCTGTTTTTGTAGTTAATATGATAGAAGACGAGACGCCCGTGCGTGAAGCCAAGCGTCTCAAAATACCATCCATAGCTTTGACGGATACCAATTCAAACGTTTCTCTGTTGGACTGGCCTATTCCTTCCAATGATGATGCTATGCCTGCGGTGAAATATATGGTGGAAAAAATAGGGCAAGCTATCGAGGAAGGGAAAAAGACGGCCGAAGCATCGAAAAATTCCAATGTTAATTTATAAATCATTTGATGGCTGTTAGCGCCGAACAAATAAAAGAATTACGGGAAAAAACTGGAGCTGGGATTTCAGATATTAAAAAAGCCATTGAGGAAAGTGGCGGAGATTTGGAGAAAGCTCTGGCGGCGATTGAAAGAAAACTGGGAAGCTCTGCCAACAAAAGGCTGGGAAGAGAAACTAAGGCCGGCTTAGTGGAGGCCTACATACATTCCAACAGTAAGGTGGGAAGCATGGTAGAGCTTTTTTGTGAGACTGACTTTGTAGCTCGAAACAGCGGTTTTAGGGAACTGGCTCATGATTTGGCTTTGCATATAGCGGCCACGAATCCCCGTTATCTATCTTCAGAGGATGTGCCTTTGGAGGTCTGGGAAGAAGAGAAGAGACACTTCGAAGAAGAGTTTAAAAATTTAAACAAACCTCCTCAAATTCTCAAGGAGATCATTGAAGGTAAACTAAAAAGCCATTTCAAAGATATGATTTTGGTTGAACAGGATTTTGTTAAAGATCAGGACAAGACAGTTGGTGATTTCCTTAAGGAAGCCATAGGTAAATTCGGGGAGAATATAAAAATTGGAAAATTTGTAAGGTTTGAAATTTAAGGAGGCTTTTATACCATGATTATCAACCTTATATTATTGGCTATTTTTCTTAGCAGTTTTTTTATTGTCTGGTGCCGAGTTTCTCAAGGGATTCCCAGGCTTGCGACTGTATCCGAAGAAGCTATCGCCGCTTACCTCAAAGAAGAATCGAGCAAGCTCCATTTTTTTGTTGTAGAGATAAAGTCTTTCTATAGAGATAAAAAATATAAAGAATGGTTGCGTGTTGTCTGGGCCAAACTCCTCTATCGTTTTCATATCTTACTATTGAAAGTTGATAACAAAATCACCACGATTTTAAAAGATTTACGGGCTATAGACATAAAGACGGTTGAAAATAAAGTTGAAAGTCTAAGTATAATTGAGATAAAATCCGAAAAGGAAGTAATTACTTCTCCCAAGACACACCGTATCCAAGAGGTCAGAGTTAGAAAAAAAAGAAGCAAGCAAAAAGATATACAGGAATTGCCGTCCTAGCTCAATGGCAGAGCAACGGTTTTGTAAACCGTAGGTTCCGGGTTCAAATCCCGGGGACGGCTCGAGGTTAATTTAAGGGTGCGTCGCATAGCGGCAATTGCTCTGCGCTGTAAACGCAGCGTCCTAACGGACTACGCAGGTTCGAGTCCTGCCGCACCCATTCATTATCAAACCCCGCAATGTTGCGGGGTTGATTTTTTATCTATATATGTCACTGTATTAAAGTTCCTTGAGAACCGAATATCTAACAAAGGAGACATCTTTTGATAAAAGCTGTGCTTTTTGACTACGACGGTGTGCTGGTGGATAGTCTTGAATTAAACCATAAAGGCACTTGTGCGGTACTGCGAGCTGCCGGTGTAAAAGAGATTACTTTTGAGGAGTTTTGCAGAGATTACGAAGCCCCATACATGGATTTTTATAGGGCACTTGGCATAAAAGCCAGTCGAGAGGAAATAAAAAGCTGGTATCTTGAAGAGGTTTTTAAATACCCTGATCCGTCTCCCATGGAAGGTGCCGCAGAAGTTCTTATCAATCTTTCGGAAATGGGTTTAGTTTTAGGGATTGTTAGTACCCATAACTCCAAACACCTTTTTCGGCAATTAAAAAAAGACGGCCTGGCCTCCTTTTTTAGATCGGTGGTGGGTGATCAAGAAATTAAAAGTACGGCCATATCCTTTTTTTGCGGCTGGTCCGGATTTCAGCCGAGTGAAGTTTTGTTTGTGGGAGATCTTCCTTCGGACATAAGAGACGGCAACATTGCTGGAGTGGTAACTATTTTTTTCAAAGGCAAGTTTGGTGTGCCCCTAAAATACCCAGCAGATTATTGCATAGAAAATTTAACTGAAATTGCGACTATTGTTGAACAACGGAGGAATACTATATGAAAGATACGGTAATTTTCCGTATGAAAAAGCGCCGAATCGGAGAAAAACCACCCGACTTAGTTGCTTATTTGTTCGGTCCTATGGAGAACAGGAAAGACCACGGCGCAAAATTGCGTAGATTGATTTATGAAAAGTCCAGACGCATCCAAACAAAAGTAAAGATAACCTTTCTGGACCCCGTAGCGCTTGAGTATCTTAAGACCAGGGAGACTGCTGTAAGGACGAAGAGAAGCGTGATAGATGCTATTTGCATTGGAAATATTGAAGCGGTTCAAAGTCGAATGTGGCCTATTAAGACGGTTGATTTGGAAATTGTAAAGTATATGGCTGAATTGGATGGAAAAGAAGGTAGGCCAAGAGGTATCTTGATTGGCTGTTTTCCGAGATCTCCAGAAATAGAAAAAGTGGAGGAGATTGTTGACAGCTTTATTGATAAATATGAAGGCATTCTGCTGGATCAATGGACCACCAAACATCCTTTTCAGGAAGATGGTGGTGATGGGGAGGAAGAAAACATATCCCAGGAAGAAGAAGTTACATTTATTTCTTTCTTGAGAGAAAACTTGGGAGAAGTACTCAAAGAATATTTATTTCGTAAATTAGGGGAGTTTCTTACCACTGGAGGATCTTCGCTTGAAATAGGAAAGGGCTGGGAACTCCTCGTTCCTATATTTTTAGTTTCTGATAATGATTTAGTTACAGAAGACCTGCGGGTAAGTCGGGAAGAGTTTATGACACGGCTTTCCTCAAAGTGGATTTTATCAGACGTGTTAGATGTAGGTGAGATTTTTATGGTTGTCGATGAATTGTTTGAATTTTTGGCAAAAAACCTAAAGGACATAAAAAATGGAGAATATACCTCCGCCAAACTCAAGGTGATAAAAGAATGGAAAAGGAAGGTGGAAGAGAGAAAACTAGTTATAAATATCTGATGAACCTTAACAACCTGTGGATTTCTCTATATAAAAGTTAAACAAGTGGCTTAAATCAGCCACTTTTTTGTTTATATGGTAAGTGGTATATAACTATTGAATTGTGTTGTTGGGTGGTATAAAATGAAATGGAAGTGGGAAATTGTGGAGAGAACTGTGGATAACTGAAGCTAAAAGTTAATAACTTATTTCCAACCCCTTATGCTTATTGGCGAATACAAACACACACTAGATAGCAAGAAAAGACTGGCTGTACCGGCTAAAATGCGTAAAGACGTTGGAGAGAAAGCTATTCTAACCAGGGGTTTGGATAATTGTCTTTCTTTATATCCTTTAGCCGAATGGCAGAAAATAACTGATAAACTGGCCGGGTTACCTATGGGACAGGGAGATACCAGAAACTTTTCCCGTTTGATGCTTTCCGGTGCGGTAGAGGTGGAGCTTGATCAGTTGGGCAGGATATTAATTCCAGACTATTTAAAGAACTTCGCGGGACTGCGGCAAGAGGTTGTGGTGGTGGGTGTAAACAATAGGTTGGAAATTTGGGATGAAGCTAGGTGGAATACTTATAAAACTGAAGTAGAAAAAAATACAGATATGATTGCGGAGAAATTGGGAGAGCTGGGATTATATTAATTAATAGTAAAAATTTTTGCTCACGGTTCCCTCGGATACCTGAACTGCAGACACGACTCGGTCATCCAGCGATGACCTCGCTAAGCAAAAGTTGATTTGCGTCTAAGAAGCCGACCATGCCAAATCAACTTTTGATTGTCTGCAATTCAGGTACCACTCGACCGCTCGCAAAAATTCCTGCGAATGCGGCATGTGCCAGTTCTTCTAAAAGAGGTGATAGAGATATTCAATCCCCAGCCCGGGCAGATTTATATAGATGCCACTGTTGGAGAGGGGGGACACGCCAAAGAGATTTTAAAAAGAATTAGTCCGGGAGGTGTTTTGGTGGGGCTTGATTGGGATCCAAATGTTCTGGAAAAATTGAAGTCAGAATTATTATCTCCAGAGGGCAAGGTCATTCTGCTAAATA
This sequence comes from bacterium, assembly GCA_030697525.1. Lineage (GTDB taxonomy): Bacteria > Patescibacteriota > Minisyncoccia > Sungbacterales > HO2-52-23 > JAUYPW01. The sequence continues at coordinate 17,852 of JAUYPW010000023.1, forward strand.
CCAATTATACGGCCATGGAAGAAATGGTGGAAAAACAAAAGCTGGATAACGTGGACGGGATTCTTTTTGATCTAGGATTCGGTACGCACACCCTGCAGGATTCCGGAAGGGGTTTCTCTTTTCAAAGAGAAGAGCCGCTGGATATGAGATACAATCCTTCGGCTACTTCCATAACCGCCTCCGATGTTTTAAATAGATATAGCGAAAAAGATTTGGAGAAAATCTTTAAAGAATACGGAGAAGAAAGATTTTCTTGGAGGATAGCCAGGGGCGTGGTTACTGCCAGAGGAAATAGAAAAATTGAAACTACCGGACAGTTCGTCCAGATAATAAAGGAAAACGTTCCGGCTAGATTTTTGAGGCAAAAACTTCACCCGGCTACCAGAGTTTTTCAGGCCCTGCGCATATTTGTAAATCAGGAATTAAGTAATTTGAGGATAACCCTGCCGCAGGCCCTTAACATACTAAAGCCCGGAGGAAAAATAATCGTTATATCTTTTCATTCGCTTGAAGATAGATTGGTAAAAATATTTTTCAAAGAGGAGAAAATAAAAAAAGAGTTGAATATCATTACTCCCAAGCCCGTAACCACCTCCATAGAGGAGATCAGGGGGAACCCAGCATCTAGTTCGGCCAAACTGCGCGCCGCTATAAAAATAGCCAACAATTAATAATTATTATTTTGATGACCGTTCTAATTTTAGCTCAAAAGAAAATAAAAGACTTACTACCCCAAACAATTTTTGATAAAATTGATTTCAATTTTGCTTTTCCGAATAATAAACAAGGTAGAGTCATAAGTACAGGCTTTTTAATTATCTCTGTTTTGGCTGTAGTACTTTATTTCGGATCACTTTATTTTACTTTTCAGACTGGTTTTGGATTGCGTGAGCAAGAGATTTTGATAGATAAACTGGACAGAGAGGTGAAATTGCAAGAGGTTCAAGCAAGCAATATGGAGACTGCTTTAGCCGGAGACTTGGAAGTATTGAGTGTTATGGAGAAAATTTCCTCCATACGTTTTATTAAAACCTCTTCAGAGGTTTCCTATAAATGAAAGGCAGCCGTTTTGATGTTGTCATTAAGGGACGTATAAATTGGGTCCTTTTATTTTTTTCTGCGGTTTTGGTGATATTGCTGGCCAAAATTTTTATGATGCAGATTGTTGATCACCGTGAATATCTTAGCCTGGCCGCCAAACAGCACCGTCTTATAAAAGAAATATTTCCAGAAAGGGGCGATATATTCATGCAGGATAAAAAAGGTCTTCTGATACCCCTGGCTCTGAATAAAATCCAAAAAAATTTAGTGGTATCTCCCAGGGATATAAAAGATTCAGAAGCTATAACGGAACTGTTATCTAATGACCTTGGGTTGGACAAGGATGAAGTTCTGAAAAAGATAAGTAATACCGCAGACGCTTACGAAGTTTTAGTTAAAAAACTGGACGACGAGGTTGCCAAAAAACTAGAATTAAAAAAAATAAAAGGTCTTTTTGTTGAGGAAGAAAAAAGAAGAATTTATCCCAATCTTAATCTGGCTGCCCACGCGGTTGGTTTTGTGAGCAAAGAAAGTGAGGTTGAAGCTGGGCGGTATGGGCTGGAAAATTTTTATGAAAGAGAGCTTTCTGGTAAAAAAGGTATTTTTGAAGGGGCGAAAGACGCCGGAGGATCTTGGGTTGCTCTTGGGCGCAAAATTGTAAATCCTCCCAAAGATGGCGCAAGTCTGGTTTTAACTATTGATTATAATATTCAGCTTAAGACCGAGCAGATTTTACAAGATGCTCAAGAGAAATGGAAAGCCGCTGCCGTATCAGCCCTGGTCATGGATCCTACCAGTGGAAAAATTTTAGCTCTGGCTTCCCAGCCAAGTTTTGACCCAAACGAATTTTTTAAAGAAAAAGATTATGGTATTTTTGTTGATCCCTTGGTGGAGTCAATGTATGAACTTGGCTCGGTTATAAAACCCATAACCATGGCGGCGGCTTTAAACGAAGGAATTATAAAACCCGAAAGCACATACAATGACGAGGGAACAGTCTCTATGGCGGGATACGATATCAATAATGCCGATGGGAAAAAGCACGGCGTTCAGACTATGACCCAAGTTTTAGAGAAATCTCTGAACACCGGAGCTGTATACGTCTCAAAACTATTAGGAAAAGATCTTCAGTGGGATTATTTTAAAAAATTTGGTTTTGGATCCAAAACCGGCGTTGACCTTCCCGGGGAAATTTCTGGCAACATATCCAATCTTAATCATGGTCGGGAAATTGATTTTGCCACAGCCTCATTCGGGCAAGGTGTAGCTATTACGCCCATACAATTAGCTACGGCCATGGGAGCTATTGCCAACAAAGGTGTTCTCATGAGACCTTATATTGTACAAAAAGTTATAGATAATTCTGGAAATGAAACTACCTACCAGCCCAAGATTTCCGGTGAGGTTATATCTCCGGAAACGGCAGAGACCTTAACTAAAATGCTGGTGTCGGTGGTTAAAAATGGTTATGATAATCGCGCCGGAGTTAAAGGCTACTTTGTGGCCGGAAAAACCGGCACTGCCCAAATTCCTAAAAAAGGCCAGCGCGGTTATTCTGACGATGTCGTGCACGCTTTTGTAGGTTACGCCCCGGCCTTTAAACCAAGGTTTCTGGTGTTTTTACAACTTATAAAGCCGCAAGCCCGCTTTGCAGCCACGACTCTGCCCGAACATTTCAAGGAGCTGGCTAATTTTATACTTAATTATTATGAAGTGCCGCCAGATGAGAAATAAATCCTAAGCACTAAATCATAAATACTAAACAAATCACAATATACAAATCACAAATTCAAAACAGTTTGGTATTTATAATTTATTATTTGAAATTTGTTTAGAATTTAGATATTAGGATTTAGAATTTATGGCAAAATATATTTTACAAACACTTCTTGCAATTTTAGCCAAACTTACAATTTGGAGATTTAATCCAAAGGTTATTGGCATAACCGGTTCTGTGGGCAAAACCTCCACTCGGGAGACGGTGTTTGCCGTGCTAAAAACCAAATATCGAGTTAGACAAGCAGAAAAGAATTATAACAACGAAATTGGTTTACCGCTTACAATTTTAAACATACCCCACTATGGTAAAAACTTTTTGGCTTGGGGCTGGGGTTTTGTTTTATCCGCCTTTTCACTTATAAAATCCAAAAATTCATATCCGGAAATATTGATTTTGGAATATGGGGTGGACAAGCCGGGGGATATGGATTTTCTACTAAATTTAGCCAAACCGGACATTGCTGTGATCACGGCTATCGGAGAGACGCCGATGCATGTTGAAAACTTTAAAGATCCGGAAGGAGTAATATCCGAAAAGGTCAAACTGATTAAGTGTTTGGGTGAAGATGGGTATGCCATTTTAAATCACGACGATTATGTGGTATACGATATTAAAAATAGAACCAAAGGAAAGGTGCTAACTTATGGATTTGAAGAAAATGCCGAGGTTAAAGCCATTAATTATATATTAAAAACGACTTTAGATGAGACACTCGGAGAAATGCCCGAAGGTGCTTCTTTCAAAATAAATTTTAAAAATAAAATCATACCCGTTCGTATGCATGGGGTTTTGGGCAAATCAAATATATATGCCGCTTTGGCGGCGGCGGCTGTCGGTACGGTTTTGGATATAAATTTAATTAAGGTATCAGAAGCGCTGGCTGATTTAACGCCCCCGGCTGGTAGACTGCGCTTGTTGATGGGTATAAAAAATTCTTTAATTTTAGATGACACTTACAACGCTGGTCCGGAATCCACGCGTCTGGCCCTGGAAACCTTAAAAGATGCTCCCGGCAAACGAAAGATAGTTATTTTGGGTGATATGCTTGAACTGGGGAAATATACCGAAGCTGCGCATCGCAGTATTGGTGATCAGGCGGCTGAATTTGCCGATATTCTTGTAACCGTCGGGGTACGAGCTAAATTTATTTCTGACGAAGCCAATCTAAAAGGATTAGACAAATCCCAAATTTTTATATTTGACAGTACTGACTCGGCTAGGGGATTTTTAGATCAGCTTATAAAAGAAGGGGATTTGATCTTGGTAAAAGGAAGTCAGGGGATGCGAATGGAAAAAATTGTGGAAGAGATTATGCTAAATCCGGAAAGAGCGAAGGAACTTCTGGTACGACAAGAAGAATACTGGTTCCATTAGGAGTTGGGGTTGGCTAAACAGATTATCAGGAAGCTTTTTTAACTCCAGATATTGGAGGTTTTTTTATCTAAAAAATGAATACTTTGAAGTGAATCCGGCATGATTGGATTGTGCCAAAACTTGTTTTGAAGGCCAAGTTGTGGTAAAGTTTATAAGCCCCGCTCCCATCGTCTAGCCTGGTCTAGGACGTGGCGTTCTCAACGCTAAAACACCGGTTCGAATCCGGTTGGGAGCAAAGAGACCAGGATTCGAACTAACATCAATTTAGTGAATCAATTCCCGTCCCAGATTCAAGGCGCGAGGAGCGAAGTGTATCTTTAGATACACGAGCGACAAGTAACGCAGAAGATGGGCGGGAATTGATTCACCCGAAGGGAAGAGAGAATTTGG
>JAUYPW010000028.1 GCA_030697525.1 bacterium
ACTTATAGAAGTAAAAGAACGTCCTCACCCATGGGGAGAGATGGAAAGGAAGAAATAAGTATTTAGTATATTCCAATTACAAAAAACAACCCACAAGGGTTGTTTTTTGTTTTGGTGCTGGGGGCGGGAGTCGAACCCGCAAGCCCTTGCGAGCAAGGGATTTTAAGTCCCTCGTGTATACCAGTTCCACCACCCCAGCGTGGTAAAGGCACGGGAGGGACTCGAACCCTCGCATGGTCGTTTTGCAGACGACCGCGTTACCTCTTCGCCACCGTGCCAAACTATATCTCATTATTCTTTTTTATCTTTGAAAGAGACCGCTCAATACTTTCCCGACGAAGTTCCTGTTCATCCAGCCGAAAACGAATAGCGGGCACCGGTCTCCGGCGGATTTTTTTGTTCAGGGGCTGTTGTATATTATACACCGATTTACGCAAAACTTCCAGGACACCCCTTGGATCTTTGCCTAAAATAGATACAAAAACATCGGCGTAGTGGACGTCCGGAGATATCTCAACTCGGGTTATGGTTAAAAGATTATCGTCTGGCAGGTCGATATCCTTATCAATTATTTTGCTTATTTCCTCCCGCAGAACATTTTCCAATTTTTCTACCCTTAGAGATCCGCTCATAGTTTCCTTTTGGTTAGCTCTTCATAAAAAACTAAAAGCATATCACCCTCTTTTATCTCACCCTTCGACTCAACCATCATTCCGCACTCAAAACCTTTTTGCACAGAATCTATATCAATTTTATCTTTCTGTAGCTGATTAATTTTTCCACGGTCAACAACGGCCGTCCCCCTTTTTATTTCAACATACGCTCCCTTTTCAATTTTGCCTTCCTCAACTCTCCCTCCGACTATCTGTTTGGCCCCGTCCTTTTTGAAGCACTTAAGAATTTTTAACCTGCCGATATCCAGTCTGTTTACTACCGGAGGAAGAAGATCGGCAAGTCCTTCTTTCACATTATCCAAAAGTTCATAGATTATATCACCGGTTACTATCTTAACATTGGTTTTTTCAGCCATTTCCTTTACGGCGGATTCTGTTTTCACTTTGAAGCCGACTATGGTCACTAATCTCGTGGCGGTGGCAAGTTTTACATCTGTTTCGTTTATATTACCTATGCCGCTTCGCAGGATATTTATGTTGGTTTCGTCAGAGGCTAGCATGCGTAGTGACTCTTCAAGTACTTCAACTGATCCAGAAACATCAGCCTTCAGGATTATGTTGAAAGTGAGTTTTTCTGATGGGGTTGTGTTTGGGACGGGGGAGGATGTTTTTGGTGGTTCGACAGATGATTTATCCAAAAACTCTTCGGCCGATTTTTTATTGCTGAAAGTCCAGAATTTTTCTCCCACGGCCGGGGCGGAAGAAAGCCCAACCAGAATTACCGGAGAGGAAGCTTGCGCTTCTTGTATTTGTTGTCCTCTGAAATCTCCGAATATCTTTATACTCTCCAGAGACCTGCCGATTACTAGCCAATCACTTTTTTTAAGCACTCCATTTAAAATGAGCAGGGTAGTGGTTATTCCGCGTCGTGAGTCCATGTGGGATTCTATGACAACTCCTTCGGCTAGTTTTTCCGGATCTGTTTTTAAGTCTTCCATCTCGGCGAGAAGCAGGATCATTTCCAAAAGAGAATCCATATTCTGGCCGGTTTTGGCGCTCATTTCCACTATTGGGACACTTCCTCCGTAAGACTCAACCAAGACATTTTCTGTGGCCAACTCCTGCTTTACCCGCTCGGCATTAAATTCGGCCTTGTCGGATTTGTTTACCGCCACCACGAAAGGCACCTCATTTTCCTGAATTATTTTCAACGCTTCTTTGGTTTGGGGTTTTACTCCTTCGTCTCCGGCCACAACTAAGACAGCGACATCAGCCACCTTTGCCCCGCGTCCGCGCATCTTGGAAAAAGCTTCGTGTCCGGGGGTATCTATAAAAGTTATTTTTTTGCCTTTGTGTTCAACTTCATAAGCCCCAATGTGTTGGGTTATGCCACCGGATTCCGATTCAACAACTTTGGTCTGCCGTATCCAATCCAAAATCTTTGTTTTGCCATGATCAATATGACCCATGACGACAACGATGGGCGGCCGTATTTTTTTTTCATTATTTGATATGGTGGTCATTGTTTATTGATAGTTTCTTCCAACACCCTCATCTCCTCTTCGGATAGGGCATGTTTGGGCCGGCCTTTATATATTTGCTTGGCATATATTCTTACCCCTTCTCGGGTATAGAGAGAGGAGAGTAGAAAGCCGTTATCTTCTTTGTCTAATATGACAACCACAAAACTATTGTCTCCGCCGGTCCCCGGGAAAGGATTAAAACGCAGAAAACCCGTTTTCTGAATACTGATTTTGGAGATGGCCTCTACTGTCTCTAGGCGTGGCTCTAGTTCTTCCAATTTTATTTCTGTCTTTGCTACCCGTCGTATCAGCTCCTGCTGTATGTCGGGGTTTTCTAAACCACTGCCCTCTCCAAGCAGAAATTTAAATTTCTTATTCAGGGTCTTAAGACGGACAGAAAAAAACGCGGATGTCAGCGCAAAAAGACCGATTAAAATAAAAAATTGGTTTTGGATAACCCAATTAATCATGTTTTTAACAGTAGCATTTTTGAGGCTAGGAGTACAGAATTCAAAAAACCCACCGGGCGCCCGGTGGGTTTTTTGAAAAACGGAGGGTGTGAGATTCGAACTCACGGTACCCGTTAAGGTACACAGTCTTTCCAGGACTGCGCACTAGACCACTATGCGAACCCTCCTTTGTTTTCTTATAATGCGCGCTGAGGGGATCGAACCCCCAACCTACGCTACGTCAAAGCGTCGCTCTACCATTGAGCTAAGCGCGCGCAAGAGGTGGGCGTTGTAGGGATTGAACCTACGGCCTTCTCGGTGTAAACGAGACGCTCTACCACTGAGCTAAACGCCCCTAAGACTTTTATTTCACATTTGCCTTGATTATGCCGTCTATTAGCCCCCTAATTTTAAAAAATTCCTGTCTTTGAGATATTTTTAATTGAAACGTCCCATAAGGAAGGAGGTTTTTAGGTCTTTTGCCTTGGCTTGCCCTGCTGAGGGCTTTATAAACAGCTATCTTTTCTTTGGGTATTTTTGTAATGTCTCGCCAATAGTCAAGAGCATTACTAGGGGATAAATTTGGTTGGATTATTACGTCTGCTCGCATAGCCTCCTTTTTGATATTTAATATTCTTTCTAGAAAACATATAAATATTAAAATCATCTGTGGATCTGAATTAGCAAAACCAACATATGGATAGCTACCCCGTTTTTGATTAAAGTTTTTGTATCCTTCTCCCCAATAAAGTGATGCTCCTATAAGAGCCAGCTCTCTCTTGTTCAAATCTCCAATTTCCTTTTCGTAATATTCTCTTATCTTTTTATTTTCTTTTTGTATAGAATTGGTTCTTTCTGTATTAAAAACTTGCAGCGCTGCTAATCCCTTACTCTGTTTCCCAAGAATAATCTTTTGAGTTTCAGTAGAAAGTTCAAGGTTCTTAAACCAATAGCTTTGAGTAGATTTTGGTATGCTTAAAGTAGCCCTTATTTCTCCATAAGTTTTTCCTTTCATTCTTAATTTTAATGCTTCTTGGCGATCAGCTCTGGTTTTCATAATGTATTTAAATCCTCGGTCCTACCGGGAATCGAACCCGGGTTTGCTTCTTGAAAGAAAGCCGTCCTAACCATTAGACGATAGGACCACACTATCTTTCTTCATTATATCAAATTTATGATAAACTTCAACCCGTCTAAAATTAATTCCCCGCGCCAGAAAGGCCACGGGGATTTTTTTAGTCTAACACAGAGATATTTATATACGCGGCAATGTATTCATTGTCAGACACATTGCTCTCGCTGGCTGGTTCAAAATGTTCAGGTTGTCTCCAGCCGATCTTTACTCTAACTTTCCTACTCAAAGATAATTGGTGTATGTGTTCTCGTGGCCATCCATAAGGTGTGTTTAAAAACAGAGTCTTGTTGTCAAACTTTATTTCTTCAAGAAATTCCTCGCCGGTGGGGTATTTATAAACCACAAGAGAACTCTCTCCTAAGTTTATATAACCCTCAATCGTAAGGGAAAGCTGTTCCAGTCTTTCTTCGGCCTCTTCGGAGGCCAAGCGCAGATTTTCGATGCTTATAACATTATCCGATTCCAAACTAATGCAGATTATTTTCTTGCCGATAATCTGAAAAGTTCCATTGCGCAAGATTACTTCTTTAAATTGAAGATCATACAGGGGGCCAATTGAATCAAGCACCGCCTGCTCGAAAATTATTTTAACACCTTCTTTTAATCCGGGCAGAAGAGGGTCGGTCTTCCAGAGGACAATTGTGTATTCGTCCTCGTCTGGAGCCGGGGATTGTAAAAATCCGCGATAAGAGGTTACGATTGTTTTTGCTCTGATTGTTTCTGTCTCTGCCGCAAGCGGCAAGATCAAAACCAAAATAATTCCTAGGCATATTCTGGGCATCAGACACCTCCTTCGGGAAGAACCACGACAAGTAAGCAGTCTATGCGAAGTAGTCTTATTTCTCCGCCTTTGGTTTCCACCTTGTAAAATTTTCCGAAAGCGACAACTCTTTTACCGTTGAATTTTTGCAGTTCAGTGTGTAAAATTTGTTTTGGTTCGCAGGTCTTATCAATCACATAAACTACCGTGTCTTCGGTAATCAATCCGGAGAAAAAAGCCTTTTCGCCTTTTGTGGAAGTCGCTTTATCCCAAACATATACCATCGAAGCATCCTGTTTGTATTCCAATATCCCTTCCCGCGTGTCTGGATATCTGAAAACTAATAACACGCCATCTTCCGCTCTTGCGTCTAGGCTGCAAAGCAGTAAGACAACCAGCGTAACCCCGAGAGCCTTTTTCATGATAATTACTCCTTTCAAATCTGAAGCGATGATGTCAGAGATCAATTTTTATAACTATATCATATAATTTTATCTTAGTCAATATTCGGTATTGGCATACGTATGCTATCCTGAAGGTATGCAATACGAACCGGTAATTGGATTAGAAATACACACCGAACTTAAAACCAAAACCAAGATGTTTTGCTATTCTTTGAATGACCCGAACGAGCGGCACCCGAATGTAAATATCTGCCCGGTTTGTATGGGATACCCGGGAACTTTGCCGACCATAAACGCGGAGGCGGTAAAAAAGGTGGTGATGGTAGGTTTGGCTCTGGGTGGCAAGATAAATAAATTTTCGCAGTTTGACCGCAAAAGTTATTTTTATCCAGACCTGCCAAAAGGATATCAGATATCGCAATACAAACATCCACTTGTAGAAGGTGGGAGACTGGGGGTGGAGGGTAGAGAAATAAGAATAAGAAGGATACATTTGGAAGAAGATACGGGGAGATTAATTCATGATTCAGATAAAAAATCTTCTTTAGTTGATTTCAACAGGGCCGGTGTGCCTCTAATGGAATTAGTTACGGAGCCGGATTTTAGATCTGCGAAAGAGGTTGTGGTCTTCGGTGAGGAATTTCAGAAAATTTTGCGATATCTTGAGGCATCCGATGCCAACATGGAAAAGGGACAGTTGAGACTGGAAGTAAATATGTCCCTTCGGCCTGTTGGTGAAGAAAGGATGGGAACAAAAGTAGAATTAAAAAATATTAACTCGTTCAAATATGCGGCGGATGCGATTGAGTATGAAATAAAAAGACAGACTGAAGTTTTAAATAGCGGAGAAAAAATAATTCACGAAACTCGGGGTTGGAACGAGCATAAAAAAGAAACATTTTCGCAAAGAACCAAGGAGGAAGAACACGACTATCGCTATTTCCCGGAACCGGATTTGCCGCCGCTGGAATTTACTCCAGAACAGATAGACGAATGGAAAGTGGCTTTGCCGGAATTGCCCGCATCTAAACGGGGACGTTTTGTTAAAGAGTATGGACTAGAACCTGCCGTAGCCGAGGTCTTAATTAGAGACAAATACCTGGCCGGATATTTTGAGTCTGTTGTCAGCGAGCTAAGACAGGAAGACATTGACACCCCAGAAAAACCGAAAACTAATTTGGAAAAATTGATAGCTTCTTTTTTGACGGGAGATTTTCTAGCTTTGCTGAATGAAAAGATTGTCTCAATCACGGAAGTAAGAATAACCCCGGAAAATATGGCCGAACTTATTCTTTATCTGGCGGAAGATAAAATTTCCAATCTGGCTGCCAAACAAGTCTTAGCGGAAATGTTTGCGGCAGGCGAGGACCCCTCGGTTATAATTGAAAAATTGGGTTTGTGGCAGATAAGCAGGGTGGATGATTTGGAAGATATTGCCAAGCATATAATTAAAGAAAACCCAAAAGCTGTTGAAGATTATAAAAAAGGCAAAGAAGCTTCTTTGCAATTTTTGGTCGGACAAGTTATGAAAGAATCGAGAGGAAAGGCCAACCCCAAAGTGGTTGGCGATGTTCTAATAAACCTTTTGCGGGATTAGTATAATGGCAGTACATCACCTTCCCAAGGTGAGGGCGCCGGTTCGATTCCGGTATTCCGCTTTTCTAGTCTTTCTTTGTCTTTAAAAAATCTTTAATGTTTGCAAGTTTCTGCAAGTAAACCATCGTTTCTCTTTTTAGCCCGGATAGAATTCGGGTTGGTTTACTATTGTCCCAATTGATACCAGCTTTTTTAACTACCTTATTAAGCCTGCCGGGTCCGCCGTTGTAGGAAGCCGCTAAACATTTTTCCAGATCGTCTTGCGAGGAACCGCAGATATCTTTAGTTTTTGCTTTCCAGCCCGCAGCTATATCCGAATCAAAAAGCACGATAGATGCCTTTACGGCATTTACATGATCTTGTCTGCCGGTGATTATGTTTTTGTCTAGTCCGGCTTCAGGATACCTTTTGGCAATTAGTTTGTACGTTTTTGGCATAAATTGAGTTAGACAGCAGGCGCCGGCTTTGGACACGCTCAATTTCATAGCCTTTTCTTTGTTTAGTCCAATAATTACCCAAATTTTCTCTATGAGCTTGGGGAGGGTTTGCTCGCGCATGGCTTTAAGAAATTCCGCGTGATCCATGTGCTCGTTTAAAATTAAGGATTTTATAAAATTAGGATGAGCTATTTCGGTTATGGGTTTTTCGGGGAAAGCGCGTGAACGTACCCCGGCCTGCAGTAATTCAACTTTGGCCTGTCCGATAGTTTTTTCCAGATGTTCTTTTCCCAATTTAACTATACCCTCACTGTGTATTTCGGGAGAGTAGGGTATGTAAGATTCTTTTATAATTTTTGTAACGGCTCCACTTTGGGGGTAGGCAAACTTAAGTCCGGTAACAATTATTTTTTCTTCGCCGCAGGTGAGTGATAGGTCTCTGTTAAAACCCCAACGCGATCCACCGCGCCAGATAAGAACACACCCATCTTTTTGACCGATTACTTGCGGAGGTTTCTGAACCGGACGGTTGGCCGTAAGCACGGGCATTCTTTCTTCAAAAATAAAATTTCTTAATTGGTTGGTGGCGGGGTTTAAACCAATTACATTAAGGTCTCGCAGGAGAATTTTTATAGATACCTTTTTCTTTTTTTTATTCAGCACTTGCTGGCTGGTAATTCTGTATTGAGGATCAATTTTTTCTAGAAGAGTCTTTGATTCTTCTACGGCCTTTGGAAGGGGATCTGATTGGCTGATTGCTGCCTCTTGAATAATAGTTGTAGATGCAGACATCAAAACAGGCTCTGTTTCGGCAGAAGCCCAAAAAGGTAAAAATAATACGATTAGAAAAAGAAAACCAATCCTGTATATTAGGGTTGGGTGGCGCATAGTCTTAATTGAATTAATTATATACTAGTCGGGTGCAAAAGTCATCAAATGTGATAAGATATCTTAGTGTTTTTATGCCAGGGTAGCTCAGTTGGTAGAGCAACGCATTCGTAACGCGTAGGTCGTGGGTTCAATTCCCACCCCTGGCTCCAAGATCGGGTTAAAATGCTTTATATAAGCCATTTTTATATAAAATCATCCACAAATGCTTGACAGGATATTAGGGGTATGCTATACTCTTTACATAAGTTCACTATGTTAGAAATTTAGTCAGTGCTTGAACATTAAGGCTTATTTCTTAGATTTCTACAGAAAAGTCAATTTTTAACCGATTAGGTTAGGTTTTAAGGCGTAGATTTCTAACACAGTGAACTTTTTAGCTCTTTATTTTGAATAATTAAATAGAAAAAGTCCAGAGGGGACGTGCCTCGCGTTTTTATCGCCGGGTATTGCCTCTCATTTTTTGGCCTACAACCCCATAGCTACCACATGGAGGACCCATGAGGTTTGGAGGACAAGGTCGGAGTTGTAACAACCTCCCGCTCTAGCTCCGTTGAGCTGGAGATCGGAGGTGAGTCCACGGAGTGGCTTGGCTGCATGGTCCGAGATGATCATCGGGGGACTTTCTCTCGGTGACCACGGCGGCTAAGGCCAGATCTCCAAAATCCGACGGTAAAGAGGGAGGGACCTCTTCCGTCCCCGGTCAACAGGAAGGAGGGCTGCATGTCCTCTGCTGGAGGAATGCCAGCTTAGCTTGTGGCTGTCGGAGTGGGGCTAGATCCAGTGCTAGGCCAGAGGCCAGGCCAGTCTGCTGGTCAGCCGAGCGGTCAGCTACTTTGACAGTCATGATGTAAGGGAAATCTGGGCGCGCGGGAAGCAAGTGACCGCGATCCGGCTGTCTAGGAAGTGTTTGGGGCGATACGCGATACCGCACCAATATCTAGAAACGGGGAACGGCACTGCTCCCCGCCCAGATTCCTGAAAGTTATTGCAGTACGCGGTAGGTAGTAAGTGGGGGAGAGGAATAAATCCTTGTTCCATTCCACGCCGAGAGAGCGAGGAGATTCTGATCTCCCCCACCATTTTTAAACCTGAACAAGGAGGAAAACCATGAAGAGGAATCGGTTCGAGAAGCTGGTTGCAAAGAATATCATCCTGGTGGCCGCCGGCAGCTGATCACCGCGGGGCCTGCCCATGACCACTGGGCTTTCGGGGGAAGTGGTTAGGTCTCTCAACGAAAGATTGGGACCAGTAACAAATGTGCCCGCACATCCACCACGGATGGCGGGCATTTAAAATTTACAAAATATAAACATTGGAGTATAATTAGCTTACGTATGGAAGAAACGCTGAAGAAAATTGAAGAATTGAAAATTAAAATCCGCGGTCTCGCGGACCGTCTTTGAGTTACCCCAGAAACAGCAGGAAATTTTGAAAATTGAAAAAGAAATGGCGAGTTCCGATTTCTGGCAGGATAGAGTTAAATCTGCCCAAAAGAGCCAGGAGCTGGCCAATTTGAAAAAAGAAGTAAGTCGGATAAATGACCTAGAAAAAGAAGTCGGCGATCTGAACACTCTCACCTCTTCTATTAAAGAAGAAGATGTCAAAGAACTTGAGCAAGAAGTATATGATCTGGCAAGAAAGGTGGGGCAGATAGAAAAAGAACAGTTTTTCGGTGGAAAATATGATAAAGGCAACGCCGTGCTTTCGGTGTACGCCGGTGCCGGAGGAAAGGACTCGGAAGATTGGGCGGCTCTGCTTCTACGCATGTATCAGAAATTTGCGGAAAAAAAAGGCTGGAAAACGGAGGTGATTCATGAGCACTGGGGAGAAATGCAGGGACCTGCCGGGTGGGGGATAAAAAATACAACCATCGGCATAAAAGCCCCCTACGCTTACGGTTATTTAAAAAATGAATCCGGAGTACATCGTCTGGTTCGTATTTCTCCTTTTTCATCCCAACAATTGCGCCACACATCCTTTGCTTTGGTAGATGTAATGCCGGAATTTGTGGCGGCAGAAGAAGTGGAGATAAAGCCGGAAGATTTGAAAATAGATTTTTTCCGCTCGTCTGGCCCGGGAGGACAGAACGTAAATAAGCGAGAAACAGCGGTACGCGTAACTCACTTGCCGACAGGTCTTCAAGTTGCTTCCCAAAGAGAAAGATCACAGGAAAAAAATCGGGATCTTGCTATGGAACTTCTGCGGGCAAAAATATACAAGTTGCGAATGTTGCAACAAGAAAAAGAAAAACAAGGTGTTAGACAAGAAAAGGTGAAAATAGAATGGGGGAGCCAGATTCGTTCGTATGTCATGCATCCGTACCAGATGGTAAAAGATCATCGCACAGAAGTTGAAACTTCGCAGATAGATAAAGTATTAAACGGAGAATTGGATGAATTTATAGAAGCAGAAATAAAATAATGATTCTTTTTGACAAGGTATCCAAAATATACAGCAAAGATTCAGTCGCGTTGAAAAACGTGACTCTTAAGATTAATTCCAAAGAATTTGTATCGGTGGTTGGATCCTCCGGAGCGGGCAAAAGCACTCTGCTTAAACTTCTAATGCGGGAAGAGGAACCAACCAAAGGAAAAATATTTTTAGACGGGGTAGAGGTGACTGCGATGCGCAAAAATCAATTGCATCATATGCGGCGTCGTATCGGCACCATTTTTCAGGATTATAAACTCCTACCGGCCAAAACAGTATATGAGAATGTGGCTTTTGCAATGGAGGCGGCCGGACGTCATGATGAAGAAATAGCTGAAGATGTCCCGCAAGTTCTGGAAATAATCGGGCTTGCCGGCAAAAAAGATAGTTTTCCCCACCAGTTATCTGGCGGAGAAAAACAAAGAGTGGCCGTAGCTAGAGCTCTTATAAATCGGCCGGATATAATTTTGGCCGATGAGCCGACGGGCAATCTTGATCCGGTAAATACTAAAGAGGTTATAAAACTATTGCTTAAAATAAATGATCTGGGAACAACGGTTATTTTATCTTCCCATGATGCCAATGTTATTAACTCCATAGGCCGGCGCGTGGTAGTATTAGAA
Organism: bacterium; assembly: GCA_030697525.1. Classification (GTDB taxonomy): domain Bacteria; phylum Patescibacteriota; class Minisyncoccia; order Sungbacterales; family HO2-52-23; genus JAUYPW01. The sequence continues at coordinate 10,863 of JAUYPW010000028.1, forward strand.
AAAGGAGAAGTCATAAGCGACGAGGAAAAAGGAAAATATATAGTCTGATGTTTACCATAAATCTAAAAAGAGTTTTCAAAACCGGTTATAAAAATTTCCATCGAAATGACTGGCTTTCCATGGCCACAGTTTTGATCATGGTTCTGGTTCTTTTTGTGCTGGGTGGTCTGGTTTTTTTTAGCGCCCTGGCCGGTACCATACTCGGCAATTTTGAATCAAAAATTGATATAACTGTTTATTTCAAACCCGAAGCTCCGGAGGCGGGTATTTTTGATGTCAAAAAAGAGGTAGAAGCTTTGCCGCAAGTAGCGGATATAAAATATATTTCTAAAGAAGATGCTCTGGTCCAATTTAAAGAAAAAAATAAAGGTAATGCTTTAATTTTGGACTCCTTAAACGAACTTGGGGACAATCCCCTGGAGGCGGCTTTAAATATCCGAGCTAAGACTCCGGAAAGCTACGCGGCTATTGGCGATTTTCTGGCCAAGAAAAATTATCCGCTGGTGGATAAAATAAATTATTTTGAAAATCAGGAAATTATTGAAAGGTTTGGGGCTATCTTGGGTACGATAAAAGGGTGGGGAGCTTTTACACTTTTTATCTTGGCATTTCTGGCGGTTTTGGTTGCCTTCAACACAATTAGACTTGCTATCTACACCATGCGGGAGGAAATAAATATAATGCGTCTGGTGGGAGCGGCTAATTGGTTTGTGCGGGGGCCGTTTATGGTTACCGGAGTAATCTACGGCCTTGTTGCGGCTTTGGCGGCCTCGGTAATGTTCTTTCCCCTTACCTGGCTTATTGCTCCCAAACTTTCTTTTTTGGTACCGCAATTTAACCTCTTCTCATATTTTATCGGCCATTTTGTACAATTTTTTGGCCTCATGCTTGTGGCTGGCGTAGCTTTGGGTTTGAGTTCCAGCCTGATTGCAATAAGAAAATATTTGAGAGTGTAAATAGACGCAAATTAAAAACCACCTTCTTAATTTGTCGGCGGTTTTTATTATTACTCATTCCTTGGGTGGATCAGTTTTAACCTCGTGTTTGGGTATGTAGGAGCGTAAAAATCTTTTTTGGGCTTCGGTAAATCTCAACCACAAGATTTCTTCTTTTTGAAATATGCATCTATGGGGGACGCGTGAGATGTAGGGTGGGTAGAGCACATGGAGGGCTTCGTGGATTAGAGTTTTAGCTAGAGGACAATAACGTTTATTTGAGCTAAGATATATAACTTTATGACCGGTCATCAAAAACCCTAATAGTCTTTTTCGTCTATCATCAGGATCTCTCAAAACTTTCTTTTTTTTGATAAATTCAACGATATTATCTAAAACGTATATTATTCGCCTGAATTCCCAGTCTACCAACCTGTCTCCAGAGAGAGGTATTTTTCGCGCGCATCGTCTCTTATGCATTTTTCTCCCTCGGATATTTAAATTTCAAAGATCCAAAACAGTATCGGAACAAATATCAACGTAGCATCCAATACTGCTTTGGTAAAGTCTTGCTATTCATCTTTTTTCGTGGTAAATTATTATAATAATTTGTGGAAGTATTAAAACATTGCGGGGTCGTCTAATGGTAGGACACATGCCTCTGAAGCATGTTATCTTGGTTCGAATCCAAGCCCCGCAGATATGGAAATTGAATTGGCCGGTTTAAATTATAAAATTATTTCACTGGAGAAATTGCTTGTCCTCACGGCACTCGGTATAAAAAAAGAAAAATTCCGCAAAGATTTGGAATTGATAGTCCACAAAATATCTGATATCCAGTATAAAAAATAATAAGAAAGACATTACATCGTTTTATGGAACAGGAAATTATAAAAAAACTTGAAGAGCTTGAGAAGAAACTAGAAGAAAGCACCAAAATGGTTCGGCAGATGCGGGGGTACTTTTTGTGGATGCTTATTATTTCCGTGGTAGTAATAGTGCTGCCCCTTATCGGGCTTTTGTTTGCTATCCCCAGTTTTATAAGCACATACACAGGGATATGAATCAAAAAATTTTAAAAACAGAAGATGAATGGAAAAAAGAACTTACACTCGAGCAGTATAAAGTTTTGCGAGAAAAAGACACCGAAGCTCCTTTTAGCGGCAAGTTCTATCTTTCCAAAGAAAAAGGAGTTTATAAGTGCGCTGCTTGCGGGAATGAGCTTTTTTCTTCCGATACCAAATTTGATTCAGGCACCGGCTGGCCGAGTTTCTGCGATGTTCTTCCAGGGGCGGTTGAGTTGAAAACCGATACAAGTCACGGTATGCAAAGAACCGAAGTTTTGTGCGCCAAATGCGGTTCTCACTTAGGGCATTTGTTTGATGATGGCCCCAAACCTACCAGTAAAAGATATTGTATAAATTCTTTATCCCTGGGTATTAAAAAAAATAACACGGCGGATTGACTTCGTTGGTGAAATAAACAGCTTGATTATTTTGTGGACAAGTTTTAATATCGGGTCAGAACGTTGTCAAGGAGGTGTCAGATGTTGGAAAGACTGAAAAAAGAGCTAAGAGAGGGATTTTATACCGAAGTACCCTTTTCTTTGGGGCGGGCGGACCTTGAGAAAGCTGCCCAAGCTTTTATATCCTTCCTGGCTTTACCCAGAGAACTTAAGGAACAGTTTTTTTATAAAATAGATCCCAAAGACAGGGGGTCTAATGTGGGGTATTTGCATAAGTCTCGCGAATTAGGAGATTTGGACGACAAGGAATATTTTCACTATCATATTTTGGCAGAAATTAAATTCTCTCATCTCATATACACCGGCAACCAAGTGGTGGATGATTTTTTTGCGTCGGCCAGGAAAGTACATTTTGCCGCGGTGAGCACTCTGCGTAAGCTCATGTTTTGGCTTGAGATTGATTACCCCGATATTTATGAGCAATTTTTTCCTTATGGTTATAATGACTTAAGTCAGTTTTATCTTAGATTTTTGAGGTATAACGCTAAACCTGAAGGCATGGTTCTGGCTGAAGGTCATTACGATCGGGGAGGCTGCACTCTAGCCTTAGCCGAGAGTGCGCCCGGTCTTCGGATAGGCAAAGATAGCGAAAGCCTGCGGCTGGTGCAAAGAAAAGACCGTTCGGTTATATTTATGCCTGGCATTCATTTCCCCAATCTTACCAACGGAGATTTCGCTCCGGCTTGGCATGATGCTGTCTCGCAGGAGGGTGACATACCTTCAGAGGCTCGCTGGGCGATCGTATTTTTTGCTAATGCCCATAGGCTGCGGCTTCCAACTTTTGAGGAAGCTCATACGCCTAAAAATAAATAAGTGATAAAAAATAAAATCCCTCCGACGTACATCGGGAGGGATTTTTCTAATGTCTTTTTTCAGATAAAGATTTTTCAAGCTTGGAGCCGGGGGTAACTCGGCGGGCAAGTTGTTCAATCTTTTCCGGAGTGTTTGCCAGTCCCAGCAACTGCTCAAAAACCTGCTTCTCAATTTTAGATCCGGAAACTGAACATTCCAGCACTATTAATTTCTGGACAAAAGTTTCAGATAATTTAAACATCAGCTTAAGTGCATCGTTTTCTCGGTCGGTATCCTGCACTAACTTCCAGGTCTCGTACGAATCATCAAATTTTTTAATCTTTTTAAACATCCGTTCTATGGCCATTTCCCGCAGTCTGGAATTGCGAGGAGAAACAACGGCCATGTTGGCCAAAACATCAAAAGGCTGGTCGGAGTCTTTAATTGCGTCAACTACATCTAATTCAAAACGGGTCAAAGAGTGTTCAATGGCGAAAAGGCACATAACCGTCAATTCTTCGGGGGTGGCCCAGCCCTGCACTATGGCTTTTCGTACTTTTGATTCCATGCCATCATCATAAAGGTGAATTCTCTTGTACAAAGAAAAGAGTTGATTCACGGTCTGGGGCATCATCAAGATTTTATTGAAGAGTTTTTTTACAACTTCGTGGTCACCCATGATTTGTGTCCAAAGGTAATCACACTCCTCAATGGTCTCACATGTCTCTATTAATTTATCCAAGACCATTCTATTGAGATCACCACCGGTTCTGGGGTTGTTATAAATATTAAACCATTGCTTGTGGTTCAGTTCTACTACAGATAACTCTTTGACGATGCCAGCTCTTTCTTTGGAGCCGGGAAGCGCTTGGAGATATTTCCCCAGCAGGTATTTGGCTGTAGTGTCGGGAGGGGGAGGTGTTTCTGCTCCCGAGGACAGTCTCGGGGTAAGAAATAATACTAATAAAGCTAGTGATAAAACCAGAAACAAAGCTAGCAAGAGCAGTTTTCTAGTACTCATATCAAACTCTCCTTTCTTGGGTTTTTTCAAGGTTCCTCGGGCTGTTTTTATTATAACACCATATTTATGATTTGACCAGCACATATCCTGCTCTAGATATCCAAACCTAAAAAATATATAATTGTTTTATATGGAGAATCTGCTCGGAGATCTAAAAAACAAACTAAAAATAGAGACTAAAAATTCTCGTGAAATTTTGGATAGCTATAGTCGCGACGCGAGCCTTTTTAAAATAAAACCACAAGCGGTTGTTTTTCCTAAAAATACGGAGGATATAAAAAATCTGGTGAGGTTTGCCAGAGAAGCTAAATCTCGTGGGGAAAATGTTTCTTTGACTGCTCGTTCGGGGGGTACAGACATGACCGGAGGTCCGCTTACCGAATCGGTGGTGGTGGATATGGCTAAACATTTTGGTCGCATTAAAGAGGTTGGGTCTGATTTTGCCACAACAGAGCCAGGAGTTTTTTATAGAGATTTTGATAAGGCTACTCGCACGAGAGGCCTTATTTTACCAAGCTATACGGCTTCACGGGAAATATGCACTGTGGGCGGTATGATTGCCAACAATTCCGGCGGGGAAAAGACCTTAACCTACGGCAAAACCGAAGATTATGTGGAGGAATTAAAAGTTGTTTTACAAGATGGAAATGAATATGTTTTTAAACCCCTATCTCCGGAAGCGCTTGAAGACAAGAAAAAACAAGACGATTTTGAGGGTGAAATTTATCGCAGAACTTTCGAACTGGTTAAGAATAACTATGATATTTTGCAATCGGCCAAACCATCTGTATCTAAAAATTCTTCAGGATACTTTTTGTGGAATGTATGGAATAAAGATACCGGCCGGTTTGACCTCACTAAATTATTTGTGGGCTCACAGGGTACTTTGGGAATAGTGACGGAAGCCAGGCTTAAACTAATTAAACCAAAAACCCACTCGCGTCTTTTGGTAATTTTTTTGAAAGACCTGCATAAATTAGCCGACTTAATCGGAGAAGTTTTGAAGTCTAAACCAGAGAGTTTTGAGTCTTATGATGATCATACTCTGCGGGTGGCTGTCCGTGTTTTTCCTGATTTAATTAAAAAACTGAAAGGAAATTTTTTTAAGCTGCTCTGGAATTTTTTACCGGAATTTTGGATGGTTTTAACCGGTGGTATGCCCAAACTTATCTTAATAGCGGAGTTTACGGCAGACACCGACAAGGAAGCATATGAAAAGTGTGTATCGGCTAAAATGGGGATTGAAAAATTTAACTTGCCCACCAAAGTCACCAAAACCAGCGAGGAGTCTGAAAAATATTGGGTGATAAGACGCGAAAGCTTTAATCTATTAAGAAAAAATGTGCACGGCTTGCACACAGCCCCCTTCATAGATGACATAATAGTCAAACCCTCCCAGCTTCCTGAATTTTTACCCAAGCTCTATAATATTTTAGATCAATACAAGATTATTTATACTATTGCGGGGCATGTTGGAGATGCCAATTTTCATATAATTCCTCTAATGGATTTGCACAAAACTGAATCACGTAAGATTATTACCGAACTCTCGGAGAAGGTTTACGATCTTGTTTTTCAGTTCAAGGGGTCTATTTCTGGGGAACACAACGACGGACTTATCCGCAGTCCTTTTTTGGAGAAGATGTATGGCCCCGAAGTTTATAAACTATTTGAGGAAACTAAGAAAATTTTTGATCCGGATAACATTTTCAATCCGGGTAAAAAGGTTGGAGCAAGTCTGGATTACTCTCTAAATCATCTAGACGTCAGTTAGATTTTTTTATAAATATCAAATGATAATTATCCGCAAAAACCAGAGCCCATGCTGGGTCGTTAATTCTTTGGGACAAAAACTTTTGCCCCCAAGGAGTTAGATCATTTCTCCAGAAAAATATAGTTTGGAAGTTATATTTTTTATTCACTTCCAGCCACTTTTCTTTGTTCTCCTGCATGGGCACATAAGTTTCCTGAAAGAAAGAAGCGGGATAAGCTTCGGGGCGATTGTCTACAAAAACCTTTTCTTGCGGATATAAATTGTAAATTAAATATCCCCCGACATCATAATTGTTGAAAACGGGGCCGTGCAGATTATTTTTTTTAAAAAATTCAGCTGCGTCCAAAACATTTTTTTGCAATCCCAGACCAAAAGATTGGCGTGATTGCCAAAAAGCTGGGTTTGCGGACATGGTTATGGCAAAAACAAAAATCACTAAAAAGATCGGCAAAAATCTCTTATAACGGGACCCGATCTTTATCAAAGCCAGTTCGCCTAAATTTATTGAGGATATTGCAAAGGCAAAATATCCGAAAATAGTGAAATTTCGTACCGCGGTAAGGCCAAGGAAAGAAAAGAAAAACCAAAGCGAAAAAAGCCCCAGATTAAATTGGGTCTTTTTTTTGACAGCCTTGGAAAAAACAACTAGCCAGGTTAGTAAACTAATGATAAAAAGTATTTTAAAATAAAAAGCTGGCGGGTATGCAAACAATTTCTCGATGAAAAAAAACGACTGGTTTTCAAAAAGTTTGTAACCGTAATCTTCAAATATCTTCAAAGGGTAAAGGGCCCCCTTAAGGCCACTGGGGTTTAGGAGGACAGCTGGCGCCAGTGTCAAAAGTATGATTGCCAGACTTTTTATTTTAGAAAGGGCTTTATGGTCTTTGTAAATAAGTTTTCGCCATGCGTTTTCAAGGAGGAAAGCTAAAACCAACACTCCTCCGAGGAAAAAATAAATATGCAGATTGACCCAGACGGCGGTAATAATCGGCAAAAAATATAAGGATTTTTTGGGAATTTTATCCTGCTGATAATTCCATAAAATCCAGAAAAATATACTTGCCAATAGATAACTGAAAATTTCTGGCCTTATTTCGGCGCGGTAAGCTATAACAGGCAGGGCAATTACGGCTAAAATTGTTGCCGTCCAAAGTCCACCTTCCTTTTTGGCGACATGGAAAAAAATTAAAAAGGTGACTAAGCTCAAGATAATAAAAAGAATGGAAATGCCGCTAAAGCCAAAAGCCAAGTGCACCAGATAAAAAATAGCTCCAGAACCCCAATGATGATTAATAAATGGCTGGTCTGGATAAGTGTAAGAGTAGAGGTTTGTATTGGGAATCTGAAATTTTTGGAAAAACAATTCACCATTTTTCAGGTGTCGTCCAAGATCGGCGGTGGAAAAATTTATAGGCTGGGAGAGTAAAAAGGAATAAAAAACAAGCAAGGCTACCACAACGATTATTTCCGATACCTTTGGAATTTTTAGCATAAGATGTTATCTTTATTCTATTATGGAATCTCTGTTTGGCATAGACCTTGTTACTCTAATTAAAACAGTCGGTTTGACGGGTATTGTTTTTATGGTTTTTGCCGAATCAGGACTTTTGATAGGTTTTCTTTTTCCCGGCGACTCACTTTTATTTACCGCAGGATTTCTGGCTTCGCAAGACTATTTAAATATCGGTATTTTAATTTTAACCTGTTTTTTGGCGGCGGTTGTGGGGGACAGTGTTGGTTATTATTTTGGGGAAAAAATTGGACCACGGATCTTTACCAAAGAAGATTCACGTTTTTTCAAAAAAGAATATATACACAAAGCCCAAAAATTTTATGAAAAATATGGCGGGAGATCAATTGTCTTGGCCAGATTCTTGCCGGTTGTAAGAACTCTGGTGCCGATTATGGCCGGGGTTGGCAAAATGAGTTACCCCCATTTTCTTTTCTATAATATCTTTGGGGGAGCGCTTTGGTCCATAGGGCTTCTGTCACTTGGCTATTTACTTGGCAGTGTCATACCTAATGTTGATAAATATATAATCTTTATAATCGGTTTTATAATTGTTTTGTCTTCTTTTATGGGCTGGCTGGAGGTTCGGAAGATGAAAAAAGATTAACTTGCTAAATCAGCGGTTTAAGATATGCTTGACACAATGAAAGAAGTATATTTAGATCACGCCGCCACAACCTATTTAGACCCGAGAGTTAAAGAGGCGATGGAAGCTTATTGGGAGCTGGAGTATGGAAACCCCTCAAGCCTATATAGGGTCGGCAGGCGAGCTAAAGATGCTTTAGATGAAGCGCGGCGAATCGTTGCGCAGATTTTGAATTGCCGGCAAGAGGAAATAATTTTTACTGGAGGAGGAACAGAGTCCATAAATATGGCTGTTTTCGGGATCGCTAGAATGCACAAAGACAAAGGTAGACACATGATTACGAGCAAAATTGAACATCATGCCGTTTTGCATTCTATGGAAGCGTTGGGAAAAGAGGGATTTGAAGTCACTTATTTAGATGTGGATGAGTATGGGCTAATTGACTTGGAAGATTTGCGGCAAGCTATTCGTCCGGACACAATTTTGATTTCTATAATGTATGCCAACAATGAGATTGGTACGATTGAGCCGATAGAGGAAATTGGAAAAATAATAAAACAAACTCGCAAAGAAAGGCAGGCCCTGACGGCACCATCGGGGCAGGCAAACCCAAACATGACTCCAATTTATTTTCACACAGATGCCTGTCAGGCCGCAGGCGCTTTGATTTTGGATATAGAAAAACTAGGTGTAGATATGTTTTCCATAAATGGTTCTAAAATATATGGGCCAAAAGGAGTGGGATGCCTGTATCTTAATCGTAATGTACGAATTAAGCCGTTAATTTACGGCGGAGGACAGGAAAATACTTTGCGCTCCGGTACAGAAAATGTTCCGGGTATAATAGGTTTTGCCAAAGCCCTAGAGCTTGCCCAAAAAGAAAGCGATAAAGAAAATGTCCGTCTGATAGAATTACGGGATTATTTTATTAGTCGCTTTCTCAAAGAAATTCCTAAAACAATTTTAAACGGACACCCTGTTTCGCGTCTTCCAAATAATGTAAATATCTCGGTTATGGATATAGAGGGAGAGGCAGTGGTTTTGTATTTGGACGCCAAAGGAATATATATGTCTACCGGTTCTGCCTGCACCTCAACCACACTTGATCCCTCGCACGTTATTTTGGCTCTCGGCCGGCCGTATGAACACGCCCACGGCTCTTTGCGTTTTACTCTTGGAAAGCGAACTACCAAAGAAGACTTGGATTATGTTATGGAAGTTTTGCCCGGAGTGGTTGAAAAATTAAGAAAAATAAGTCCCGTGCGGATGGAAGTTGACGAGCGCGAAGTTTCAAACCCTCAAGCTTTTGCGGGACAGGGATCGAGAGTTAAAGTTGGAGGGAAGAATTATAAGTGAAATTTTTAGCGCGGTTTTCTCGGGTATCCTGATTTCAGACACGATTCGGCTGCTCCTGCGGCAGCCTCACTAATGGTCGTCGCGATTTTTGCCAGAAGACTGGCAAACCAAGCAAATCGCTCCTCCCGTTGTCTGAAATCAGGATACCACTCGACCCGCGCAAAAATATAATTTTGATATGTGATATGGACGACAAGGAAATAAAACCAAAAATTAATAAAGATTCTGATGTTATAAACCAATTCACCGGCGAGAAGTGGTATTATTCGGATATCGTCAAAGAGCACTTTTTTAATCCGCGGAATTTAATGTTGGATGATCCGAAAGAAGGAGAGTATGATGCTGTGGGAATGGTGGGTTCGCCAGCTTGCGGAGACATGATGAAGATGTGGCTGAAAGTTGAGTCGGGGACGGAGAAGGTTCAAGAGATGAAATGGCGTACCTTTGGTTGTGGTTCGGCGATTGCCGCCACTTCCATGTTTTCGGTTATGGTTACGGAAAACGGGGGATTGCCTATGGCTGATGCCCTGAAAATAAAACCCCAGCATATTATGGAAAGACTTGGCGGACTTCCAAACAGGAAAATTCACTGCTCTGTGCTTGCGGACAAAGCTTTCCGCAAAGCGGCAAACGAATACTTTAGACAGAGCGGACAAATTGATAAGATAATAGTGGAAGGGGCAAAAGTTATTGACGCAAAATTAAATATTACCGACAAAGACATTGAAGAAGCTGTTTTGGAAGGCGCTATGGACTTGGACGGAGTTCAAAAAAAACTTAAAGTAGGCATAGGATCGCCGGAAGTAATTCCGGAAGTAGAGCAGTTGATTAGATTCTACAAAGAGAAATATTATGGATAACCAAAAACCGGAAGAAAATAAAAAACCCTTAAAAATAGGTAAAATTGTGGTTGACCGGAATTTGTGTATCGGGGCGGCATCTTGCATTGCGGTGGCTCCGGGGGTTTTTGAGCTGGATTCCGAAAATAAAGCGGTGGTGTATAATGATAAAGGAGCGGATGACGAGACAATTCTCTTGGCGGCCAAGTCCTGCCCTACGCGAGCTATTTTAATATTTGATGAAGATGGAAACCAAATCTACCCTGATTGACGACATAGAAAAGGCTTTGGCCGAGATCCGTCCACTTCTTGCTTTTCATCGGGGCGATATTGAATTTGTGGAATTTAAAGAAGGAGTGGTTTATGTAAGGATGCTGGGTATGTGTAAGGGTTGCCCCTTGTCGCAACTTACTCTAAAATCGGGTGTAGAAGAATTGCTTAAACAAAGAGTTATAGGGGTGGAGAGAGTAGAGGCGGTTTGATTTTTGCAGCCTCCTCGGCATACAGCCTCCAAAACACGCTCAGCGGGTTTTAACTTAACACTTAAATTAATCCGCTTCGCTAAGAGCCTCGGGTACAAATAACTAAATACCAATAACCAACTCCTCATTTACAGCACCCTCGGCTATTGTTTTGTCGGCAATATGCCGTGGCTACAAAAATCAAACGTTAGTGCAAAATAAAAAGGATGAATGAAAATCAACCCACAACCAGACAATTAGTGCTTTTTGCGGTGGTTTTGAGTTTTGTCGTGTCTATCATAGGCACGGTTTTGTCTTTGGGAATTTTGGGTCCGCTTTTTGAGACGGGAAATGATTCTAGCCCTTTTTTCTTTAATCGCCCTAAGGTTTTGGAGAGAATAACCGAGATTATTACTAAACCCACCGAAAGGTTGCTGGATAAAGAAGAAACGGTAGTAAATGTGGTGGAGCAAGCTTCTCCGGCGGTGGTAAGCGTGGTAGCCTCCAAAGACGTACCGGTGATTGAAAGATTTTTTATTGATCCCTTCTCTGACGACCCATTTTTCAAACAGTTTTTTGGCGACTCCGGATTTAGAGTTCCGCAATTTAGGCAAAAGGGAACCCAGCGACAGGAGGTCTCGGCCGGCACGGGATTTATAGTATCCGCTGACGGTTTTGTGGTTACCAATAAACATGTCGTGTCTGACACGCAAGCCGAATTTACGGTTTTATTCAATGATGGCCGCAAGATGAAAGCAAAAATTTTAGCGAAGGACCCCTTGCAAGATTTGGCTGTACTCAAAATTGAAGGAAATGATTTTCCTTTCTTGAAATTGGGAGACTCTAATCGGGTTAAAATAGGGCAGAGTGTCATTGCCATCGGCAACGCGCTAGGGGAATTTAGAAATACAGTGTCCACGGGAATTGTCTCCGGACTTCAAAGATCAATTGTGGCAAGTGGTGGATCTTCAGGTCCAGAAAATCTGCAGGAGTTGATTCAGACCGATGCGGCCATAAACCCGGGAAATTCCGGAGGACCCCTGCTTAATTTAAGTGGGGAGGTGATTGGCGTAAATACGGCTGTGGCAAGCGGCGCGGAAAATATCGGCTTTTCGATTCCGATAAATAAATTAAAACGAAATATAACGAGCGTACAGAAACAAGGAAAGATTGTTTATCCTTTCTTGGGAGTCAGATATGTCCTGATTACTAAAGAAATGGCCGAAAAAGAAAAGTTGGATCGGGATTATGGCGCCATGATTCGCAGTACGGAGGGTGAAAAAGCGGTGGTGCCGGAAAGCCCGGCGGCTAAAGCCGGTCTCAAAGACGGGGATATTGTTTTAAAAATTAATAACGAAGTTATCGGGCCCAATAACACCCTGGCCGCTATTGTACAAAAATATCAGGTGGGTGATGAAATTACTCTTCTGGTTTTTCGTGAAGGAAAAGAACAGGAGATGAA
>JAUYPW010000017.1 GCA_030697525.1 bacterium
CCAAATTCTCTCTTCCCTTCGGGTGAATCAATTCCCGCCCATCTTCTGCGTTACTTGTCGCTCGTGTATCTAAAGATACACTTCGCTCCTCGCGCCTTGAATCTGGGACGGGAATTGATTCACTAAATTGATGTTAGTTCGGAATCCTGGTCTCCAGAAAGGAGGGGGAAATGTTTAATAATAGATTTTCCTCGCCCAAAACAAAGGACACAGCTAATGATGCCCTGCAATTTGTTGGTAATGAGGTGGTTCTTTACCGCAAAGTCAGAAAAGATAAGGGCGGAGACGAACGGGTAGAAATTAAAAGGCTCCCCGTCTCCGCCTTATTTAAAGAACTGAAAAATACTCTGTACAATGAGAGGCTCATGGAAACTCCGCTTCTGCCCGAAGGTGTCCGTTACTTTGCCTACAAAGAAGATGTGGGTGAAGGGGTTTTGGTTCTGGAGCAGTTTCCCCAGTCAAGAACCGTAAACTGGACTGATAAAAAAAGCGGTGATGACCCCAGATATATAAGAAAAGTAAAGCTGGCTTTCCCTTTTGTAATTTTAATTTGTAAGATATCCGCCAAACTTGTGAATGAGGTAAGGGTATTTTATAGAACCTCTCCCATTAATTCTTTGGAAGACCCGCTTTTCCATACCAATCTTAGAAACACTTATCCGGATGTCTGTAAGATATGTCTCGGGATTATAAATACCGGGCAAGCCTTTGGTGGAGATATTCTACCCAAACGCTCTAAGGGGAACTTAGTTGACCAAGCGGATCAGATCTTAAACAAGCTCTGGAATCGCTGCTTCAACGCCGATGTGGAAGATGAATTTGAGGAATCAAAACATCTGGATAAGAGAATTGCTTCTGTGGAGGCTTGGAGAAAAGCGACAGAAAAAGATGAGATGTTTCCTTTGTCTATCCGCTGGAGAACATTCAGTAAAAATATAATAGGGGTGGTGAGAGAATTGGGTTATGGATATTTAGGACAAGAAGAGCCTCTTAATTCTTTGGCTGATTTGCTGGATATATTTTACTGTTGCGCGCCAGAAGTAAAGCCGAAGGCGCCAGTGATTCACAATTATGATGAAGGGACAATTGGTGATTATGAAATGCAGGGAGGAGAATTTGATGGCTGAAATAAGCTTCTATCTTAAGGATGAGGATTTTGAAAAGCCGCCGGAAGATATTTATTATCTTCTGGCGGCCAATGGACTTTTCAAAATCACTAAAACCTTCGCCTTTACCGCCTCCACAGTTTCTTTTACCCCTCGCAAGGGAAAAGAGCTCAAAAGTCTGAAAGTGCATGAAGAGGAATTAAAACTGCATCTGCCCAAAAAAATTCCTTCCAGCATGTTTTTAGATTCTCTTGGTTTTTTTAGAGAAATTTACAGACTACACCAGAGCGAAGCCGAAGTACTGCTTTATTGGTCAGACAAAGAAAAGGAATATGTTTTAATCGTACCTGAACAAATGGCAGGAAGCATGGCGCTATCGGCAGAAGTCGGAGCAAATCCTAAAGGACTAGACCGTGTAGGCACGATGCACTCCCACGGAGATTTATGGGCTTTCCATTCCGAAATTGATGATAGAGACGAGGAACATGACGACGGATTACATATTACTTTTGGAGATGTAATGGATTTTCCTTCCATCTCCTGTTCGGTGGTTGTTGATGGAAGAAGATTCATGGTTCAGCCAAAGAATATTTTTGAACTTGAGCCGTTTAAACTACCGCTTGTGCCAAAAGCGTGGGTCAAGAAAGTTAAACCAATAAGGGGGTGATAGGGTTTGTATCAAATCAAAGTTATAGGCATCGGCGGAATCGGCACAAATCTTTTATTTTTTTTACCCCGTTATCTGAACACCAAAACTCTTATTAATCATCAAGAACGATACTGCCTGTCTCTAATTGACGGGGATAGCGTAGAACCCAAAAACCTTCAACGCCAAGCTTTTAGAGATTTTGGCCAAAAAGCGGAAGTAAAAAGTCGGGAACTTTCTGGAGAATTAAGGTTGCTGTCTATCCGGCCAGTTTGTGAGTATGTTGGCCGAGACAACATCTCTCAACTAATTGAATCCGGAGATATAGTATTCTTGTGCGTGGACAATCACGAGACAAGAAAACTGATTTCTGATCACTGCGAAGTCCTTGAAGATGTAATACTAATTTCTGGAGGCAACGAATTAACCGATGGAAATGTTCAAACTTTTATACGGACGGGTAGTAAAAACTTAACCTATCCCATAACCAAGTTTCATCCGGAAATCCAAAACGCGACTGGAAAGACTCCCCGTGAGATGAACTGCGGAGAACTGGCGGCACGACCCGGAGGAGAACAGATTCTTGTAACCAATGTCGCTGTAGCTTCCCGAATGCTGGAAACTTTCTGGAAAGTAGAACAGGAAATGTTGGATAAAATAGGGGAAGTATATTTTGACCTAAAAGAGGGAACAACGAACACCATAGTAAGGAGTTTGAATCATGAACAAGCTGAAAAGCGGAAAGACGGTCAAACAAGAAAAGGAAGAAAAACCCAAAACAGTGCAGGACTGGAAAAGAAACAAAGCCCTGCAGGACGTCGAAAAAAAGTCCGGAATGGTGACCGCAAAGCATTGGATTCACAAACCAGTACAAAAAAAGGTCGCCGGAAAAAAAGTAAAAGATTTGCTAAAAGACCTTAAAGATCTTTGGAATCTAGAAGACAATCAGATGGTTTTGGTTAATTCCGAAGAAGTTGGACTTGATCATATTTTGAAAGAAGGGGACGTGGTTGAGTTCGTGAAGAAATCTTCCCAGAAGGGATAATCTAATAACCAGCTTCCGCCAGTCGGCGGATAAGCTGGTTTTTTATTAGAAATATGTTATGATTATAAATGATATTTATCCGCCCCTAGCTCAATTGGTAGAGCAGCGGCCTTTTAAGCCGTTGGTTCCGAGTTCGAGTCTCGGGGGGCGGATTATGAAAATACAGAAGCCAGAATTTTTCCGCAAAAGAGAAGACATACCCAAAGGAACAGTATTAATTGATATATTTACTAAAGCCCTTAAGGAGCTTTTTTTTATAGAGAATCTTGAATTAAAAGATCATCCGGCAAAAGCAAAAAAAACTCTAAATAAATTTTTGAGGGGTGCGCCGGAAGGTGTTTGGATATATTATCCTTGGAGAAATACCGCAGTTCATTCTTTGCCGGAAAATTTATATTTTAAGTTGCGCACGGCTCGCAACCGAAACCTGATAAATGAAACCGAGCAGGATAACTACAGAAAAATGACAGCGGGGATAGCCGGACTTTCTGTTGGATCATCCATACTTAACTCTTTGGTAATCAGCGGCGGCCCAAAGGTGCTTAAAATAGCTGATCCTGATATTGTGGATACTTCAAACTTGAACCGCCTAAAAGCATCTTTGTATGATGTTGGCAGAAAGAAGGTGGAGGTTGCCGCTAGAGCCGTCTGGGATATTGATCCTTTCGCTGAAATAGATATCTGGGACATAAAGCTGGATGATCGGAACTTTAGAAAATTTGTAACTGGTCCTAAAAAATTAGAGGTTTTTATAGAGCAGACGGATAATTTATTTTTTAAATTTTTTTCCCGTCTTGTTTGTAGAGAAGAAAAAATTCCGGTTGTCATGGCCACCGATTACGGAGACGGGGTTATTGTTGACATAGAGCGTTTTGATCAGGAACCTTCAAGACCCATCTTTGACGGCAGGGTTAAGGATATAAAAAATTTCAGGGGTTTGGATAAATTAAAAAAACTAGATTCTGCAAAGTGGCTTGAATTGGCCAATAAGGTTATAGGAGCAAATGCTCCCGCAAGGTTAAAAGAATCTTTGAAAGAAGTCGGGGAAACTTTGTCGGCGGTACCTCAACTCGGCACCAGCGCGTCTATGGCCGGTTCAGCGATTTCCTATGTTCTAAGAAGAATAGCCAGCAAACAAAAAATGCCTTCGGGGAGACATATTATCAGTCTTGAAGATTTATTTTTATAATTATGAAGGGATTAAAAAAAGCTTTAGCTATTTTCAGGGGAGCGGCTAAAAATATAGATGCCTATAAAAATTTTATCAAGGAGCATGGTATTCGCCCAGATAAGGTAAATAACATAGCTGATTTTAAAAAAATACCGCTCACCGACAAAAGAAATTATTTGCTGGAATATGAACTGCCGAAGCTGTTTGCCAGAGGCAAAATACCCCCAATGGCTTACGCTAGCTCCGGTTCTTCGGGCAGACCTCTTTTTTGGTTCAGGGGAGACGACGGGGAAAAGGCAGGAACAGACATACATGAGAAAATATTTAAAAACATATTTAATATCCATAAAAATGATTCCACGCTAGTGGTAATATGTTTTTCTATGGGAGTTTGGGTTGCTGGAAATTATACTCTTGCCTGCTGCCGCGATCTTGCCAGGCGCGGATACAATCTCACCTCCATTTCCCCGGGAACCGAAAAAGAAGATATCTTTAATACCTTAAAAGACCTAGCTCCCAAATTTAAGAATTTGATTTTAGCAGGTTACCCGCCTTTTATTATGGATATAATAAACGAATTGCCGAGACGCCGAATTACTTTAAAAAACGATATCAGAGTCCTGACAGCCGGAGATAAGTTTTCAGAAGACTGGCGCGCAACCGTTTTAAAAACTCTAAAAATAAAAAACTTTGATTATGTGATTAGCATTTATGGTTCAGCGGATGCGGGAATTATGGGTTTTGAGACCCCTTTAAGCATCTATCTGCGCCGCCTGGCAGTAAAAAATCCGCATATCTATAAAAAACTGTTTGGGGAGTCTTCGGTATTGCCGGCGCTTGTCCAGTACAACCCCGAATATATATTTTTTGAAGAAGTTGGAGGGGAGTTTGTGCTGACCACGGAAACTTCTGCCCCTTTGGTTAGATATAATATTCACGACACCGGCCGCTTGTTTTCTTATGATGACATGATAAGGGTAATAAAAGACGGTGGTTTGGAAAAAGATGCGCGTGAGCAGGGATTACTTGTATGGAAGATGCCTTTCTTGGTGGTAGAGGGTAGATCTGATGTTGCGGTAACTTTCTATGCCTTAAATATTTATCCGGAGCATATAAAAATGAGCTTGGAGGACAAACGTATATCCAAACTTATCTCCGGAAACTATTTTATCTATAATAAAACCATAAACAAAGGAAGGGTTCAAAAATTGTGTCTTAATCTTGAGCTAGCGCCCGGAGTTGAAACCTCCCAAGAAATCCAAGTTTTAACGACAAATATCTTTGTTGAAAATTTAAAAAAGGTTAACAGTGAGTTTAGGAAACTTCATTTAAGTCTGGAATCACGAGTCATACCTACTGTTAAAATTATTCCTCATGGGTCTGGGGGATTACGCGCAAAAAATACCAAGGGATTGGTTCAAATCGGAGGCAAAAAAGCCAAATTTTTGGTATAATAAAAAAGGTGAATAAAAACGAAACCATATTATTGGGAGGAGCCAGCACTCTTACTTTGGAGGATTGTTTTAAGATTGGCAATCAATACGCAGAAGTGCATCTACACCCTAAAGCAAAGAATATGATGCTGGATTCGCATCGCGTACTCACCGATTTTTTAAAAAAACGTCTGCCGGTTTACGGCTCTAACACTCACTTCGGCAATCAGGTAAATCTTCCCGATACCTTGCTTATCAAGGACCCCGATGAATATAAAGAGGGAGTAAATAAGAGACAACTCAACCTGATAGAATCACATAACTGCGGCTTGGGAGCAGAAGTATCGCAGGAAATAGTCAGAGTAACAATGGCTCTGCGAGCTCATTGTCTGGCACTTGGATATTCGGGTGTGCGGCCGGAAGTGGCGGAACAGCTGATAAATTTTATAAATAAAAAAATACATCCCGTTGTCCGCACTTACGGTTCGGTAGGAGCCAGTGGAGACTTAATTCCGCTTTCAGCCATTGCCTCTGCCCTTTGTGGATTAGAAACAGATGTATATTTTATGAATAAAAAAGTATCGGCACAGCAGGCGATTAAAATGGCTGAATTAGATAAGCTTAATCCGGAGGTGAGAGAAGGCCTGGCTTTGGCTAATGGGACTTCTTTTATGACCGCCATAGCAACTCTTGCGGCCTATAAACTCCAAAGACTTTTTAACAGCATGCTGGCCTCTCTGGCTTTGTCTTTGGAAGCCCTGGAAATAATAGGAGACGCTCACCATCCTTTGGTGCATACGCTAAAACGCCAGAAAGGCGAACAGGAAATCAATAATTTTTTTCTAAATTTCTGGAAAGGAAGTCAACTTATAAAAAAACTAGACGATATAAGAAAAGATATTTCTGAAAAAATTAAAAACAAAGAAATCATAGAAAAAATTCCGGGTCTTCAAGACTATTATTCATTGAGATCAGTCGCTCAAGGGTTTGGGCCATTTAAAGAAAATCTTGAGCGCGCGGTTGCTTGGATTGAAGGAGAAATAAACTCTGTTAATGACAATCCGATTATTTCTGTAAAACCTCCTAAAATTTATCATTGCGCAAATTTTATGGGATATTACGTGACTGATTCCTGCGACATTCTAAAAATGGATATTGCTCAAGCCTCCACTTGGCTGCACGCCATTTTAGCTAATTTAGTGCATCCCAGAAAAAATTCTGGTCTGCCAGCAAACTTAGTCAAACAGCCGGGGATAAACAACGGGTTCCGCCCCATTCAAATTCTAGCCGCTTCTCTCGCGGTCCAGAACCGCAAACTTGCTCAAGCGCAACAATCTTTTATGTTGCCCACCGAAGGAGATAATCAGGATGTAAATAGTCTTGGCACTCATGCCGCCCTGGATTTAAAGAAATCGGTTGATAATCTGGAATATCTGGTATCAATTTTATTACTCGCATCCGTACAGGCTCTGGAACTGCGAGGATTATCTCTTGCATCTCTTGAAGCTCGCAAGATTCATCGCGCAATAAGAAAAGTTTCTTCGTTTTTAAATTCAGATCGGTCTTTGACTGTTGATATAGAGAAGGTTGTTGTCCTTATGAAAGAGCACGGGATATGAACCAGTATCAGCTTTAGAAGCTAAAAAATGAGATGATTTCGCGGCACGACAACGAAGGTGTATGTTTACATACACCAAGGAGGAGTAACAAAGAAATCAACCATTTTTTAGCTTCCCCAGAGGGCGGGACAATTTACGTCATCTTCTGCGTTTCTCGTTGCTCGTGTATCTAAAGATACACTTCGCTCCTCACGCCTTGAATATGACGTAAATTGTCTCCGCTAAATTGATACTGGTTCGTATCTCGCGCTCTAAGATGGTAAGATTAAGTAATGACACCGGGACGGACCATTGAAGATATTTTAAATTTGGCGGTTTGGGCTCCCTCTGGCGATAATTGCCAGCCGTGGAGGTTTGAAGTTTATGACAACAAAATAGACATTTTTAATGTGCCGGATAAAGACAAAGCTCTTTATAATTTTCGGCAAAGCGGTTCCATGGTAGCTCACGGAGCTCTCATTGAAAACATTTTTATAATAACCTCCCAGTTGGGTTATGAAGTACGCCCTTCTTTTCCTCCGGCTAAAGAAAAAAATAATTTGGTAGCCAGTTTAACTCTGACTGAATCGAAACCAAAAGAAGAACCTCTCTATAACTTCATCAAGGTTAGAACCACGAACAGAAAACCTTATAAAAAACACTATCTGTCTCCGGAAATTAAAGAAAATCTCCTGAACTCCGTCATTGGCGAGGGGGGTGTTGTCCTAATAGAAGACGAGAAGCAAAAGCATTTATTGGGACGATCTTTGAGCGCCAACGAGCAAATATTATTTGAGAATGCCGCTTTGCATAAGTCTTTTTTTAGCAATGTTGTTTGGAACAAGAGGGAAGAGCAGGAAAAAAAAAGCGGTTTATATTTAAAAACTCTGGAGCTTCCGCCGCCAGCCCGATTGGCTTTTCATTTGTTTAGCAGTTGGAACTGGCTTAAATTTCTTAACAAACTCGGACTGTCCAGATCAGTAGCCAAGACAAATGCAAAAATTTATGGCTCCTGTGCAATCATGGGAGCGATTATAACGCCAAGCGAGTCTGATGAAGATTTTATAGCCGCGGGCAGGATGATGCAAAAAATTTGGCTCAAAGCAACCGCCTCGGGACTGGGTATGCAGATAATGGCTGGGTTGCCCTATTTGGCTAGAAGAGTTTTTGCCAACCAAGCAGATATGTTATCTGACACCCACCATCAAATGATCAGAAATCATTACAGCCAAATTGAATCCATTGTGGACGGTAAAAATAAAAATATAGTTTTGTTATTTAGAATAGGTGATGGCGGAAATCCGAGCGCTCGGTCTTCGCGTCTGCCAGCCGAAATAAAGGTTATTAAACCCTTTGTTTTGAAATAAAATATGTTACAAAATCTTGATTTATTTGCCGTAGGAATAGCCACAGCCGCCATTGGTATTTTGGGTTTTGTGGTCTTCTTTAACAATCGAAAAAGCACTACCAATCGGTCATTTTTATTCTTTTCCATAACCACCATTTTTTATGGTGTTTTTAATTACTTAGTCTATCAGTTCAGCGATCCCGAGTTGGTGCTTTGGTTTCTGCGTCTGGCTGTTTTTTTTGTGGTCTTGCATGCTTTCGGTATTTTCCAAGTATTTTTTGTATTTCCAAAAGATAAGATTGAATTTTCAAAAACATATAAATTTATTTTAATTCCGCTGGTTGTTATTACGGCCCTGCTCACTCTAACCCCCTTTGTCTTTGAGCGGGTTTTGGATTTTTATCCAGACGGTCGGGTATCCAGAGTAACCAACGGCCCGGCCATACCCATATTTGGCGCAATGGTCGGCTTCCTTGTTTTGGGCGGAATTTTTATTCTACTGCGGAAAACAATTAAGGCTGTCGGGGTTGAGAAATCCCAATTTCAATTTGTACTTATAGGATCGCTAATAACTTTTCCTCTGTATATATTTTTTAATTTTATCCTGCCGGCTCTTTATGGAAACTCCTGGTTTATACCGCTTGCTCCGGTTTTTTCCCTCCCTTTCACTCTACTTACAGCCTACGCCATAATAAAATACAAACTTCTTCACATGAAAGTTATTGCCACGGAATTTTTGGCCTTTCTGCTGATTGTGTCTTCATTTTTTGAAATTACTTTGTCTAAAAATATAACCGAGATAATTTTCAGAAGCGGAGTTTTTGTCATATTATTTTTCACCGGTATTTTTCTCATACGGAGTGTCCGAAAAGAGGTGGAGCAGAGAGAGAAAATGGAAATACTAAGCAGTGAGTTGGCAAAAGCCAATGAAGAATTAAAAAAACTAGACGTGGCCAAATCAGAATTTATTTCTCTGGCTTCCCATCAATTGCGAGCCCCGCTGACAGTTATAAGAGGATATGTATCAATGGCTTTGGAAGGAAGCTTTGGCAGGCTGGAAGAGAAGGCAAGACAACCCTTGCGAAATGTTCTTAGAGCGGCCGAGCAGTTGGTAAAACTGGTAGCTGATCTTCTGGATTTATCCAGAATGGAGTCCGGAAAGATAAGATATGAATTTGCGCAGAATAATTTGGTGCCGGTGGTGGAAGAGGTTGCGAGGGAATTTAAGGAGGTGGCCTCAAAAAAAGGAGTAAGTTTTTCTTTTCAAAATACGGCCGGCGAGTCTTTAAACTTTGCTTTTGACAAGGATAAAATCAGAGAGGTCGTGGTTAATTTTGTGGATAATTCCATAAAATATTCTAAGCAGATAGTTGCGGCTAAATTAGAAGTTTTCGGCAACCGAGTGCGTTTCAGCATAAAAGACGACGGTATTGGAATGACTGCTGAAGATAAGAAAAAACTTTTTATAAAATTCTCTCGATCGGAGGAGGCTAGAAAAACCAACGCCGATGGGATGGGTATAGGACTTTATTTTGTAAAAAAAGTGGTGGAGGACCACAAAGGCGAGGTGGGAGCAGAGTCGGAAGGATTGGGAAAGGGGAGCACTTTTTGGTTTGAAATACCACTTAAGAAATAGTCGTGGGTCTCGGGTATCCTGCTTTCATACACGACTCAGCTGTTCCAGCGACAGCTTCGCTAATGGTCGTCGCGATTTTCGTCCCGACTAGAGAGTCGGGACGAACCAAGCAAATCGCTCCTCCCGTTGTCTGAAATCAGGATACCGCTTGACCCGGTAGTAATTTATATTTGATTTTAAAAAATTTGGCTCGTTTTTGATATTGTGCTTAAATGATTATATGCGTACTCTCACCAAAGACACGATAAATAAAATAGGGGAGAAGGTGATTTTAATGGGTTGGGTTGATGTAAGACGTGATCACGGCAAGCTTGTTTTTATTGACCTGCGGGATAGATGGGGATTGGTGCAGGTTATATTTAGCCCGGCTAATAAGGAACTTTTAAGCACTGCGGATCGTCTGCGAACGGAATGGGTAGTAAAAATTGAAGGGACAGTAAAAGAACGGCCCCAAGGAATGCAAAACCCGGAACTACCAACCGGCAGTGTTGAAATTGAAGCAACAGAGCTTGAGATATTGAGCGAGTCCCAAACTCCGCCATTTTCTTTAAGTACTGATGGTTATGAAATAGGTGAGGAACACAGGATGAAATATAGATATCTAGATTTGCGTCGGCCAAGAATGAAAGAAAATATTATAATGAGAGATAGGATAATTAATTTCTGCCGTGATTTTTTGCACAAAAAAGATTTTGTGGAAATTGAAACGCCCATAGTCAGCAAATCAACTCCGGAAGGAGCCAGAGATTATGTTATTCCCTCAAGATTATACCCCGGTAAATTTTACGCCCTGCCCCAGTCGCCCCAACAATATAAACAACTTCTTATGGTGGCTGGATTTGAAAGATATTTCCAGATAGCCCGCTGTTTCCGGGACGAAGACACCCGCGGAGACCGTCAGCCGGAATTTACCCAGCTTGATCTGGAAATGAGTTTCGTGGAAAGAGAGGATATTTTGAACTTGATGGAAGAAATGTTGATTTTGCTGGTAAAAAACTCTGCTCCTCACAAAAAGATTTCTCAAGTTCCTTTCCCAAGAATTTCTTATAGCGAAGCAATGCAAAAACATGGAACTGACCGTCCGGATTTAAGGGAAAACAAAGATGATAAAAATGAGCTGGCGTTTGTCTGGATTTTAGATTTTCCTGTTTTTGAAAAAGATCAAAATACCAATAGCTGGACCTATTCTCACAATCCTTTTACGGCGCCCAAACCGGAATATTTGGATAATTTAATGAACGGGCGCGATTTAGATAAAATATTGTCTCAACAATACGATATAGTTTTGAACGGTTTTGAAGTCGGCGGAGGAGGAATACGAATACACAAAAAAGAGATTTTAGAAAAAGTATTCAAAATATTGGGACACTCTGAAGAAAAAATAAAGAAAAACTTCGGCCATATGTTGGAGGCTTTTGAAAATGGGGTACCGCCACACGGAGGCATAGCGCCCGGACTAGACAGATTAGTTATGATTCTCCGCGGTGAACCAAACATACGCGAAACCATAGCCTTCCCCAAAACAGGTGACGCAAGAGACTTAATGATGGAAGCGCCCTCGGAGTTATCTGGGGAACAGCTTAGGGAGCTTGGTATAGAGGTGATTAAAAAAATTAAATGACCAAGCAAGAGTTTCGCCTAAAACACGATGGCTTTGAGGGGCCTCTGGATTTACTGCTTGATCTTATTGAAAATGAAAAATTAGAAATCTCCCAAATTTCTTTAGCCAAAGTTACGGATGAGTACATAAAGTATGTCAGGTCTCTTGCCAAGATGGATCCGGAGCAATTGGCAGAGTTTCTGGTGGTAGCGGCGCAACTAATGCTGATAAAATCCAAGTCGCTTCTACCCGACCTTAAACTTGAGGCAGATGAAGAGGTCGGCATAGAGGAATTGCAGAAAAGACTGGCAGAATACAAAAAAATTAAAGACCTAGCTAAAGAAATAAAAAATCTTGAAAACAAAAAACTGCGCATATTCACCAAGGAAGCTTATCTGGGAATTGATCCAATTTTTTATCCACCGAAGAAGACTACTGTTCTGGTAATAAAAGAAATATTTACAGCCTTTCTCGATTCCATACCGAAAATAGAAAAATTGGCGGAGGAAAAAATAAAAAGAATCATATCTCTTGAGGAGAAAATAAACCACATCCGCTCTTTTATGCAGGAGGCCGTGGAAGGAGCTTTTTCACAAATTATAAAGGGGGCGAAAGGAAAGGTAGAGATAATAGTAAGTTTCTTGGCCATCTTGGAGCTCGCCAAGCAGAAATTTTTGGAGCTCGGGCAGGAAAAATCTTTTGGAGAAATAAAAATTCATAAAAAGGCAAAAGATAGCGTTACTATATGAATTTAAAATCAATTTTGGAATCAATTTTATTTGTCCACGGCGAACCGCTTTCCATAAAAAAGCTTATTAAAATAACGGAGCAAAAGGAAGAGGAGATTAAAGAAGCCTTAAACCAACTTGGCCAAGAATACAAAGATAGGGGATTAGTACTGATTAAAAAGGATAATGAATGGCAAATCGGATCCAACCCTAATAATACAAAATATATTGAAAAAATTATAAAAGATGAATTTTCGGAAGAACTGTCTCGTGCGGCCATTGAAACAGCTGCGATTATTGCCTACAAGGGTCCCGTAACCCGCATACAGATAGAACATATACGGGGGGTAAATTCCTCTTTTATAGTCCGTAATCTTCTCATGCGTGGGTTGATAGAGAGGGTGGAAAACCCCAAAGATGCGCGTTCTTTTTTATACAAAATAAGCGTAGATTTTTTAAAACACATGGGAATAGCTTCGATGGAAGAGCTCCCCGGTTTTATTGAACTTAGCCAGCAAAAGATAAGTATTGCCGAGGAACCAAATACAGATGGAGGCAAAAAATGATTATAAGCTACATATTCTTGTCGGTTGTCTGATACTGCTTGTATCAGTTTTATTTTCTATTAATAAAAAACCTGCTGGCAGGGCTCCATCTAAAACAGCTCTTGTATATGAGGCACTGGACCAAAAAAGGCCCGACACCCAAGCCGAATCTTACTTGGTAAAGATAGCGGGCGAGAACAAATATCTGCTTAAACAAAGAGAGTGGAAAAAATTTGCCCCGGCAAGCCTCACTAAGCTTTTGACGGCGGTCATCGCTGAAGAAGAACTAAACCCCTTTGAAAAAATAAATGTCTCGGCAGAAGCTAAAAATGTGGAGGCAAAAATAAGTTCGGTAGAAAAAGGAGAGTGGCTGACCAAAGACGACCTCCTGAAATTGCTTCTCTCCGGATCGGCCAATGATATAGCTCGCGTGCTGACAGAAGAAATTGGACACCAGCACGGAACCAAAAGTATAGAGGGGGGTCTGGAAACATTCCAGCAATTAGCCAAAAAGAAAGTTGATGAGCTGGGTATGTACGATTCTTCCTTTAAAAATCCGGTTGGACTGGACGATCCGGAGCACTATACAACCGCACAAGATTTAGTTAAACTGGCCGAGCACATTTTATATAGGCATCCTAGATTGTGGGATTTTTCTGTTTTTCACGAGGTAGAGATTTATACCGAGAGTGGCAAAGGTTATGTTATGAATAACACCAACGGCCTATTAAAAGAATTTCCGGCTATTTTGGGAAGCAAGACCGGCTTTACCGATAAGGCCCGAGATACCCTACTTATGCTTTATCCGGTACGCCCGGATAAAATAGCTATCGTAGTAATATTAAAATCAGAAAACAGAACCGAAGACGGCAGAAAAATTATAAATTGGCTAGACGGTTTAAAATATGGAACAAGAAATTAGTAGAATAATAAATGTTACGAAGGTTTTTGGTTTAGCGGCTGTAGCCTTTGCAGCAGCTATTTTATTGACTCCGATTTTAACTCATTTTTTATATAAATATAAACTTTGGAGAAAAACTGTTCGCGATACTTCTCCGGACGGTACTAAGACTCCTCTCTTTTCGGCATTACACAAAGAAAGAGAGACCAGGGTGCCGCGTATGGGGGGAATGCTTATTTGGATAACCACTGTATTTTTAGCTTTTGCGGTTTGGGGAATTGCTCAAATAACCGAAAGCGCTTTTTGGGATAAAATTAATTTTCTTTCCAGAAATCAGACATGGCTTCCGATTTTGACTTTAATTTCCGCGTCTTTTCTTGGACTGGCAGATGATATTGCTCAAGTATTCGGCAAAGGCAAATATGTGGCCGGGGGCATAAGATTCAGATATCGTCTTTGGGTTGTTTTTCTGATTGCTTTGGCTGGAGCCCTCTGGTTTCATTTCAAACTTGGTTGGCAGAC
Source organism: bacterium (assembly GCA_030697525.1). Classification (GTDB taxonomy): domain Bacteria; phylum Patescibacteriota; class Minisyncoccia; order Sungbacterales; family HO2-52-23; genus JAUYPW01. The sequence continues at coordinate 14,280 of JAUYPW010000017.1, forward strand.
AATTTATATACCAGGTCTTGGCAACATATTTATTGACGGCTGGTATATACCTCTTTTTGTTATTACGATGATTGTTCTTTTTTCTTCCAGCGTTATAGATGGCATAGACGGACTTGCCGGAGGGGTTTTTGCTTCTATTTTTGGAGCTTATTCGGCCATTGCTTTCTTTCGCAACCAAATAGACCTGGCTGCTTTCGGAGCAGTTATTGCCGGAGCGCTTCTGGCTTTTTTATGGTTTAATATACCGCCAGCCAGATTTTATATGGGAGAGTCCGGTATTTTAGGGCTTACAACGTCTCTCACAGTTATGGCTTTTCTGACCGACTCGGTGGCGGTCTTGCCAATCATTGCCCTAGTTCCCATGGCCGAGGTGGCTTCCAATATAATTCAACTTGCCTCCAAAAGATTCAGGGGTAAAAAAGTTTTTTTGATTGCCCCACTGCATCATCATTTTGAAGCCAAAGGCTGGCCCCCGCACAAAGTAACCATGAGATTTTGGACAATAAGTATAATCTGTGCCATAGTTGGCATGGTAATTGCCCTTATAGGAAGATAGGTCTTTTATAGTAAGGAGGTGAGTATCATGAGCGGACTTAGGGACTTTATTGAATTCATGGTACCAGACGCGGAACTCCGTATGATTTTGACAGCAATTGTAGTAATAGTTGTTCTGGCGACCGGTGTGGTTGCAATACTGCGGTACTAATAAAATAATATATTATACAATTTAAACAACCAAAAGCTCACTGGTAAAGTGAGCTTTTTTGTTGTATAATTTTATAAATGATTAGTTTTAAAAACAAAAATGTTTTAGTGGCGGGTTTGGGACTACATGGCGGGGGAGTGGGGACAGTAAAATTTTTAGCTAGAGAAGGAGCTAAGATTACTGTCACCGACTTACGTTCTCTAGAAGTCCTTCAGCCCTCTCTTAAGAAACTAGCCAAAATAAAAGGTATAAAATATTTTTTTGGGGAACATAAACTAGATGAATTTCTGAAAGCCGATTTTATACTAAAGGGGCCGGGTGTTAAACCAGACTCTGAATTTATAATTCAGGCCAAAAAACGAAATATACCAGTTTTAAATGATATCGCTATTTTTTTAAATAGCTGTCCTGCTAAAATAATAGGCATAACCGGAAGTCGTGGTAAATCTACCACAGCTTTTTTAATATGGAGGTTTCTGCAAGAAAAATTTAAGAAAATCTGGTTGGCAGGAAACATACGCAGATCTGTATTGGAACTTCTACCCAAAATAAAATCAAATGACTGGGTTGTACTGGAACTATCCAGCTTCCAGTTGCAGGATCTGGCCGATTCGGGTTTAGAAATCAAAGGCAAGCCGGAAATTTCTGTCATCACTAATATATACAAGGAACATCTCAACTGGCACAAGGATCCTGATGATTATTTAAAAGCCAAGGGCTATATAACAGCTTTTCAAAATAAAGAAAATTACCTGTTTTTAAATCCTTTGGATGAAAAACTAAAAAATATTGCTAAAATAAGTAGGGCTAAGATCATCTACCCCGAACTTCAGAAAAATTTACAAACAGTGGTGGACCATAATCTGGGAAGCCACTATAGATCATCGGTAGCTCTAGCGGCAGGTGTAGCCGGGTTACTCGGAGTGAGCAAAGAACTTATAGAAAAAGATTTGCGCAGTTTCCATGGTCTCCCCGGAAGACAAGAAAAAATTAGAGAGCTTGACAGTATAAGTTTTATAAACGACACAACCTCCACCATGCCGGATTCCACCGTTGCCTGTGTAGAAAGATTTTGGAAATTAAAAGAAAAAGATAATAAAATAATATTAATAGCTGGCGGACAGGATAAGAATTTGGATTATGACTCTTTGGCCAAGATTGTAGCAGATAAAATTGAGGTTTTGGTTTTATTGCCAGGCACAGCCACAGAAAAACTAGAGAAAGAATTAGGAATTAGGGATTACGAATCAAGATATAAAAAAATCCAGGATTCTAAATTAAAAATTCTATATTCTAAATCTATGGCCGGAGCAGTTAAAAAAGCCTACGTAGAAGCCAAGGCCGGGGATTATGTTTTATTAAGCCCTGGCGCTGCCAGTTTCGGACTTTTTCTAAACGAATTTGATCGTGGTAAAAAATTTACTGAAGCAGTAAAGAAATTAAAATGAAACAACAGTCTACCGGTCTAAACAAAACCTTGCTTTATGTAACTGCGGCACTATTTTGGGGCGGCTTGCTTGTGGTATTTTCCGCGTCCATGGTTCTTTCACAGAAACGTTTCGGTTCCGTAGGTTACTACACCATGCGCCAGCTTATATACGGAGGGGTCCCTGGCATAATATTCATGCTCATAGCCTCCAAAATACCTTATACTTTTTGGAGAAAGGTGGCTTTGCCTCTTATGATATTGTCCTTTGTAATGCTGGCTTTGCTTTTTTTGCCGACACTGGGATTTTCCTTTGGAGGAGCAACCCGCTGGCTTAAACTGGGCCCCATCACCTTCCAGCCATCGGAAATATTAAAATTGACTTTTGTAATTTATTTAGCTTCGTGGCTAGATGCTAGACGTCAGGAAATAGCCAGTGTTTCTTATGGTCTTATACCTTTTGCCATGATGCTATCTTTTATAGGAATTTTTCTTATAATGCAGCCGGACTTTGGAACTTTGGGAATAATAGTTATCTCTGCCGGCTTACTTTATTTTTTGGGAGGCGGCAAGACCTCGCAAATAGTAACCTTGTCCGCTCTTGGTCTTGTACTGGCTTTTTTACTGGTACAGATAGCCCCATATCGGATGAACCGTCTAAATGTATTCTTGAACCCCGATCTTGACCCAAAAGGAATAGGATATCATGCCAACCAAGCTTCAATTGCCATTGGTTCCGGTGGATTTTGGGGGGTTGGTTTCGGAAAAGGCCTGCAAAAGTATAACTATCTGCCGGAGCCGATGGGTGATTCTATTTTTGCTATTTTTGCAGAGGAAATGGGGTTTTTGGGAGTTATGGCGATTCTCTTTTTATTTGCCATATTTTTTCGGCAGGGAATTAAAATAGCTAAAGGAGCTCCCGATTCATTCGGCCAGTTACTTGCCGGCGGTATAACTTTAAGTATTGCAACTCAAGTCTTCATAAATATTGCCGCCATATCCGGTCTTTTCCCTTTGACCGGAATACCACTGCCTTTTTTCAGCTACGGAGGAACTTCGTTGGGGATGACTTTGGCCGGTGTTGGAATTTTGTTAAATATATCCAAATATGAGAGAATATAAACATTCAAATCTAGTAAAATTATGAGAATATTGTTGGCCGGGGGAGGCACTGGAGGACATTTTTTCCCCTTAATTGCTCTGGCTAGAGAAATACGAGTTATTGCCGAAAAAAACCTAATTGTAGATCTTGATTTATACTATCTCGGAGCTCTAGATCAGGAAAAAAGCCAGACGCTAAAAAAAGAAGGCTTAATAGAGATTAAAGTCCTTACGGGAAAGTGGCGGCGTTATTTTTCTTTAGAAAATTTTCTGGATATTTTTAAATTTTTTTTAGGAATTTTACAATCTCTTTGGCATTTTTTCGTAATCATGCCTGATGTGGTATTTTCCAAAGGGGGTTATGGAGCCCTGCCAGCAGTTATTGGCGCAGTAATTTTCCGAATACCCCTCATGGTCCACGAATCCGACGCTATTCCCGGAAAAGTGAACCAGTGGTCAGCCAGATTTGCAGATAAAGTTGGGGTAGCTTTTGCCGGCGCAGCCGATTTTTTCCCTAAAGAAAAAACTGCTCTGGTGGGTATTCCCTTGCGCAAAAAGTTACTAAGTGGCTCACCTGTTTCGGCAAAAGAAAATTTAAATATAACTTCGGGGCTTCCTGTTTTGGGTTTTGTGGGCGGTTCTCAAGGAGCCCAGAAAATAAACGATGCTTTGTTGGGTATTTTAAAAGAGCTTGCTGGCGAATTTGAGATCATACATCAATGCGGAGAAAAAAATCTTTCGGATGTAAAAAGCGAAGCGGAGGTTATTTTAAATCCTGACTTGAAAAATCATTACCATCTTTTTGGATTTATGAACGAGGAAGAAATTAGAGATTTTTATGCCGCGGCTGACTTAATAATCTCTCGGGCATCGTCTTCCATAATGGAGATAGCGGCATCGGGTAAGCCGTCCATACTAATCCCCCTAAGCGGTGCCGCTCAAGACCATCAGAGAAAAAATGCTTATGAATACTCAAGAGTCGGAGCCTGTCTGATAGTTGAGGAAACAAACCTAACTCCGCATGTACTACTTAGAGATATAACCAAATTGATATCTGATAAAGAAAAAATAAAACAAATGTCGGATGCCGCTAAAAATTTTGCCAGACTTGATTCAGCCGAGATAATCGCCAGAGAGATCTTAGGCCTGGCAGTTCATAATTTATGATCCGAACCCGTATAGCTCCAAGCCCAACAGGAAACCTGCATATAGGTACCGCGCGTACCGCCCTTTTCAATTATCTTTTCGCCAAAAAAATGGGAGGTAGGTTTATTGTCAGAATAGAAGATACGGATATTGAAAGATCTAATAAGAAGTTTGAGAAAAATATAATTGAGGGGCTTAAATGGCTGGGTATGGGAGAGGACGAGGGACCTTTGGTGGGGGGGGATTATGGACCCTATCGACAAAGCGAAAGAACTAAAACTTATAAACCGTATATCGAAAAATTATTATCCGAATCAAAGGCTTTTTATTGTTTCCATTCTGAAAAAGAGTTGGCAGAAGAAAAAGAAAATTTAATGAAAAGTAAAAAACATCCGGTCCACCTTTGTGAATATAGAAACATATCCCTGGAGGAAGCCAACATATTGAGAGAGGCTAAAAATGATTACATAATAAGATTTAAAAATCATGTCGGCCGTAAAATTACTTTTAATGACCTGGTTAGAAAAGATCTATCTTTTGATTCGGATTTAATCGGAGATTTTTCCATCGCTAAAAGAATAGATGTGCCTTTATACAATTTCGCGGTAGTGGTAGATGATGAAATAATGGAAATAAGTCACGTAATTCGCGGAGAAGATCATATTTCCAATACTCCGAAACAGCTTTTACTTATAGAAGCCCTGGGGTTCAAAAAACCCACATATGCGCATCTTCCCCTTATTCTAGGATCGGACCGTTCTAAATTGTCCAAAAGGCACGGAGCAACTTCGGTGGATGAGTATAAGGATCTCGGCTATTTATCCGAATCTCTTTTTAACTTCATGGCCCTGCTTGGTTGGAATCCGGGAGATGACAGGGAGATTTTATCTAAAGAGGAACTGATAGAATCATTCTCCATGGAAAAAGTCCAGAAATCCGGAGCCATATTTGATTTAAACAAGCTGGACTGGATGAATGGAGAATACATACGTAGAAAATCTATAGCTGAACTGGCCAAACTTAGCCAACCATTTTTAAAAGTAAAATCAAAAAAATATCTTGAAAAAATTTTAGAATTGGAGCAGTCTCGGATAAAAAAACTGTCCGAGCTCCCGGAAAAAGTGGATTATTTCTTTAAGGAACCGTCTGCAGATAAAGATCTGTTGCGCTGGAAAAATATGACGGATGAGGAAATTAAAAGTTCTATTAAAAAACTGCTTGAACTACTTAAAGAAAACAAAGAACAAGATATAAAAATAATAGAAAAGGTGTTCTTGGAAGAGGCTGGAAAAATGGGGGATAGGGGGCGGCTTTTGTGGCCCTTGCGCTCGGCTTTATCTGGTAAAAAAGCTTCAGCCGGACCATTTGAAATCATATCTATATTAGGGGTAGAACAATCCATAAAAAGACTGGAGAATGCCCTGCAAAGCATATGAAGACTTTTGCTTTTTTAAAAATATTGGCGGTTTTATTGTTTTTTTCTTTGGCTTTTTCGGCCACAGTATCCTGGGCCCAAACACCTGGAGAGTTAAAGAAGGTAATCGACCAAAAAAATGAGGAAATACGCAGGCTTGAAGAAGAGGCTAAAAAATATAAAGACGAGGTGTACTCCACCGCGGAACGCGGCAAAACACTTAAAGCCGAATTGATCAGAATAGACAAAACAGTGAAGCAATTACGTAAAGATATAGATCTTACCGAGAAAAAGATGAAAAATACCGAACTGGAAATAAAAAAGACTGGTATTGAAATAAAGGAAAAAGACAGCTCTATAAAAAAAATGAATTTGGGTTTGGCCAACACTCTAAGAGTAATATATGAGAACGATGGCTTGGATTTGATTGAGATATTACTGCAGGAAGGGGATATTGCGAAATTCCTAAGCCACATGGATTATACCGAGATTCTACAGTCTAAAATAACGGCATCAGTTTCTGATCTGAAAACCGTGCGAGGAGAACTAAAAACAAAAAAGGCGGAAGCCGAAGAAAAGAAAGAGAAGTTAAAAAATTTGGGGAAAACCCTGATAGCCAATAAACAAACAAAGGAAGAAATACAAAAAGAACGCCAAAATCTTTTGGTGCTGACCAAAAACCAGGAAGCTCGTTATCAAGTGCTTTTAGAGGAAACCGAAGACAAACAAGAAGAACTTGAGAAAGAAATTGAAGACCTTGAAGAAAAATTACGTTTATTAATTGATCCAAGTTCTCTGCCGAAGGCTAAAAAAAGTTTTTTTGACTGGCCGATTGAAGGAATCTTGAGCCAGGGATACGGAGAGACTCCTTTTACAAAATCAAAGAAGGGTAGGCATTTTTATAAATTTCATAATGGCATAGATATAGCCGCACCTACCGGAACTCCTATTAAAGCGGCCGATGACGGAACAGTGCTGGGCACGGGCAATACGGATAACTACTGTCCAAAATCTTTGCAGGGTAAATATACAGTTATTGACCATAAAAATAATTTGGCGTCTATGTACGCTCACCAGTCTTTAATAACCGTCTCTCAAGGACAACAAGTGAAGAGGGGAGATATAATAGGATATGTGGGCAGTACCGGAAAAAGTACCGGTCCCCATCTTCATTTTACGGTTTACGATTCCAGAACTTTGGAAATAAAAAAAGGACCGACGGGTGCGTGCGGTCCTGTGCCTATTGGAGGTTCTATAAATCCTTTGCAATACTTAGACTAGTGATTTCATCATTTTTTGCCATTTTTCTTGGAACTCTTCCCCTTGTTTGCCCGTGTCGGCTAAATTGAAAGTCGGATTATCCCTCAAGTAATCAAACGCCGCTTCTACAAATTGAGAGACGGGGAAATGCACGCTCAAACTATTAACACCGTGAGATATTTCAACACGATGACTACCCATAGGAAGAGATATGGTGGGTTTTAGATATTGTATTCCGGAAAAATCTAGTTTAACTTTTTCCGCTATCACTATTTTACTATCAAGATAAGCAGAATGCGTATCTAAACTCTTAGACAGCCATAAATTTTTATCAATCACGACGGCTATGGCATCTATAAAGAAAGCCTCATTTATCAACAAAATTAAATATTTTCTGCCATCAAAAATTCTTTCTACAAGTTTACCAACAAGGTCGTTGTATATGACAAAGTTAATTACCTCACATCCGGCTAGTTTGCTGACCCATGGCCGCATCCCTACCTCCTTATTTAAAATTATCTGTTTTCAAACAACCCGATCAGTTATAGCAGTATACTAGAAAATGGTCAAATTATTTTAATGGATGGAATTTTTTGTGTGTGGATTCTGCATATTTATCGGAGGCATGCACATAGCGTGTTGTGGTGTGTAGAGACTCGTGTCCCAAAAGAACTTGTAGAGCTGCTGGATTGGCCCCTTGTTCGGCCAAATAAGTCGCAAAGCCGTGACGCAAAGAGTGAGCCGAGGTGGGTACATTTATACCCAACCGTTCGCGATATTGTTTTATTTTCATCTGCAAATAATTTGTAGAAATTCTAGACTTGGTGAGGTTTGCATTCCTCCCCCGGTAGGGGATAAAGAGAGCGGGGGAATCATCCTTTCGCATAGTTAAGTAATCATCAATTTTTTCTTTGGCGCGATCAGTCAAATAAACAAATCTTTCTTTTTTTCCTTTGCCGCGGATAAAAATTTTTCCAGTTTTATCAATTTGATTTTTATCCAACGAAATTAATTCGGAAATCCGCATGCCAGTGGAGAAGAGGGTTTCCAGCATGGCGCTGTTACGCAGGACTATCTCCGGCGTTTTTTCAAATTCAGCGGGGGATTCAATCAGTCGTATTAAATCCTCAAGTTCGGCCACCCTGGGGTGTTTCTTGGGCATTTTAATAAGTTTGATGGCCTCCGGCGCCACCGGAACTTCATAATCCATATCAATTAGATATTTCAGGTATCTCCTTAAGCTAGATATATTTCTATTTATGGAACCCGCGCTAAGCTGTTTTTCAGCCTTCTGGCCTTGGCTAGTGATACGATCCCGAGAGGTAAGGTGAGCCTTATATTGCTCCAAATGTTTTTTATTTAAATTATTGAAATTTATTTCTATTTCATTTTTAATAAAACCTTCAAATACTTTTAGATCTCTTTCGTAATTATAAATAGTTTCTGGAGAATAATTGTTGGTCTGGATGCTTAATAAAAAATCGTCTAGGTGGGGAAGTGGCATAATGTTGTATTCTTATTCCTTTTTACTATTTTCTTCTTACCTTATAATTGAGCATTAGGGATATTATACTCAATTATATTATTAGTTGTGTTGGATTGGAAGCGGTGGTTATCCACATGCCTTGGAGCTACCCTTTATAGCCACAAAAGCTCTCGGAGATATATCTTTTGACATCACTTCCCCACCTATTCTCTATATTTAGGCCAGGGGTGGTAAAAATTTTGCAACAAAAAATTCGGATTTCTCCGAATTTGATTTTAAATATCAATCCCCTGGATACCCTGCATGGTAGGACGGTCATTTCTTTCTCCTTCTCTTGGTTGGCTTTAGGGGGTTTGATATTTCTGGAAATACCTTTCTCATTTTTTCTATCTCTCTATCGGTTTTTTTAATTATCCGCACTAAATCTTTTACAAGCTGATTAAATTGTTTATCTCGTGGTATAGGATTCTTTTCTCGTTTTGTTTTCACTTTTACCTCCTTTTTATTGTCAAACAGCCAGTTGAAAGCTATAATCCAATATACTACCATGCGTACTTCCTATTCATCAATAGATACATATCTTCAGTGCCCCCAAAAGTATAAATTCCAGGAGGTAGATAAAATAAGAGCTCCCAAGTCACGAGAGGCTATTTTTGGCACGGCCATACACAGCGCCCTGAATTTTATGTTTAAGAACAACCCCCTTTTTCCTACTTTAGACGAGGTAGTGGATCACTTCCGGCAAAACTGGCCGGGATTGGAAAAACTAAATCAGGAAGCTAAACAAGATTCGTTAAAAACATTCTGGACAGAAAAAGAAGAAAAAGTATTATTTGAAGATGGTGTCCGGTTATTAAAGAGATTTTATGAAAAAAATGCACCTTGGAATTTTACCGTTCTTGAACTTGAGTCTCGGTTTGAAGTTCCTATTCAAGATGAGAAAACCGGCGAGGTGCATATTTTAGCTGGAATCATTGACAGACTTGACAAAACACCAGAAGGTTATGAAATAATAGACTACAAAACCGGCAAAAAGATGCCCACCCAAGACTCACTTAAAACAAACTTGCAGTTATCGCTGTATTCTCTGGGCATACAGAAAAAGTGGCCGCATTTGAATATAGAAGATATAAAATTAAGTCTTTATTTTCTGAAACATGAGGATAAACTAAGCACTAAAATAGACGGAGAGGCCGCCAAAAAAACAAAGGAGCATGTTTTAAAAACGATTGCGGATATTCAAGACCACCTTCAGACAGGAAAAGAATTCGAGCCTATGCCCAGCGCCCTTTGTAATTGGTGCAGTTACCGTCCTATTTGTCCAGCGTGGAGACATTTATATAAAAAGATGCCCAGCGGCGAGGTACAACCGACAAAAGAAGAAATAGAAAAGACGATTAAAGATTTTTTGGAAATTAAAAAAGATGTAAAAACCAAAGAAGAAAAACTGGATCAACTGCAGGAGCAGATAAAAGACTATATGGACAAAGAAAATCTTACTAGGGTTTTTGATGAAGCCGGAACCATCTCCAAAAAGAAAAACCAAAGATTTGAATATGATTGGACTGCGGTAAAAACTATTTTGGCCAACTTCGGCAAATGGGAAGAAGTTTTAAAGGCGGACGAGACTAAACTCAAGAAAATCATGGGGGAAATCCCTGAAAGTGCTAGGACAGAAATAGAAAACGCACGGAAGGTGAGTAAGGAGTACACAACAATTACAACGACGTTTAAAAGAGAGGCTGGCGTAGAAAATCCGGCGGAAAATATGGTTTAAAGCCCCGGACAATTTCCTGCAGGCTTGTATCCCCTATCCTCTGCTTCCTTTTTAGTCTCAAACCAAATTTTATTTTCTTCTTTTATCTTCTGTGCGCCAGGACACCATGGGAAATGATAACTAGTACCGTTTTTAGAGCCGACAAATTCGCTTTTCAGTGCCGAAGTTATATTAGCCCGCCCCCCTGATTCTTGTCCTTGACCCGCCTCTTTCAACACTTCATTTTCCATATCTCCACTATCTATTGTAATAGGCTCCTTCGGAATCCATAAAAATGATAACCTACCCAAGCCAAAACCGGCCATACCAACAAGAAAGATAATAACCGCAATAACTAGGTCATTTTTGTTATTTTCATACCACAGCTTGATTTTTATAACCATATCAGGTATCATAAATTATCGTATTATTTAATAGGAAATTATGGCGCATACAAAAAGTTCGGGATCAGCCAAATACGGCCGAGACTCCCAACCTAAATATCTAGGAATTAAGAAACAAGACGGAGAACGAGTAAAAATCGGTGATATTTTGATTCGCCAAAGAGGCTCTAAGTATCTGGCAGGCAAGGGGGTAAAAGTCAGCAAAGATGATACTATCTTCTCTCTCGTTAATGGATTAGTAAAATTTACAGTAAAACGAAAAATAAGGTTTGATGGTACAACTCGTCGTGCTCCTATGATCAGTGTTTTTCCTGAAAAAAACTAACTGGAAGCCGCTTTTATAAAATCCCTGAAGAGTGGATGTGGATTAAATGGCCGAGACTTAAACTCCGGATGAAATTGAGTAGCCACAAAGAAAGGATGATTTTTGAGCTCTATTATTTCCACCAGATTTCTTTCCGGATTAATTCCTGCAAAAATGAGCCCTTTGTTTTCAAGCACATCTCGAAAATCATTATTTACTTCGTAACGATGCCGATGTCTTTCAGTAATTAGTTTAGCACCATATGCCTTAAAACTCTTTGTTCCCGGCAGGATCCGACAAGTATATGCCCCCAGACGCATGGTTCCACCCATGTGTTTTTTATTTATATTAACCAACTGTTCTGGAAGAGTGTGTATTATGGGGTGCTTGGTATCGGCTTCAACTTCGGTTGTATGAGCACCTTTAAGACCGCATATATTGCGCCCAAATTCCACTACCGCCAGCTGCAATCCGTAACAAAGACCAAGAAAAGGAACTCGATTACGACGACAAAATTCAATAACTTTTATTTTCCCTTCTACCCCCCGCGAACCAAAACCCCCGGGAACAATTATTCCGTGATATTTTTTGAGCTCTTTTAAATTACGTGAATCTTTCTCGTAACTTTCTGCATTCAGCCAAGTTATTTCCGGCTTTAAATTATGATGCCAGGCTGCGTGTTTGACCGCCTCAATAACCGAGATGTAGGAGTCAGACAAAGTAAAAGATCCGGTTCCAAAATATTTTCCCACAATTCCAATCTTTACCGGAGTAGTGACGGTTCTTACCTTCTTGGCTAAATTTTCCCATTCTTTAAGTCTTCTGACTTTTGATTTTAGACCAAACTTAGCCAAAATCCGATCGCTTATTTTATCTTTTTCAAAATTAGCCGGTATTTCATAAATAGAATTTATATCCGGCGCGGAGATTACATCATCCTCCACAACATTACAAAAAGTTGCTATCTTTTTTTTGCGCGGCTCGTCCAGCGGCACTATCGATCTTGCAATAATTATATCCGGCTGAATACCCACAAAATTCAGCGATCGCACCGCATATTGAGTGGGCTTGGTCTTCATCTCTCCGACCATCTTGGGAACCGGCAGATAACTTACCAAGATAATCTGCACATCCTGCGGCCGACGAAGTTTTAGCATGCGTGCCGCCTCTAAAAAAAGAGAGTTTTGATACTCCCCTACAGTGCCGCCGATCTCGGCAAGTATTATGTCTGCCCTCGCTTTTTTGGCCGCCGTATCAATTCTTTTTATAACCTCCTCCGGAATGTGCGGCACCACCTCTACACACTTTCCGCCATATTCAAGATTTCTTTCCTTATCTATAACGGTTTGGTATACCGATCCGGTGGTCATATAATTTTCTCTGGGCAAATCCTCTCCCAGAAATCTTTCGTAATTACCCATATCCTGATCACACTCCATGCCGTCTTCCGTAACAAAAACCTCGCCGTGCTCGATCGGGTTCATCGTACCGGCGTCCACGTTTATGTATGGATCTATTTTGACTGCTGTCACCCTAAATCCCCGGCTTTTGAGAATAGCTCCGATAGAAGCAGTGGTTACACCCTTCCCGATACCCGACATCACTCCCCCGCAGATAAAAATATACTTAGTCATTCCGCATTTACTATTATTCTTACTTCACCCTCAATCCCTTGTGGAAATCTTATCTGCACCATCTTTTCTCCGGTAGTTTTTATATGCTCATCATCGATCCAATCCTTTTCAATTTTAAATCCTTTTTGTTGCAAGGCTTCTTGGATATCGTTTTTGGTGACCGAGCCAAAAGCCCTGCCCCCATCCCCCACTTTCATCTTGAAATTCAGGGTTATGGTTTTTAATTTTTCAGCCAATTTTTGATAAATTTCTTTTTCTTCGGTAAGTCCTTTTTCTTTTTTTTCTTTGGCTTGAGTAAGTTTTTTTAATTCCGCATCGCTGGCCTGCACAGCCAACTTTCTGGCAAATAAAAAATTGCGAGCGAAACCTTCGCTCACTTCTTTAACCTCATTTTTTCTCCCAATTTTGGGAACATCTTGTAACAATACAATCTTCATAACACAGAAAAAAACCCGTGACACAACAATAGCTATAACCCCCTTAGAACTTCTAGTCCTTTTTCCATAATAAGATCTTTGGGTTCTTTACCGTCTTTGGGTTCCTCTTTCGGCAACTCTACTTTAACATCCGGCTCAAGTCCAGTGCCGTTTATCTCAATTCCTTTGGGAGTCATCCATTTGGCAATCGTTATTTTAAGCGAAGAGCCGCCGGGCAAATCTTCCACTTCCTGCACCGAGCCTTTGCCAAAAGTTTTGGTCCCTACAAGCACTACTCCCAAATTATCTCTTAGGGCGCCTGCCAAAATTTCCGAGGCAGAAGCCGATCCTTCATTTACTAAAACAACCATAGGAATATCTTTCAGGAGACGATAACCAGTAGAGCGATATACTTCCTCCGTCCCGTCATATTTTCTTTCTCTAGCGATAACTTGTCCCGAATCAAAAAACCAGCTAGCTATATCCACCGCCACCATAAGAAATCCTCCTGGATCATTACGTAGATCCAGAACTAATTTTTTAGAATCACTGTTGAAAAATTCTTGCACAGCGCCCCTAAACTCTCTTGCGGCTCCTTCGGTAAAGGTCGCCAGTTTTATTACAAAAACCCCGTCAGGCTTTTTCTCGGTAGTTAAAACTTTTACCTTAATGGTGTCTCGTATTATTTTGATTTCTTTAGTCTGATCCAGTCCGTTGCGCAGAATTGTGAGCTTGACTTCAGTGCCTTTTTTGCCACGGATAAGTCGCACCGCCTCATTTAAATTCAAATCTACCGTAGATTTGTCATCAATTTTAATAACCTTATCCCCCGCTTTAATTCCTGCGTTTTCGGCCGGGCTCCCGGCTAAAGGAGCGATCACGGTTAAAATTCCTTTTCTCATACCTATCTCCGCTCCAATACCATCAAAAGAACCCCTTATGTCCTCCTGAAATTGCTTTGATTCTGCCGGAGGCATAAATTCGCTGTGTGGATCTTTAAGGGAGTTTACCAGCCCCGATATGGCCCCGAAGACCATGTTTTTACGCTCTAATTTGTCTTTATCCACATACTTTCCTTCCAGCCTAGACCAGACATCCCAAAACAAGCTAAAATCAACATTTTTATACTCCATAGGAGGCTGCTGGCCAAAGACGCCAAAAACCCTCTCCATAGCCGGCCTGTGGGCATGCCCATACCAAGCCCCAAACGCAAAAACAACCGCCAAGATACCTACTGCGGCCGCAACGAAATATAGCTTATCTAAATTTTTATGTTTTTTTTCGGGCATTTATTGTCTGATAAATACATTATTACAAAAAAATTAAAAAGCGTCAAAATTGTCATTTCCCAGAAAAAATGTATTATAAAATTGGTTGTTTAACAATATCCAGAAGGAGGATTTTATGCCTTTTTTGATAGGAAGACTCAAGAAAGAAAAGTTGGGAGACGGCAAATGTCTGGAAGATATTGACCGAGCAGGTTTTACTTGTCCTCATCAAAAGTCATCCAGAAAACCTTCATCTTCGCAGTTAAGCCAGAGAGAATTTTTGCTAAGAAGTATGCTCGCGGCAGATGAAAATACCGCCAGGTCCCTTATTGAAAAACATAAAGATAAATTTGATTATCTGGAAGTTGAAGCTCCGGTGTCTTTGCCACTCTACGCTGGAGATATGGGAAAATACGGAGGCCCTTACCAACCCCCTGTCTCTCCCCCATCTGCCATAACCACGCCAGATTTCAAACACCTTCAGAAGTATTTAAATGATCCGCCGGAAGGAATCGGTCTGAACTGGCTACTCGCTCATTTGCCAAAACGAATCGGTCTCCGTGGAGAGGGTATAAAAATAATTGATATTGAAGGCAACTGGAATAACCAACATGAAGACTTGCCGGATAACAATGGCGGTATAATTGCCGGAACTCCCCTGCAGGGAGACATATGGTTTAACCACGGCACAGCCGTCTTGGGAGTTTTGGGCGGAGATGATAACTACGGTGGAGTTTATGGCATTGCTCCCAAATCCGTGCATCTTCAGATATCGCAAGGTATGG
Source organism: bacterium (assembly GCA_030697525.1). Classification (GTDB taxonomy): domain Bacteria; phylum Patescibacteriota; class Minisyncoccia; order Sungbacterales; family HO2-52-23; genus JAUYPW01. Next base: position 29,386 of record JAUYPW010000017.1, read on the forward strand.
GTATAGTAAATGCTATTCTGCGCGCCGGACAAGAATTATCCTACGGAGATTTTCTTCTGTTGGAAATGCAGACTTCACCTCCCGCCGGAACTCCGGAGAGTATGTATCAGTATGTTCCGTTGGAATATTATGATTACTTTTTTGACGCGATTAAGTCTGTTACAGATCGCGGTATAGTGGTGGTAGAGCCGGGAGCCAACGGCTCGGCTTGGTTGGATGACCCCGTATTCAACAGAAAATTTGACCGTACTTTTCGGGACTCTGGAGCAATTATGGTAGGCGCCTGCAGTATAGATCACCCGCATTGGTCGCTTCAATTTTCCTCTCACGGTAGCCGTTTGGATATACGCGCTCCGGGAGAATATGGCATGACCTGCGGATATGGTGGCTACTACCGAGGCCCAAATCAACCCCATCAGGATTACGAAGCCGCCTTTGGAGGAACTTCACTTGCATCACCGATAGAAACCGGTTGCGGCGAATTAGTTCAGGCTTGCCGTAAAGCGCAAGGATTGCCCCTGTTTAATTCAATCCAAATGCGAGATTTGTTTGTAACAACTGGCTCTCCCCAAGAAGACCCGTGGAATCCTGTTGGAAAATTTCCAAACTTGATTAAAGCCTTGCAATATGGAGCGCCTATTCCTGATATGAATTTATCCGGCAAATGCGATTTTGACGATTATTTCTTATTCGCTGAACTCTTCAATACAAATGACCCAAGAGGCGACTTCAACGGAAACGGTTTGGTAGACATGGAGGACTTTAATATTTTTGCAGCGCAATTCAACGCCGACAATCCATCGGCATAAATTTAAAGCCGACTCATTTGAGTCGGCTGTTATTTTAATTAAAATCCTAAATCATGATTTTCTGGCAAGCATGGTCGAGGCAATACAGTTTGCAGACAATCAAAAGTTGATTTGGCATGGTCGGCTTCTTAGACGCAAATCAACTTTTGCTTAGGGAGTCCGCCGCTGGGCGGACGAGCCGTGTCTGCGAACTGTGTTGCCGAGGCCTGCCTGCCGGCAGGCAGGGATCCATGCTTGCGAGTTATTTTTTCTCCAAAAAATCGGTGGAGAAAATGTCATATATGTCTCCTGCGCCCATTACTATTATTACATCTCCGGAATGAGCATGACTTTGGATAAATTTTACAGCTTCTTTCTGGTCTTTCAGGTGATGCACTTCTTTGCCGCGCCTGGCAATCTCCTGCGCCAGTTTTTCTGAATTAAATTGTTTTCTGGCTTCTTTGGTTTCGCGACCAGCTACATCATAAACCGGAACCAGACACAATAAATCAACCATATCAAAAGCTTCTACAAAATCATCCCAAAGATATCCGAGTCTTTGATACTGGTGTGGCTGATAAACACACACGATCCGGCGTATGGGGAATTTTTCTCTGGCCGCTTTTATGGTTGCCCTTATCTCGCTCGGGTGATGCCCATAGTCGGTATAAACAAAAGCTCCGCGGATCATCCCCTTAAACTCAAACCTCCGCCAAATCCCCTGAAATTGTGACAAAGCTCGCAAAATATCCGGTTCATGTATGCCCAAATATCGGCCAAGTTTTAAAGCCGCTAGCGCGTTGGAAACATTATGTTCCCCTGGGATTTTTAAAAGACTAGCGATTTTAGGAGCCTCTTTGTCGCGGAGCGAAAACCAAATTACTTTTTCTCCAAATTTTTTGACTATTTTTTTAAGACGAGGGTCGTCGGCATTGGCTACTATTTTGCCGCTGTCCGGTACTTTGGCCAGGTATTCTACAAATGTTTTTTCTATAGATTCTATATTTCCGTAGGTATCTAAATGATCCGCGTCCACGTTTGTCATAACCGCGATAGTCGGATGATAATTTAGCAAAGACCTGTTCCACTCATCAGCTTCCAAAACCAGATGGTGCCCCAATCCTTTACGGAAATTAGATCCGCCGGCTGGCGGACCAAACTCACGAACTTTGGAACCAATTATTACCGTGGGGTCAAAATATCCTTCGGTAAGAACAAGGCCTATCATGGCCGTGGTCGTACTCTTACCATGAGTTCCGGAAATGGTTATGGTCTTGTATTTCCAGGTAAGCTCCCCCACCGCCTGTGGATAACTTAAAACCGTAAGATCTCTTTTGTGAGCTTCTTCAATTTCCTTGTTGTTGGCCACCACGGCGGGGGTGTATATGACCAAATTTGTGTCTTTGGGGATATTTTTCTTGTTGTGCGTGCCTATTTTTATCTTTGCCCCGAGTTTCTCAAGCTCCCGTGTAATTTCAGAAGGCTTTAGGTCAGAGCCACTCACCAAAGCCCCGGTTGAAAGATAATATTTAGCTAAGGCACTCACCCCTATTCCTCCTATGCCTACAAAGTGGACATGCATAATAAGTTTATTATAGCACTTTTTAAAGGCTTCAAAAAATACTGATTTTATAGTATCTTGGATTTACAAATATGCGCTTAACACCCGACAAACGGTTACACTCCAAGGAACATCTGTTGGCAGATGACTTATCACAGATGATGTTGGAACCAAAAAGATTTGCCGCTTATCTTGGGCTGGCACAGCTGTATCAAGAATCCGATCTGCGTTCATTAGCCAAATATGTTATGCAAAAAGAAAGTTTACCATTGGATGCCAGGGGCAAATATTTTTTTGGCGCCGTTAAGGGATTAAGAAAAAAGGCGGGGGCAAAATTAAAAAATACCAAGAAAAAATCTAAAAGATTCAAAAAACTAAAAAATAAAAATGTCGGAAATAAAACCCATAGTAAAAGAGCCGGATCAAATTCTGCGAGCGAAAGCCAAGGATCTGCCGATTAAAGATATAACCTCGCGTCGTATAAAAGAATTGATCAGCGGTATGAAAAAGGCCTTAAAAAACACTCCCGATGGAGTGGGACTGGCCGCGCCTCAAGTTGGAGAATCTCTCCGGATTTTTATTGTCTCGGAGGAGGCCGAGGAAATTGACCGTCTGTCCAAAGAAGACTTGTCCTCGGAAGAAAAAGAGGAAAAGCGAAAATCACACAAAGAGAGAGACTGGAAATACTATGTTTTTATAAACCCGCTGGTGAAAAACAAGTCCAGGACAAAAGTAGATGGCCCCGAGGGTTGCCTTTCCGTTCCCGGAAAGTATGGAGATGTCCACCGAATGCAGAAAATAACGGTAGAGGCCCACGACGAGCACGGCAAAAAATTCACTCGTGGAGCTTCCAATTTTTTCGCCCGAGTAATACAGCATGAGTTAGACCATTTAGAGGGCACTCTCTTTATAGATAAGGCTAAAAATCTAAATTAATGGCTGGGAGGCCGAAAATAATTTTTTGGGGTACTTCAGAGTTTGCAGTCCCCTCTTTACAGTCACTAGTAAACAGCGGTTACTTAATTTCAGCTGTAATAACAAACCCAGACAAACCAATAGGCAGAAAACAAATCTTAACTCCCTCGCCAATAAAGATTACTGCCGAGGAACATAAAATTCCAGTTTACCAGCCGACCAACCTAAAAACCTATAACCTAAAACCTATAACCTCTTCGGTGGATTTATTTGTCGTTGCTTCTTACGGAAAAATCATTCCTCTGGAAATCCTACAAAGACCAAAGTATGGAGCTTTAAATATCCACCCCTCTCTTCTTCCCCGGTGGCGCGGGCCCTCTCCAATTCAGTACACTATTTTATCCGGTGACAAAGAAACCGGTGTGACCATTATGAAAATTGATGAAAAGATGGATCATGGGCCAATTCTCGTTGGACGAGAATTGGAAACAACAAAACACAAATTACAAATTACAAAAATACAATACCGTGAACTGCATGATGAATTAGCTAATTTAGGAGCAAAATTGTTAATAGAAACTCTGCCTAAATATTTAGCTGGAAAAATTAAACCGATTCCGCAAGATGAGTCTAAAGCCACTTATTCCAAAATCTTAACAAAAGAAGATGGAAAAATAACTTGGTCAAAGTCAGCCGAAGAAATTGAAAGACAAATACGAGCCTTCGATCCCTGGCCCGGAAGTTGGACTAAGATAAAATACAAAGACAGAGAATTGAGGATTGTCATTGAAGAGGCCGAGGTACTAAATGAAAACTCTGATAATCCTGCAGGTTTTATTTGGCAGTTGGGAGGAAATTTGTGTGTACAAACTGGTAAAGGTGTTCTGGCAATAAAAAAACTTAAAATTGAAGGTAAAAATAGTTTAAAAAGTGATGAATTTTTGCGGGGTTATTCGGCGGTGTTAAATCATCAACTGTAGACCTATTTTAATATAAGTGATATAATAGTACTGGTGCTTAGGAGATTTTGTCCATAAATTTCTAACGATCTTTATAACAAGGAGATGTGATCATGCCCAAATATCCCTTGAGGGGTTGTTTTATCCCTATTAGCAGTTTTTTGATAGGTGAGAGATGTCTTTGTTTATACATGGATCCTGGAAAGAAATCTGCAAATTACAGTCTTTACTGGACTGGGGAGGAAAACCCTCTCCAGCACGGAATGACTGATCGCGAAGTTTTTAATATTCTTTCTAAACTATTGGAAGAGACTGCCACTAACCAGAAGCCAGAAGTTGTGGTCCAACCTAAGGGGATAAGAGGAAACAAAACAAAGAAAGCCAGCTAACCAGCTGGCTTTTAAAATTTCCCATCCTTTATCTTTTCTCTTATCCGGGCAATCCAGTGATTGAAAAAATAGAGATTATGAAAAGATAAAAGTTTAAGAGCGGTTATCTCCCCGGCTTTAAATAAATGGGCTATATAACTTCGGGTATGGTTCTTACAAGTCTCGCACGAGCAATTTTTATCAAGCGGATTTTTATCTTTTAGAAACTGTCCCTTTTTTAAGTCCAATTTTCCGCCAGAAACAAAAGCTACCCCCCTTCGGCCATAATGCGTCGGCACAGTACAATCAAAAGTATCCACTCCCGCTTTTATAATAGGCTCTATGTCTTCCGGGTGGCCTATACCGAGCAAGTGTCGAGGTTTTTCTTCCGGCAATTTTGCTAAAGTCCACTGAAGTATTTTAGCCATAGTTTCTTTGTCGCCACCGAACTCACCGCCTATGCCAAAACCTGGAAAATCTAGAGTACTCATGAATTTGGCGCTTTTTTCCCGCAAATCCCTAAACCTGCCGCCCTGCACGATTCCAAAAAGAGCCTGTTTTGTCCGCCAGCTGGCGGATTGCGCTTTGAGGCATATTTTAGCCCAAACATGAGTTTTCTCTAAAGATTTTTCCATATATTCGTAACTTGCCTGTGGCGGAGGGCACTCGTCAAAAGCAAAAATAATATCAGCCCCAATCCCCTCTTGTATTTTTATGGATTCTCTGGGACCTATAAAAAGTTTTTGACCGTCAATATAAGAGGTAAAATGAACCCCATCTTTTTCTATTTTCAAAAGTTTGGGCTGCTGACCCTTTTTTATAACTTCGGATTTTTCTTCAGCAATTATCTTCCCGGTTCCCAAATCTTTTCCAAACCCGAGACTAAAAACTTGAAAACCGCCCGAGTCCGTCATCAAAGGCTTTGACCAGTTCATAAACTTATGTATTCCACCACTAGATTTAATAAGTTTCTCTCCCGGACGCAGATGCAGATGGTAAGTATTGGCAATCAAAATCTGCGAGCCGGTTTTTAAAACCTCCTCGGAGGTTAAGGTCTTTACCACCGCTTGTGTCGCCACCGGCACCAAAGTAGGAGTTTCCACTTCCCCATGGGGTGTTTTTAATATCCCGACCCTAGCTTTGTTTTTGGCAGACTTTTTTAATATTTTAAACTCCATAAATTTAAACTACTGTATCAAAAACCGGCTCACTTGACTAGAGCCGGTTTTAGTTGCCTATTTCAACCATCTTTATCCTGCCTGTTTCCCCTTTTATTATGCTAACTTTAGATTTTGCTACTCCAAAATAATCAGCCAGAACATCTATTACTTCTTTATTGGCTTTTCCTTCAATCGGTGGAGATTTAACCGAGACGATATAATTTTGTCCTTCCAATTTTTCAACACCCGCAGTTTTTGCCCGTGGTTTAACTCTGACCAGTATCCTCATGTCAATAAATTAAGGCCGATTTCCGCAGAAAATTCTCTGTTCAGTTCCCCGTCTGTGTGTATCAAAAACATCTCACAGGTGGCGGCAACGGTAAGTTCTTTCACATGTCCTCCCCAGCATTTCATTTCCTCGTCCGAAAAAACTCCATGCGCGTGGATATATGGCCCCTCCTCATGCCAAGAGAGATTGCCCGATAAATTTACTATCTCCAGTTTCTGGTCAAAAGTTTTTTCTGAATATTTTTTAGTATCGGGGTCATAATGCATCAGAATTACCCTTCCAACCGCTCCAATGGCCGAAAAATATCCTGATCGAAAATTTTCTTTAGCACAAAAATCACGAAGAGATTCTAATACTTCCTCTCCGCGATCAAATCGCAAAAAATATCTTCTTCCATCCTGCAATATTATTTTCATCTATTAATCCCCTTTTAGAAATTTTAGGGTTTCTAAAATCATAAGCGACCACCAGCCTATTAAAAGCCCGTACCAAAGCATTAGTTCAATAATATGAGCTCTTCTATCCCAAGACACTGTAAAGTTTTGGGAAGCAATTGTGTAAACCTCCTCCAGTGCGTCTAGTTTTTCTTTTACTGATTTTCGCCAGTCTTCCACTTTAAATTTCTTGGAAATAAGGTCGTAAAGTCTGGCCCAATACCAATCCCCAATCAATTTTATTTCTCTCTCTAGGGCTTGAAATTCGTATATGGACCCCGACCTAACTAATATGGTTTCTTTTAGGGCTTTATTTATTTCATTGGCTTTAAAAAATATCTTAGCTTTGTCGGGGGCGTGCTCTATTAAACTCGCTACCCGATGCAAACGCTCATCCAAGTCTCTATCCAAAATACGGTAGCGCAAAAGCTGAAGATTGGCCAACTGGAAAAGCTCAATTGTGGGATCAAACTCTCCCTGCTGGTCAAAAATAAAAGCTCCGTCCCAGTCCACGATAACCATGTCATCTTTAGCATACTTCAGTTGGGAAGACAGCGTATATTCTATTTCTTTATCATCCAGAGGAATTTTTTCAGATTTGAGCAGACCGGCAATTACAGACTGGTGCTTAAAAAATTGCTCCGGCTCGCCTTCATAATCGGAAATACCGAAAACTGAATATTCTTCGCTCATCTCATCCACGTTCTTTCCGCCTTGTTTTTTTAAAACCTCGTGACAATAATCAATTATTTTATCACGTAGGGAAATAATATCTTCAGAAAAAACGTTTTCCATCCCCATAGTAACTTCCGCTACCAAAAGATCCGGCTCATATGATTTTATGGCCAGCTCCCCCTCCCGCCCCTCAATTCTTACTTTACTTTCTTTTACCAAAAATTGAGGCGGCATGGTCGTCTCAAAATAATGCGGCGCGCTCTTTACCGTCGGAATCTGCTCTACTTTCCCCTTTTTAACCTTGACGGTTTGGCTTATGACAAAAGATACTAGTTTAGCCTTCATACTATTAATTATACCACACTTTATTTGCTTCTTTTAGTCTTTCCCTCCCACCGACTTGCTCTAAGATTTTTGGGATAATTTTTTAAGCCGGAAACTTGTTTCTGTATACTTTTTTTATATTTAAATCCGGACGGCGTGCGATAAGCCGGCATACCTTTCCGATTGCCTAACTTGTGGTGATTCTTGGGCATTTATTAGATTATACCATATTTAGATGATATAATAAATTGCTAAGACCGCGGGATACAAACCAGAATCAAGTTTAGAAGCTAAAAAATGAGATGATTTCGCGGCACGACGACGAAGGTGTGTCTTTAGACACACCGAGGAGGAGTAACAAAGAAATCAACCATTTTTTAGCTTCCCCAGAGGGCGGGACAATTTTGACTATTCTTCCAGCGTTTCTCGTCGCTCGCGTATCTAAAGATACGCTTCGCTCCTCGAGCCTTGAATATAGTCAAAATTGTCTCCGCTAAATTGATACTGGTTCGTACCCCGCGGTCTAATCCACAAAGGTCGCTAATTAAATAAAAAATCTTTATGGAAAAAACTTGTGGTTGTGCGCATCATAAAGTTATGCCTGTTTTCGTGGTTCTCTTCGGACTCGCCTTCTTATTTCAGAATCTCGGTTGGTTGAGCCTTGGTTTTGTCAGTATGGCTTGGCCGGTGTTAGTGGTTTTAGCCGGTTTTACCAAGCTAACAAACTGTAAGTGCTGTAAGTAAGGCCGCCGAATTATTATCTAGATAAACCACCCCTATTTGGGGGTGGTTTATGTTTATTTGACTTATGTGCAAAAATATGCTAAAATAAGATAAAAGCACCTGAATAAATTAATAATATCCAAAAAGGAGGTTTTTATGGATGCGCCTTGTGTCGTGGTAAAGGATTTGAATGACGAGCCGCTGTGCGGATCAGGAGCAACCAACGTTATCCATTGCAACGGCCTGAAAGATGTAAACTTTATCTTGCAAACCCTGAAGCCAAAAGAAAGGGTTTGCAAGTTCTGTTGCGCATATCTTGAGGCCGCCTGCAAAGGAGCAGGCATCGCTCTTGGCAATCCACACACCGTCGGGAACCCGTCCAAAGTCCTCGTCAATGCACTGAAAAGATTTTAACCCATCAAAAGGGAGGTTCCAGATGCGTACGAATCGTAACCTGTATGTGGCCTTGACCATTGTTTTATTGATTTTCGGTCTTATCTTAGCCTTTGGCGGATGTGGAAAGAATCCGGGGCTGACAGACCCGCCCACCAAAAACACCCCACCAGAAACTGCTCTCTCAATCCCAAACCACGATTTGTATATGGGAACCATAATCACCAACCGTTTTTCAATAAACGGCGGAGATGTTGGCTACCATAAAGATTATATCAGCCTGTTTGTGGGTTTGGCCTATATCACAGTTGAAAAGCTGGAAATCAAGATGTATAGAGATTCAGCTTTCTCGGTATGGGCATTGCCTTACGACAACGTAGTGGCCTCACTGAAAAGGTTTAGCCAATACGGTGGCCTTGGCGGGGCTTCCCAAACGTCAGAAATTATGACGGATATCTATATACCACCCAAAGTCACTTACTACTTTGAGGTGAAAGTATCCGTTTCTCTGGCTGATTCAAGATCGTTCTTGAGTATAAAAGTGGATGACCTTGTATTGGAAGAATTCAAACCAGGGAATCCTCCCAAAAGAGATACAGCAATTTTTATCTCTCTGGATACCTCACCTGCCTCTTACTCGGTTTCCGGAGGCACGACTAATGCTCCGGGCCCCGTCCTTGTGGTTTCTGCCACAGGACAGCAGGACGTAGAATTCCGCTCTATGGGATTTAAATTTGATGGGTCAAACATTTACACCCTTCTCAAATTCACAGTTTGGGATGGAGGTGAAAAAATAGGTGAGGGCGTGTTTGCCGGTTTTCAGAAATTTACCAGAGTTAATTTTATCCGGGCCTTTAAAATTCATGGAGAGAGTTATAAATTTATACGAGTGTACTATGACATCTCTCCCACTGGCATTGGATTTCCGGCAAAACCTGGCGACACTGTCGCCGTAAACTTTGACGGCGATCATCCTGAAAATACAGTCGGTGTTGGATTGGTCACTGCAGACATCATTCACCCCACAAGCCCAAGCACCAACGTGTCCAATATTGTAATCAAGTAAAAACAAAGCCCCGCTCGCGCTTCCCGCAACGGGGCTTTTTCATATCTTGACTTTATATATAAATATGATATAGTTGACTAAGGTTTAGTCCTTGAAAAAGTTAATAGTTCTCACTCATTTTATCCAAAAAGGAGGTTCTGGATG
>JAUYPW010000024.1 GCA_030697525.1 bacterium
GTCGTCCGGCGCCAAGGGCAAACGTTTTATGCTGCCTAATTCCGAAATACTCCTGCATCAGGTAATGGGAGGCGCGGAGGGGCAGGCGATTGACATTGAAATTTCCGCGCGCCACATTGTGAAAATCAAAGATAGTTTAAATAAGATTCTTTCCAAGCACACCGGCAGGCCGCTGGATCAGGTTGAAAGGGACACGGATAGGGATTTTTGGATGAATGCCGAGGAGGCGAAAAAATATGGGTTGATAGATGAAATTATTAAGAGGAAGACGAGTAGTAAATAGTTGCTCGGTACTATGCGTCCCGCGCAAAAGTTCCGGCATAGACAAATTCTACTCGCTCGTCGGAGGGGACCCTCCGTGTTCTCCGCTTACGTTTTTCAATCCGTATCTTAAAAGCAAGTCATCCTGAGCAAAGCGAAGGATCTGGTAGTTTATGGGCGGAGCCCCGGTTTCCCTTCCTCCTTGTCTCGTGAATTTGTGTCTATGCCTTCACCATTGCGCGGATAAGCATAGTACCTCGCACATTTCATTTCTCTACGGGGAGGAGAGAGCTTTCTCAAGGTAGCGCATTTTGCGCTTTTTTTGATAACGAAATGTTCGACACTCGGTGTTTAACATAAATAGTTGCGGAAATAAGAAAAAAGATATATAATACTCGCAATGAAAAGATTCTCCACAATCATATTGACTTTGCTGTTGATGGTTGTTTTTTCTTTGCCCGTATCCGCATCAGCCGCAATAAGTCCGGGTATAAAGCCGGGAAGTTTCTTTTATTTCTTTGATACTGCTTTTGAAAAAATAGGGTTATTTTTTACATTCAATCCGGAAAAAAAAGCGAGAAAAGCGTTGGAATATGCCGATGAACGATTGGCCGAAGTAGAGGCGGTTGCCGGAAATAAGAACACCGAGGCAGTAAAAACAGCCATAATCAATTATGAGAGTAACATTGCTTTTGCGGCAGAAAAGGCAAAAGACGTTGGAGATAAAGAAAAAGCCGAAGCACTGCTCACTTCAATTGCTGATAATACTTCCAAGCATCAAGAAGTTCTGACTGATATTTTGGCCAAAGTTCCCGATGAGGCGAAAGAAGCCATAACCAGAGCAATTGAAGCAAGCATAAAGGGACACGATGAGGCGATGAAAAAAATTGCAGAATTGAAAGGCGAGGTTGAACAATTAAAACAGGAGGTGGCCGAATTGAAAACCAAAGACGAAGAGCGAGAAAAAGTAATTGAAGAATTGAGCAATAAAAAATCTGAAGTCGCGCCCACACCTGTACCAGTGAAGTCATCTATTTCTCAAACACCGGAAGCTACGCCGACACCCGAACCAGTAATAACCCCTACTCAAGTTCCAACAAAAACGAATGAGTCGCCAACCGTTCTCCCTGTTAGCCCAACGCCGCCGTCAGTATCGCAACCCCTGGTAATACAAACACCGCCGACAGTTCAACCCATTCTTCCGTCCACACAGACAACGGTAGCTTCTGTCCAAACTATTCCAGTCAGAGTATTAAAAGTAATTCCTAATAAGCCAGAGGTTTGGGCAAGTGGTTTTCACTTTATTTCGTTTAGTTTTGAGTACCTTATTGATGGTAAACCAACTAACGCCACAATTACTTTAAAGAGTATTACTCCTTCTTTGCCTATTCCCTCTGGGTGGCAAGTTGGGATTCCTGTAGATAAGCAATTTAGTTTTTCAACAAAAACCACCGGAAATTATACGCTCACTTTTGCTACGGATATTGGAGTTAAAGGAGAAGCTACTATTACAGTTAAACAATGGATTAATAAAGAAGAGTTGGAAGTCTTGTTTATACGATCAAATAACACCGATGAAGCAACTAATAACAGTATCTATTATGCAGATATTCCAAACGTTTTATTGGGCACTTTTAAAATTAGAACGAACCCAGATATTGATTTCAGGCTTTATGACTGTAGTCTTTCGACAAATAATTCTAATGTGACTTTCGGGTCTTATAAAATAACGGGGGCCATAGGCGGGGAAAACAATAATTGTTTTCTAAATACGGGGTATGCCTTCACGGATAGCGCCGGTCTTTCCACTAAAGAGTTTAATGTTTATCTTAACGATTTAAGGGTTTCTTACGTTAATAATCCCGGTCCAGTCTATAAAATTCGTTTTTATCTGAAAGACCTTACAATTCAGGAGGTTGTGACGGGTATATTTCACCGTGCCACTTCATCTTTGGCGTTTGACTTAGAAGTATTAAGGTATCAATGAACCACGCGACTAGTCGCGACTATGAATATTGAAGAAAAAAGAAAAATTGCATTCAGGATATGGAACTGGGGAGCGCAACCCGTTAAGTTTGTGCGTGATTATTTACGAGATGATATTGATAATTTCGGAGATAGTAGTATGGATGAGCCGCGTCTAAGATCGCATTATATCCTGCTGTCTTACGGATTTGAAATGATACTAAAATCTAGAGTAGCGATGTTATTAACTGTTCAAGGTAAAGATGAATTGAATGAGAAACTGCAAAAAATTGGTCATAATTTTGTAAAAATTTCAGATATACTAAGTATTGAGGAGTTAAAAAATATAGGGATAGCAAAAGTTGAATTAAAAACAGCTAAATGTAATAACCCAAAAAATCGAGAAGATGAGTATAGCTATTTTATTATTGAAACTGTGGATGGTAAAAAAATCAGCATAGAAAATTTTACTGATATTAGATATGGCTGTATAGGAGGAGGTATGCGTATTGTAGATAAGGAGGAACACAAAAAAATTCTAGAGTATACAACGGTTATACTCGAGATATGGGAAAAAGTAAAAACAGCTAACGACGGTACGTGCTGAAAATACTTCTTTCCGCTTTGTGAGTTGCCACCGCCAGTGAACGAAGCCACAGAGTTTAGAACTACCACAGAACGCGGAGAGGAAGCACCTCGTCTCGCCGCAAGGACGGAGAAAAGAGCAAACAAAAATGTTAAAATAAGATTGCTCTTTTAGTAGTCTGTAGCGGCGAAGCAAAACCAAAAATTTCCTTTCCATTTTTTGTCGGCTCCCCCCACACCCCCCGCCGAAAATCTGGAATAAGGAAGGAAAATTTTGGGGTTTGCCCGCGACCGAAGGGAGCGGACGAGGTGCGCGGAATCCGAGCGTACGATTTAGTCCAGAGTTTCCACGCGCTCCGCGCGTGTGAAATAGGTTCGCGCAAAGTGTATAATTAGAGCACCAAAACAAAAAACAACCCTTGTGGGTTGTTTTTTGTAATTGGAATATACTAAATACTTATTTCTTCCTTTCCATCTCTCCCCATGGGTGAGGACGTTCTTTTACTTCTATAAGTTCCCTAAAGTGTTCCCGTCCTAACTTAAAATAATGTTCTATTCTTTTCTTCCCCTCTGGATTAGCAGAATGAACTCTTAATTCGGGGTTTTCGGCAAAGATTTCAGGATGGGTTTCGGTGAGCCACTTGGCTATTTCCCATCCTTCTTTTTCTCCTTCTCCTAAGTCATTATCGAAACTCAACCCTTCTATCTTTTCCCCTCTTGCCAAAGCTTCTTCAAATGCTTTTCTAAATTCAGTAAAATTTTTAACACCAATCCAGCCTTCTGGTTTCCAATCTTTTCTTTCCGCTTCTACAAGATCGTCCAAAAATATTTTCATGAGGTAAAATTAAAGATTTGCGGCCAGCGAGAATCGAACTCGCATCTCGTCCTTGGCAAGGACGCATTCTACCACTAAACCATGGCCGCTTATTTTATTTTTAATTTATGCCGCGGGGCAGAATCGAACTGCCTACGCCAGCCTCTTCAGGGCTGCGCTCTACCAATGAGCTACCGCGGCTTTACACAAGGAGCTTATAACAAATTCAGCTAAATTTCAACTAAACCAGCTTATCCGCCAACTGGCGGAAGCGGGTTTAGTTTTAATACGATTACTTCAATTCATAGTTAATAACCACATTAGAAACTATCTCCTGTTCCCCCGCTTGCACTTGAGGAGTAGCTGGAGCCGCGCCTCCCAGCCCATAAATTTCTGCCGATTTGGCAAAAACTGGATAAAATCCTCCTGATTCCGAAAAGCTAATCACTCTCCCCAATCCTGCCCCAAGTCCATCGGCTATACTTTCAGCCTTTTCCTTGGCTTTCTTTATGGCTTCCTCGCGCGCTTGAGCTTTTACTTTCTCTTCATCTTCCACAGTAAACCTAAGCCCGCTCACCTCATTTGCTCCTTTGGCAACAGCACCCCCAAGAATATCGTCAACACCATCCAATGCTCTGATTTTTACCTCCAGAGTGTTTCGAATTTGGTAAGATATAATCTCCGGAGGACGGCGCGGAGAACAAGTGCTATCATAGCAGGGCTTGCTGTCAAAATATTGATATTGAGGTTCTATGGAATATTGGATTGTTTTCGTATCTTTTTCAGCCACTCCTTTTTCTTTTAACCAAGAGATAATCGCATTCATGCTTTTTGCGTTATCGTTCTGGACATCTTTTATTTTTTTGCCCTCATTAACAACTCCCAAATTAACCAACGCCAAATCCGGCTTAACGGACACCTTGCCCTCCCCCGTTACAGTTATCTGTCTCGGAGAAGATTTAAACCTCCATTCGCCCAAGCCCACGGAAAAATAGTAAAAGGCAAAGGCAAAAGAACTAAGCATAAGACCAGCCATAAACAGAGTCACCATGATACGCAAATATTTTTTATTTTTATTGGAAAAATCTTGGTAGAAAAACATTTTAGTGTTAATATTATTATAAATTATTTGCTACTTATTATACCAAATGTCTGAATTATCACAAAAATCATGCAAATCGTGCATGTTGGGAATAAAACTGCCGGAGACTATTGTACAAAAGTACAAATCCCAGATTTATCCGGAATGGGAAATCCGTAATGGTAAACTGTACCGGCACTGGAAATTTCCCAATTTTATTGAAGCAAAAAAGTTCGTGGATAAAATTTCGGAACTGGCTGAAACCGAAAGCCATCATCCGGATATAACTTTTTCTTTTGGTTATGTGGACGTGGTTTTATATACCCACAAAGCCAGCGGTCTCTGCGAAGAGGATTTTATTTTAGCCGCCAAGATTGATGAAATTTCGTAAATGCGCGGGAGAGGATTCGAACCTCCACGCCCTTTCGGGCACTGGCACCTCAAGCCAGCCTGGCTACCGTTACAGCACCCGCGCGATTTTTATAATAATACAACGAATGCCTTAAAAATACAAAAAAACCCGACTATTTTGTGTCGGGGTTAAGTTTAGAAACTTCACTATTATTTTCACCTGATCCATTTTGTATCCTGGCGTGCGCAGCCTTTATAATCTGCCAGCCGAAGATATTTATGACAATACCCTCAAGACCAATGGAAAGCTGTGCCGGAACCAAGACTTCTGGCATACGCAGATTTAAATAGTAAATTAGCATGCCGTAAGTCAAGGCCATGGCCCCAAAAGTCTTGCCCCGTTGCGACCCGTGAAGAGTTTTGTTGCCCCACCTGGCATAGCCTTTGTGCCCCGTATATCCTGTCATAACAGACAGCATTAAAACCGTAACTTCGGGCAAAACATTGCGGCCTGCCACATTTAGACCGAACGCCTCGATACCTATCAGAATACACCAAGCCAAAAGAAGACCAGAGGTTAGATAAAAAAGAAGCGACTCATTTCTTTCGTCCGGGGTTTTCCCAAACAATCCCTGAAAATAATCCAGTATTTTGCGGATCACTGTTTCCTTTCTGTGAAGGATCTAGTTTACTTACTTACTCGGCAGTTTTTGTACCTTCATTAGCGGTTTCTATTGCTGGAGTTTTTACCACTTCCGCTTCTTTCCGCAATGTCCTCATTTTTCTGCGCACCTCTCGGGCCGCTTTATCCCGAATATAATAAAGCTTGGCCCTGCGAACCTTAGACCGGCTTAAGATATCTATCTTCTGAATTGTGGGCAAATGCAAAGGAAAAATCCTTTCTATACCGATACCATCCACCACCTTCCGTACGGTAAAAGTAGCGGTCACCCCATGGCCGTGTTTCCGGGCAATTACCAGCCCCTCAAAAGGAGCAATTCTTTTTTTGTCTCCTTCTTTTATGTGCTGATAAACTTTTACCTTATCTCCGGGATGCACTTCTGGTAAATCAGACCTTAATTGATTTTTTTCTATTGAAGTAGTCATTTTAAAAAAGTTAGCACAAATTCATGGATTTCGCAAAGTCCTCCGGCGGGTCCGCCTCAAAATAGAGTTTTCTGCCTGCCGGAAAACTAAAACTCAATGATTTGGCGTGAAGCAACTGGCGAGACGCATCCGGCGGGCAACAGACCTTGGTACCGCCATAAATTTTATCGCAAGCCACAGGATAACCTATGGCTTTCAAGTGCACCCTCAATTGATGCATCCGTCCCGTCTTTGGTCTTAATTCAAGGAGAGAATATTTTTCTCCACCCCGCAAAACCTTATATTCGGTAAAAGCTTCTCGCTCTCCTCTTATCCTTATCTGGCCTATAGCCACCCCTCTTTTCAAAGGATTTTTTACTAATCTACCTATGGGCATAGAGATAACTCCAGTTTTTTCTTTGGGAGTGCCGCAGACAATCGCCCAATATGTTTTTTCAGCCAGACGGTTTTTAAAAATATTTTTTAAAGCCTCAAAGCTGTCTTGGTTTCTGGCAATAACCATGACACCGGAAGTATCTTTGTCCAGACGGTGCACAAGACCCGGACGAAGGCTGGGTTCATCTCCAACTACCGCTGTCTCCGGAAATTCTTGCACCAGCCAGTCGGTCAAATAAAAATCGTCTTTTCTGTCGCCCACGGGGGGGTGTACAGAAACACCAGCCGGTTTCTCTATCACCAGTAAATCTTTATCTTTATATATGACCTTAATTTTTCTGATCAGCTCTTCCAAAATAATTTTTACGAACCAGAATAAATCGCAAGATACCTTGGGTAAGCATGCGCAGTAATAGAGCCACCAATATAACCACCGCTACGGTCAGAACTTTATTTATAGTCGTGGTTTGACCAAAAGCTGAAGACAAAAATGTTAAACTGCCGTAAGGGTTTTGGAGAAGTATCCTGAAGAAATTTTCCAAGACTTTTTCTACGAAAACCAAACGGGAAAACTGATAAATTATGACCGAGAGGACAACAATCTCAATCAGAAAAATCGG
Source organism: bacterium (assembly GCA_030697525.1). Classification (GTDB taxonomy): domain Bacteria; phylum Patescibacteriota; class Minisyncoccia; order Sungbacterales; family HO2-52-23; genus JAUYPW01. Next base: position 7,160 of record JAUYPW010000024.1, read on the forward strand.
CAAGAATTTCCTTACCAGCCAGACCCGATAAATTTTGTTTAAAATTTTACCCCGAAAATTTGTAGTTGTAATTATATTGTTCATAGATTTTTTATGCGGAAGAAAGATTTTCTCCCTGATCGTTTACTTTTTTAAAAAGCCGCTTGGCCCGGAAAAGACGCATTTTAAGAGTAGGGATAGATATTTTTTCTTCCGCAGCAATCGTCTTATAAGACTTATCTTCCAGGAAGTACATTTTCAGAGGCCGGCCCAGATGCTCGGGCATTTTCCCCAAGACTTTTTCCACCTGCGCCTTGGCGTCAGCCGCCATAAAACGTTCGTTTAGTTCATCGCCCTCCGGCGGAGCTTCATATAGAGTTGGGTCTTCCGCCAGAAACTCCCCTCTTTTAAGTTTCCGGTAATGGGTTATGGCGGTGTTTACTGTTATTTTATAGGCCCAGGATTTAAACTCAATACCCTCCATTTTTTGAAACTTGTCCGAGTTCTTATATATCTTAACGAAAGTTTCCTGCACAATGTCTTCAGCCTCTTCCCTTCCGCGCACAATACGATAAGCCGCCCTAAATAGGGGCTGTTGGTAGCGCTCCATCAAAATCTCAAACATAGCCGGTTCTTTTTGCGAAGCATGCAAAATATCTTCATCCTTCATCTCACTAAGCGCGCCATTTTCGGGGGTTGTTTCTTGGTTTATTTTATCCATTTGGAATTTAATAAAGATACAATATAAACAATAATAAGTCAACACATTGTTTTGGGTGCTGGTTTATGCTAAGAAAGCCATGTTACTTTAGTATAAAAACATCGGGTTACAAGGAGAGCAGGATACGAACCAGAATCAAGCTTAGAAGCTAAAAAATGAGATGATTTCGCGACACGACGACGAAGGTGTGTCGATAGACACAGCGAGGAGGAGTAACAAAGAAATCAACCATTTTTTAGCTTCCCCAGAGGGCGGGACAAT
>JAUYPW010000026.1 GCA_030697525.1 bacterium
ACTGGACTAGTTTTTTCCCTTGACCTTTAAGTTCTTTGACCAGAGAAACAAACTCATCTTTATTTTTAATTTTTGTTTTTACTTGAAACATGGTAAAAATTACGAACCGATTTTTTCCAAAAATCTTCCCCAATTAAGATACAGATCCAGAATGGTATTGGTTATTAAAACTAAAGATACACCTAAAAATATTTTATTCCACAATTTTGTTCTTTCTTTTAATAGACCATATACTGCAAAACCGGCAAATAGGGCGAGCAAGGGATAAACTCCATATCTATATCTTGTCTCTACCACACTAAGAATATAGGGCAGCATGGTCAAAGCCGTTATTCCTGCCAGAACAACTATCTTCAAGTCGCGCTTTCGGGACAGGGCATAGACTAAACCAGTTAACCCCAAAACAAAAGTTATGACCGAAAATATACCGGAACTTATATGGGTTAGGATTCTGGTTGGGTAATCAAGATATGGCCAGAAGCCAGTGGGACGAATAAAACTCCAGAAGATAGATAGTCTTTTGAAATGTAGCAGTAAGTATTCTCCCGGATATTTTTTTATAAAGCTTATGTATTGTCCCTTCGCATAATTATCTAGCGCAAAAACCCCTTTTTCTAATTCCAACTCTTTTGCATCGGTTAATTTTTCAATTTCGTTCTCTCCGCTGGCGCCGTGGTGATTGCCGACATAAAGGGTATAGAAGCCATATATACGGGAGGGGATAAAAGCTCCGAAGGTCTGATAATTACGGATAATCCACGGTGTGAGCACTACTAATACTATAACGAGAGACAGAGCTAGGTGTTTCCACCTTTTCTGGGATATAAAATATCCGAGAAAAGCCAAATAGGCAAAACTAACAGCGGACCTGGCCAGATAGGCTAGTCCAAAACTTATACTGAAAAATATTAACCAAGAAATATTTTTTTTCTGGTGGTAGCGAAGAAACAAAAAGACTGATAAAACCAGCAAAAAAAGAAAACTGATTTCGGTCATTAGCATAGAGGTGCTTTCAATCAAGTCGGGGTACCAGCCATAAATAATAGCTGCGCCAGCGGCGGGAATACGACTTTTAATTTTATCAAAAAGCGTCTGCGTGATCCGGTAAATTAGAAATACGGTAGCGGCGTGCAAAAGCGCCTGAATAATCCAGATCAGATAAATATGCACACCAAAAACTTTATAAACTCCCGCGATCCAAAACTCAAGCAGGGGACCGCTTCGGCCAATGGCCCGGTCAAATTCTTTGTTGGGTGGAATTTGTTCCCAGTAGCCATTTCCCTCGGCGAGATTTATGGCGATGCGTTGGTGGGCTTTGGCATCAACATTGAGAGGAGAACGGATGGTAAGACTGTAAACCAAAGACAAAATAAGAGACGATAAAGCAATGAGGTGCGGCAAGTATTTATAAAAATTTTCCTTTTTAGACGACATAAACATTTACCATGATAATAAATAAAATACCCCACAGCAAGGTGCGGGGCGAAATATTTTACATAATCAACTTTAGCGCCTGTTTTCCTAAATCTCTTTTTTCTGGCGTGGCATTTAGAAAATCAGCCAGCAGGAGAGCATCAAAAAAAGCCAGATTCTCTCCAACCAGATCATCGGGTTTCTTCCAGCAAACACCTGCGGTTTCTGAACTGTCTTTCAATTCTCCCGAAACTGGTCTACCGGCAAAAACAAAACTTATAACCGGGCGTATGTGGCCTGGGTATTTTGTAGCTTTTGCGTAATATCTGCCATTCTCACTGAAGAAGGTATAGTGAAGACATTCCGGGCCGTAGATGCCAAGCAGGAACTCAATTTTAACAAGCAGGCCCGTCTCTTCCTTCACTTCTCTTATGGCTGTGGCAACCGCATTGCTGTCGCTTGGCTCAACATATCCTCCGAAACAAGCAGATGTATAATTGTCCCAAGGCTCACCATGACGTTTGCAGGTTAAAATACCTTTTTCGCTGTGAACTATCACGCCCCCACCCACATATGCGGCGGGAAACGGCAGAGGAGGAAAGTTGCCAAAATTCATATCAGGCTCCTTTGAAAAGATCATTGTTGTTGTAACTTGATTATTAAAAATAGTAGCACAAACAACTTATAGAGTCAATATTTTTCTATTTCAGTTACCATGCTAGAGTACTTTGGAGTTTCAATCATTGATAGCTGTTTAAAATAAAAAATAAAGAATCTTATCGAAGGGAGTGATAAAAAATGCTAAAGCATACGAGGATTTCAGACCGTAAAAATTCCGTAGCTGGCAACCACGCTAAAACTTACCTAGACCAGCTGAAGGCCAAATTCAATTCGGCTAAGGTCATAAAAACTCTGCAGACTCTGCGTGGCCTGCGAGTGTTGGTCGTGGGCGATGCGGTGATTGACGAGTACACTTTCTGCCGGCGTCTTGGCATGGCTACCAAAGACCCGATTGTAAACTGCCAGTTTGTGTCCACCGATGTGTTTGCTGGTGGCGTTTGCGCTATTGCTAACCATGTGGCGGGGTTTACCGGAGTAGTGAGAATGATAACTGTGGTGGGGAATGACGGCAGATTCAAAAGAGTGCAACATCTGCTTGATTCGGCGATTGACTGCCGTCTGGTGGTGAAGGGTACTTCAACCACAGTCAAACAGCGCTTCATTGAACTGGACACCTCAACCAAAATGTTTGAGTTGACTCATATGGACGATTCGCCCATAAGCGGTGTAACCGAGAAAAAACTGCTGGCGGTTTTGGCAAAAGATATTGCATGGGCAGATATGGTGCTTTTGGCGGATTTCGGCCACGGGATGATTACCCCGTCTGTAATTAATTTTTTATCAAAAAGTGGAAAGTTTCTGGCGGTGAATGCGCAAACCAATTCTGCCAATACGCCGTATAATCCGGTCACCAAACACAAAAGTATGCATTATCTTTCTCTGGACGAGAAAGAACTTCGTCTAGCCTTTCATTCGCGATATGACCCTCCAGAAGAACTGCTTCCAAGGCTCGCATCAGCCACTGGGTGCAAGGCCATAAATTTGACGCTGGGGTCAAACGGCGCCATCTATTGGCACGAAGGAAAACCGATGTCTGTGCCGGCTTTTATGCCTTCCAGTGTTCTGGATAGCACTGGGGCGGGAGACGCGGTGCTTTCCGTGACCTCGCTTCTAGCTTACAAAGGTGTTTCGCCAGAACTTTTGCCATTTGTTGGTAACTGTGTCGGCGCGCTGGCCGTGGGTATCCTCGGCAACAAAGAGCCGGTTCGCCCGCAAGCTCTTTATGATTTCATAACCGACCTCTTGAGCAAGTAATTGCTTGAGAGGTTTTTTATTGGTTAACAAGCCACATACGATCGTAGAAAATTTGTTAACCAAGCCTCTAAAAAACAACAGATGTACAGTACTAAGTACTGTACATAATGATTTTCTTCAAAAAATAAAAACCGCTCCGATAGGTATCGGGGTAATTTTTTATTAAATAAACAAATATATAAATACTAAAGCACCAGCCAAACCCAAAAAAACATCCAAAACGGTATCTCCCCGTCCGGGCATAATATTCTTTTGCCCGGAAACTTTTTTAATATATTTGGCCAGTCTCGGAATTTTGGCTACCAAACGTTCCGCCGCTTCCCATAGAAATATTACCGAACCGACACCCGCCAGAATCATGACAGGGGATTGGAAAAAATTAGAAAAAAACATGGCTACAAAAAATCCTCCCAAGAAATGAAGCGTTTCAAAAAACCAATAGTGCTTATACCCAAATTTATAATACATACCAAAAACCACATTCAGAATGAAAATGGCAAGGAGAGCAACTAAGGAGGTGATTAGCATATACACAAAGTATAACAGAAATTAAAAAACGGGCGACAACCCCGTTTTTGTTAAGGCCCTCCACACAATAAGTCACGTGTGGAGTCAACCTTGACAGATTTATGGCATAGGTTTATGATGTAGGTAGATAGGATTTACCTATCAAATGAGGTTTAAGGGTCTTTTACATCCGTAGTACCAACCGCAGGAAATATTGGAGGTTTAAACACCTTCAATAAGAAAGGAGAATCATGAGTACGAGTAGGAAGCTCTACATTGCTGGGTCGGTTGTCTTGGTTCTTGGTTTTGCTCCTTTATTGTTCGTAAGTAGTCCTAAGACTAATCAGACGTATGCGAATACACAAGACTTTACTGATATTAAGAAAATTATCACAGGCAACAGACAAATAGATGTACACATCATGGAGATTGATGGATGCCAGTATATCGTATGTCTTAGTGGTGCCATGGCTGTTGTTCACAAGGCGAATTGCAAAAATCCGATTCATGCCAATAATAAACAAGTACCTTGAAAGCAAGTAAATAGTGGTCTTTTTAGAACCAAACTAATCTGTTATACTGTTATAAGTCTAGGCGTAAGCTTAGACTTATTTATTTACCACTCAAACAATGGGAAAAAACCTCTCAGTCATTATCCCAACCTATAATGAAGCTAAAAATATAGAGCCGACTGCGCGGGCTGTGTTAAGATCGCTCGCGCTGGCTGATATTTCGGATTATGAACTTTTGATTTTGGATAGCGGAAGCACGGATGGAACCATCGAGATTATAAGAAAACTGAAGAGCCAAAATCCGAACATACAAGTAACAGTTTTTTCTAGCGGCTATGATCTTGGGAAAAAATATGTTGAAGGGGTGAAGATGGCTACCAAACAATATATCGCCTACGTTCCGGGAGATGACGAGACAGACCATGAATCAATCACCAAAAATTTTCAGGCCGTGGAAAGTGCCGACATTATTCTCACATATACAATAAACCCGATAGTGCGTTCTTTGAGGCGCCGGATAATATCCAAATTATATACTTTTATTCTTAATACTCTTTTCGGAATGAAGATTAAATACTATAACGGTACATGCATTTTTCCCACAGACGCGGTAAAAAAACTTACTCTAGTCTCTACCAATTTCTCTTACATGTCCGAAATTGTTTTGCGTCTTGTGAATTCTGGTTATCACTATCGTGAACTGGATAACAAAATAAGAGACAAAGGGAATGCGCCCTCGCATGCCCTGGGACTTAACGGATTTATTGATGCCGGGAAAACTATCACCAAACTTTTTTGGGAACTGCGGGTTAAAAAATTTTTCAGCAAATAACTTAATTTGCTTTTTCTCGTTTTGTATATATAATCTGCCTTATGCCTCAAAGACATGATGATCTGGAAAAAGTTCTACTTTGGATTGTCAGGGTGGGACTATGCCTAATCCCATTCCTCCCGTTTTATGTAGAATCTTCCATGCTCTTCCCTTTTATAACCGGGAAGAATTTTGCTTTTAGGATAATAATAGAATTTATATTTATTGCATGGGTCGGACTTATTTTAATAAGTCCCGCTTATCGGCCACGGCTTACCACCCTTTTTAAAGCAGTTACAATTTTTGTTGGTATTGTTTTTCTGGCAGACCTTTTGGGTCCTAATCCGTACCGTTCTTTCTTTTCCAACTATGAACGAATGGAAGGTTTTATGATGATTTTTCATCTGTACTTGTATTTCTTGATGTTGGTCAGTGTTTTTCGGAAAAAGCGCGACTGGCTGGTATTTTTCAATATTGTTCTTTTTGCTGGCCTCGCTGTCTCATATATCGCTTTACTACAAAGACTGGGTCTTCGCGTATCTATTCAGGGAGGATTTAGAGTGGACTCCACAATCGGTAACCCAGCTTATTTGGCGGCCTATTTACTATTTCATGTGTGGCTTTTATTTATATTGTTACAGCAGTTTTGGAAAAAGATTTGGTTGCGGACTATTTATGGGCTGCTTTTAATTTTTCAACTGGCGATTATTTATTTCACGGCCACTAGAGGTGTTACGCTAGCCCTTTTAGTTTCCTTTGTAGCGCTTACTGCTGTTCTCGCTTTTTTCTGGAAGAAATTTTTTGGGTCCGAGGCCTTGTACGGCCGAAAAATAGCCATATCAGTTCTTACTATATTGATTGTAAGCTCGGCTATTCTATGGCAACTGCGGAATTTACAGTCCATCCAATCAAGTCCTGGCTTGGGTCGTCTAACCAGTTATTCCCTAAGCGAGCGCACAATTCAATCTCGGTTTACTATTTGGGGCATGGCGTTCAAGGGTGCTTTGGAGAGGCCGATATTGGGATGGGGGCAGGAAAATTTTTATCTGGTGTTTCAGAAATATTTTGATCCTAAACTATATGCCAGCGAACCGTGGTTTGACCGATCGCATAATGTTTTTTTTGACTGGCTTATCCACACCGGCTTTTTGGGGCTGGCGGGCTACCTTTCTATTTTTGGGATAGTGTTTTGGTGGCTGTGGTTGGCATTCAAGAAACGAACAGTCGCTCCGTGGCAGACGCTCATGCTGGGGGGATTATTTGTTTCCTATTTTCTGCAGAATTTATTCGTGTTTGATAACTTGAATACATATATTCTATTTTTTGCGTTTCTCGCTTATATGCAATTTATCGCCAAAGATTTAAAAAGCGAGGAGGTTGCTGTCTTGCCTGCTCATTCAAATGTTCGTTCGGAACAAGCATATGCGGTTATGTCGGGGCTTTTGGTTTTACTACTCATAGTAGGATATTTTATACATATTAAACCCATTAAAGAGGCCAAGGCTCTAATTCAGGCGATGAAGACAGTTAATACTACGCAGTCTATTTCTGACTGGATTGCCAGTTATAAAAAGGCCTTAAGTTACGGAACGTTCGGAGGTGATGAGGTTCGCCAGCAAGTAGCCAATACAGCCAGAAGTGTTATAGATCATCCTAAATTTACACCAGAGGAGAAAAAACAATTTATAGAATTTGCGCTTGAGGAATTGAGAGAAGACGTTGAAAATCCCGCAAAAGACGTAAAACATGTTCTGTTTTTCGGGGCAATTCTGGAAAAAGCGATGCGCCTAAATCCTCCTTACGCGGTTGAAGCAGAAAAAGTCTTACAGGAAGCTATACGGCTAAGCCCCAAAAAACAAGTGATTTATTTTGAACTTGCCCAGCTGTATTTATCCACCGGTCATCTGGACAGAGCAGCCGAGGTTATGAGAACCGCGTGGCATCTGGATCTAAGCTTTAAGGAAGCCGCCGGAAATCTCTGGCTTACGGGAATCTTTGCCAAAAAACCAGAAATTATTGCTGAAGTTAAAGCTGTGTATGATCTGGATTCTTTTGGTGAAGAAGTATTATCTCGTCTAGCTTCGGCTTATCAGCAAGTTCAGGATTATTCATCTGCGCTTCCTGTTTATGAACGATTGGTAAAAATTGCTCCCAAAAATCCAAAATATCTCGCGGTTTACGCCGCCCTTCTAGCTAATTTTAACAGGAACAAAGAAGCTAAAATATATGCCGAGCAGGCAGCGGCTCTGGATCCCGCTTTTGCCGTGGAGGCAAAAGAATTTTTGAAGATGCTGAAACAGGGCAAATAGATACGTTGTTATACTCTCTGTTATGAAAGTGAGACCAAAAATAGGCATTGTGGGTGTGGGAATGGTAGGAACCCCACTCCAAAAATATTTTAGCGAATATAAAAAAAACAGGCGGGGGGTAGACCTTTTTCTTTATGATGCCAATCCCGCCAAGAAATATAACGATGACGTTAGTCAGGCTGACGTTATTTTCATTTCCGTACCTTCCCCCAGATTCGCCGATGGCTCTTGCGATATCTCCATTGTGGAATCAGCGGTAAAATCTATCAGAGGAAATAAGATAATTGTCATCAAATCAACCGTTCCCCCCGGCACTACCGAGTCATTGCAAAAAAAATATCCTAAACACAAGTTTTTATTTAATCCGGAGTTTTTGACGGAAAAAAACGCTTGGCAGGATTTTATAAAACCGGACAGACAAATTGTGGGATATGCAACTGGGAATCTCAAAGCCGCCAAAATCGTATTACCTCTTTTACCTCCCGCTTCTTTTTCATCTCCTTCTAAATCAATTCAAATTACAGCCAGCGAGGCTGAACTTATAAAATATGGAGCCAATGTATATCTTGCCCGAAAGATTAATTTTGCTAATGTTTTGACCAACGTCTCCGATGTACTAGGGCTAAAATATAAAAATGTACAAGCAGGTCTTTCCGCCGATCGACGCATTGGAGGATCTCATCTAGATGTATATCATGGCGGCTATCGGGGTTTTGGCGGGTTTTGTTTCCCCAAAGATCTAGATGCTTTTGTGGCCAGGCTGGATGAACTAGATCTAAAAGACGAAGCAAATTTTCTACGCAAAGACAAAGAGTTTAATAAGAATTTATTGGCAAAACAGGGCCTGACTTTGGAGGATGTATCTGTGCATGATCACGAGTGGATAAAGAAAAAAATAAAAACTAAAAAACAAAAATGAAGGTCATTGTAACTGGAGGGGCGGGATTTATAGGTTCTCACTTGACCAGAGCCTTAGTTGAGAAGGGCTATGATGTGCACGTCATAGACAACCTCTCAAATGGCAAAAAAATAAATCTGGACCCCGAAGCTAAATTACATCAGATTGACTTGCGGGATTTCAGCAAACTGAAGCCCGTTTTTTCTAATGCGAAATTTGTTTTTCATCTGGCCGCTCTTCCTCGGGTACAGCCCTCCATACAAGATCCGCGCAATACCAACGATCATAATGTAAATGCCACTCTTAATGTTTTGCTTGCATCACGAGATGCGGGTGTAAAGAGGGTTGTGTATTCTGCTTCATCTTCGGCTTACGGCAACCAAAAAAAACTGCCTCTTCGGGAAAACATGGAGGCTAGGCCGCTTAGTCCATACGGACTACAAAAATATATCGGAGAACTATACTGCAAACTTTTTTCGGATATCTATGGTCTTGAGACAATCTCTCTGCGGTATTTCAATGTTTATGGCCCTGGGGCACCGACCGAGGGCGCTTATGCCATGATGATGGCAAGATTTCTTATCCAAAGAAAAAACAGTGAACCGCTTACCATTGTGCCGGATGGGAAACAGTCGCGTGCTTTTACCCATGTTAGAGATGTTGTGAGAGCCAATATTTTGGCTGCCAAATCTGCAAAAGTGGGTAGTGGAGAAGTCATAAATATTGCCGGAAAAAAGAATCACACAGTACTTGAAATAGCTGACATGATTGGCGGCCCTAAAGTTTTTATAGAACCGCGACTTGAACCAAAGCATTCTCTAGCTGATTTATCCAAAGCAAAAAAGCTCCTTGGATGGGAGCCTAAAATAAGTTTGGAAGAGGGGATTGCCGAGTTAAGAAAACTGCACGGCATATCTTAAATGTTTTTTCAATATTTTTTATCTTCCTCCTCTTTGAATGATAGAGAAAAAAGTTCGCAGGATTATAAGCAGATCAAGTATGAATGATCTGTTTTTTACATAATAAAGATCATACTGCATTTTTTCTGGCGCATCTTTGGCGGCGGCATCATCTTCCATGTGTATTTGCGCCCAGCCAGTAAGCCCCGGTTTCATTAAAAGCCTCATTTCATAAAATGGAATTTCTTTTTTCAGCTCCTCCACAAATTCCGGTCTCTCCGGTCGTGGTCCGACAAAAGACATCTCTCCTTTAAATATGTTTATTATCTGGGGCAATTCGTCCAGATAACTTCTTCGCAAAAAGAGACCAATTTTAGTGTATATATGATCACCTTCTTTTTCCCAGCCATCTTGTTTGCCTACTTCGGTTCGGAAGGTCGAACGATACTTCAAGATTTCAAAAACTTTTCCGTTTTTGCCGACTCTTTTCTGACGGAAAAATATAGGTCCTCCATAACATGTTTTTATGGCCATGGCTATGAAAGGAAATAAAAGAAGAGCTGGTATGGAAGCAATGAAAGCTATAATCAAATCGGCTAGTCTCTTGGATATTTCCCAGAAAGGCTTCTTAACCCCAACCAGATTTTCTAGGAACCAGAACTCTCCAATTACTGATACGGGCACTTTTCCGACCAAGGCCTCATAGAAAGAACCAAATTCAACCATCTTCAATCCCAAAGGCAGCATCTGGAAGAGGATTTTTATAGTCTCTTTGTTTTCTTGAATATCTGGGGAGATAACAATTACTTCGGCTTGGGTTTTTTCTACGGCTAACCGAAAATCATCCGTCAATTTATATCTAGAAATTCCGGATATGTTCAAGTCGTCCTCCTTATTATCTATAAAAGCTACCGGCCGTTGTCCCAGTTGGGGGTTTTTCAGAAGATATTCGGCCAGCTCTTCAGCTTCTTTGTTTGTTCCCAAAAATATTATCCGGCTTGGCGATGTACGAATTATTAGAGTATTGAAAATATACCTCCAGAGAAATATAAGGACAGTGGAAAAGACTGCAATGTTCAGAAGGTTTCTTCTCGGCTCAATTTTCAAAGGCGGAAGAAGGTAGAAAACCAGAATGGCCAATACCACGCCCACGGCAACAGCCTTAAGAAGTCGATAGATAAAAATACGACTATTTTTTAAAAGCCTCGGCTCATACAGGCCAAAGGAATAAAATATAATTATCCAAAAGGCGAAAATCAAAGCAAAAGGAATAAAATGTCTTTCAATCAACAGATTATAGTTCTGTGTCTCGGAGTATCTTAGAAAGAGCACTAGTCGCAGAGAAGTATATAAAAGAAGCCAATCACCTATGGCCAGCAAAAGAGCTTTAAAAAAATTTTTTCTTTTAAACATTTTTGTATAAAGAAATTGTTGCAGTAAGCATGTTCCGAAGATTAAACCCCCTTTCTATTTTTAATTTTGCTTTGGAACCCAGTTCCTTTCGCAAAATGGGACTGGCGGCAAGTTCGTCTATACTTTTTGCCAGTTCCCTAGAATTTTTAGTGGATACCAGCAGGCCGTTTTCATTGTGGGTTATGAGGTCGGGTATCCCTCCGACCCGGCTGGCCACAACCGGAAGCTCGGCGGCCATGGCATCTATTATAGTATATGGTAGCCCCTCCTTTAGGGAAGGCAGGGCGAAAATATCAAAGGCTTTTAGATATTGGTTGGCATCTCGCATGAAGCCGGTCAGAAAAACGTCTTTTTGCAGGCCGAGGTTTTTTATTTGGTCTTGCAGTTTGTTAAGGTCTTCCCCCTCGCCAATAATAATAAGTTTCAAGTTTAAATATTGAAAAGCATCAATTAAATATGCCAGTCCTTTATTTTTATTTAGTTCCGCAATTACTCCCACCAGCAGAGTATCTTTGCTGATCTTGGCTCCAGTTTTTTCGGTTAGAAAAGCGCGGGCCTTCTCTCTGGGTATGAAATTAATAATATCTATGCCGTTATAAATCAGAGATAATTTTCCAGAGGGTATAAATTTCTTAGCCGAAGCTAAGTCAGCTTTGTTTATGACAATTATCTTACTTTGAAATAGGGAAGAAAACCAACTTACCAGCCACAAATAAAATATGCTTAAGAAATTTCTATCTTCTTTGAAGGCCCAGCCGTGGACGGTATAAACAGTTAAAAGTTTAAAGTTAAAAGCCTGCCCCGTACTGAAACCGAAGGTTTCTAGTACTGGGGTTACAAGTTTGTATAAAAAAGCTGCCAAAGAACCCAGGACGCCAGCCTTGGAACTGTTGAGGTGTATAATGTCAGGCCTCTCTTGCCGGAAAATTTTCAGTAACTGGAAGAAAGCAGAAATCTCTTTAAAAAAATTTATATCCCGCTGGAAAGCCGGAATGTTTAAAACTCTTATATTTTTCTCGCGCAACCTCTCGGCTAAAAGTCCATTTCCTCCAAGGGCTACGGTTACCTCAAATTGGTCTTGCGGCAAATTGGTCACCAAATCATAAACATATTTCTGTGCGCCACCCCAACCGGATTTGGTGATAACAATCAATATTTTCTTAGTCTTCATAATAGTCATATTCCTAATATAACCATAAACAAAGCCATAAAGTAGCCTTGTGTATAAGTTTGTCTTTGACTTTTGAGTCTATATCTGATATACTGATTTTAGTGAGTGTTTTCGGGATTATTCCCGAACCTCTGATTTGTCCGGTGCAAAGCCCTCTTTCGAGGGTTTTGTGCTTTTTTGTTTTGGGTGCGGTTTTCTCGGGCATACCCGCTTTTTATGATTTTTTAAATAAAAAAGCCCCCGGGGGACCACGGGGGTTATACTCCTTTATTTGTCCTTAAGTGAGTGCCTGCCCGTGATCCCCAAGAGGCTCTATATATAGATTATTGCAAATCACTACAATTATGCAATAGTAATTATATGCTAGTTGAGATAAAAGAAAATATACCGATTGCCCCATACACGGTGTATAAAATAGGCGGACCAGCCATTTTTTTTGTTGAGATAAAAAATTCGGAAGAACTTAAAGAAGCATTAAATTTTGCGGTAGATAAGAATCTGCCGTTTTTTATTTTGGGCGCGGGATCAAATGTCCTAATTTCTGACCAAGGCTTTAATGGGTTGGTTATAAAAATATCGGGTGGAAATATTAAAGTTGATGGAGAAAGTCTCATGATCGATTCCGGAGTTATGATGGCAAGGGCCGTGGCAGAATCGGCCAAAGCGGGGCTTACTGGATTTGAGTGGGGGATAGGGGTGCCGGGCACAGTCGGGGGGTCGGTGCGGGGGAATGCGGGGTGTTTTGGTAACGAGATGAGTCAAATACTTGAGCACACTCAAGTATTTGAAGTTAAAAGTGAAAAGTTAAAAGTGAAAAATTTAGGTAAAAATTCTGCTGGCAGAATTTTTGGATTAAGTAATAAAGAGTGTAAATTTAATTACAGGGATTCCGTTTTCAAGAAACACCCTGAATGGGTTATACTCTCAGCCACGTTAAAATTACAAAAAGGCGATCCCAAAGAAATCCAAGAAAAAATTAAAAAGTTCACAGCCGATAGAAGTGAGAAACAGGACATCGGAACAAAATCTTGCGGGTGTATTTTTAAAAATATAAAGTGGAGCGACACGAACAAAGCCGAGATACTGGAAAAGTTCTCCTTTTTGGAACAATTCAAAGATAGGCCGACAATCCCGGCTTCTTTTCTGATTGATCAAATCGGATTAAAAAACTTGAGAAAAGGCAAGATATTTATCTCGCCCAAACATGCCAATTTTTTTGTGAATGAAGGAGGAGGAACGGCTGCAGAAGTAAAAATTCTAATAGAGACAGTAAAAGAAAAAATAAAAAATCATTTTGGGCTGACACTTGAAGAAGAAATTCAGTATCTCGGAGACCATGATCCGCACTAGTATCAGCTTTAGAAGCTAAAAAATGAGATGATTTCGCGGCACGACGACGAAGGTGTGTGTTTACACACACCGAGGAGGAGTAACAAAGAAATCAACCATTTTTTAGCTTCCCCAGAGTGCGGGACAATTTTGACTATCTTCGGCGTTTCTTGTCGCTTGTGTATCTAAAGATACACTTCGCTCCTCGAGCCTTGAATATAGTCAAAATTGTCTCCGCTAAATTGATACTAGTGCGGATCATGGTCTCCTAGGTTTTTAGATTTGTAATACGTTAAAAGTTTTGTTAATATTTATTCATGCGCGTGGTGATTCATAAAAAAAATTTAGAAATTACTCCGTCTTTGCAGGATTTTATTGAAACCAAACTAATTAAACCAGTTGAAAAAGTTTTAAAAAATATTTCGGGTAAAGAATTACCTCTCTTGGAAATTGAAATCGGCCGCAACACCAAGCATCACTTGAAAGGTAAGGTTTATCATGTGGAAGCCAATTTAAGCATAGGAGGAATTTTTCTGCGCGCAGAAATAGACGAAGATGATGCTCACAAGGCTTGCGATATGCTGAAAGATGAACTGCTTAGGGAAATAGTAAAATTTAAAAGCAAAAGACTGGATGTCTACAAAAAAGAGGCCCGAAAGGCCAAAGAAAATTTGTATCTATCTTAAATCGGTACAGCAGAAACTGGAATCCCAATAAACCTTAAAACCAACATCATGGTCCCAAGAAAAATATTTTTTACCAAAGGAGCTGGACGACACAAAGATGAATTGGCGTCTTTTGAGTTGGCTCTTCGAGATGCTGGAATTGAAAAATTAAATCTGGTGTCTGTGTCTTCCATATTTCCGCCGGGGTGTAAAATAATTACTAAAACGCAGGGAATGAAAGAATTAAAACCTGGCCAGATTGTCTTTTGTGTCATGTATCAAAATAGGTGTAACGAACCCAATCGTCTGATGGCAGCTTCAGTAGGACTTGCTCTGCCTAGCGACAAAAATCAATACGGATATTTGTCTGAACACAAATCTTTTGGGGAGACAGAAGAGAAGGCGGGCGAGTATGCCGAAGATTTAGCGGCCACGATGCTCGCTACAACGCTGGGCATAGAATTTGACCCGGCTATAGCTTGGGACGAAAGAAAGCATATTTATAAAGCCAGCGGTAAAATAATCCGCACGACCAATGTTACCCAATCATCTATTGGCCACAAAGACGGTCTTTGGATGACTGTTTTGGCCGCGGCGGTATTTGTGCCTTAAATAATAATAATTTTAAAAAAATATGAAGTACGATTTTGTGGTAATTGGCGCCAACGGCATACAGGGACGCATAGTATCGCGGGGTTTGCTTGAGGACGGGCATTCGGTACTACTCTGCGCGATAGATGATTACAAAATGGAAAAAATAATTGATCATCCCAAAGCGGATTTTGCTCTGATAGACCTGCGTAAAATGGAGAGAGTGAAGAGGGTGGTAAAAAAGGCCGCGGCTCCCATTGTAGTGAACTGCGCGGTGGATGATTATAATTTAAATGTTACTAAGATGGCTTTGGAGCTTGGCATGCATTATATAGATTTGGGTTCCGAAGAGCAGATGTTTTATGAGCAATTAAGTTTGGATAAGGAATTTAAAGAAAAAGGATTGACTGGCGTGACGGGCATAGGTTCTACCCCGGGTATTACCAACGTGATGCTTCGTCATATAAAACCGGAGTTTGATACTATTCATACGGTTCATGTCGGGTTTGCGTGGGATTCCAATATGCAAGTTTTTGTCACGCCATTTTCTATTGACGCTATTGCCTATGAATTTTCTGAACCGGCCAAGCTTCTGGAAAACGGCGAATATGTCTTGCGTTATCCGGATGAGGCTAATGTGGACTATTATTACAAATCCATTGGCAAACAGAAGACCAGATACACTAAACACATTGAGCATCACTCCTATTACGAATATCTAAAAGACGTGGGCATAAAAAATATTGCTGTTTTTTCCAGCTTTCCTCCGCATTCCTATGTCGCTTTAAAAAGTTTAGTAGATTTGGGTTTTACCACCAAAGAGCCGGTGCAGGTGGACAGCGCGTCTATCAAGCCGCTTGATTTTACTATTGAGGCCATGAGAAAAATACCAGTGCCGGAAGGATACACCGAAAAAGAAAACTTGTTTTTGAAAGTAATTGGCACCAAAAATGGGAAAAATAAAACCATAGAAATGGATTGTGTGGCCCACACCCAAGAGGGTTGGGAAGAACACACCTGCAATGTGGACACCGGTTTTCCAGCAGTGATTTTGGCGGAAATGATTATGGATGGCCGCATCCCCGAGCGGGGCATGTTTTCTCCGGAAGACATTGTTCCACCAGAACCGTTTTTTCAAGAACTCGCCAAAAGAAAACTTTCGGTGTATAAGGATGGGGAGAAGATAAATTAATATGATATTCTAATGCTTTATTTATACCTATTTTTAGGAGGTAGGATTGGGATATAATATTTATCTATGCCGTTTCAAGAAAATTTTTCCCCCAAAAAAGAAATTGAAGGACCATATTTAAGTGACCAGCAAAAACAGGAGCTCGTTCCCGAATATCTTAAACCTTTTCTTAAATGGGTCCGGGAGCATCCAGAATCAGCGAATTTGCCTCTGGTTGAATCAGGATTTATTGCTGAGGGTACCATTCACCCCGACTTTGAGCAGTTGCACTTACTAAAAAAAAGGATCGCGGAAGAAAATGAACGTCGGCACAAACGACAAGAGCATCCGATTTCTTTTGTTGGCATTCATGCCTCTCCCCGTAGGGATGAGGGATCATATCAATTATTGGATAAAGTTCTTGATACACCGGAACGCCTAGGTGTGAAGAAGAAACTTCTTACTTTTTATGATGAAGAAGGTGTCTTTCGCCCAGAAAATATTCAAGAGACAGTAGAGGCTATACGGAGGGCTGATGGCTTTATGATTACGACGCATACGCGGCGAGGTATTCTTAATTCTTATATTACAGCATTACTTGAGGCACTGGAAAATGAGAATCTTGCGGGAAAGGTTGTTTCTTTTTCCCATACTTTTTCAAAACCAGAGAAAGATAGCCAGATTGTTCCGCTTCAGCTTTTGCGGCGTTTCTTTGAAGAAAAAGGATGTATCATCTTGCCGTATTCTTCAATGTATGCACACGAAGGAGAGGCAAATGAACCATGGCTTGTGCGAGACATTGAACGCAATGGAGTAAATTTTATTCAGGCAATTGATCGGCTTGGGAGATCGCAGTTACCAGATTTACTTACTGATCCTGCGCAATTGCAGGTACGAAAGAGGGAGGGTGAGACAGAACCTGCGTGGGAAAATTTACAGGGGAGGGTAAAGTTTATAAATAAAGAACGTGCAGAACGAAACGAACGACCGCTTAATGTGCTTTTTGTGCTTGGGGGAGAGAACCCCAAGGGATATTCTGCACGTGCAACCCGCGTACTTGAAAAAAATTTTCAATTCCTTGGGCTCGAGACGGATACTATTAATCTTGCTGAAGAAGATGAAAAAATCAAATTCACATCTGGCAATCCGGAAGTGACTCTAGAGGAAGCAATGCCGCAATTACGCGGCGAGCAAGAGACAGCAGAGGATGTAGCAATGCAGGATGCATATATAAAATTGTTGGGTGCAGATGTAGTAATTTTTACCACTCCCGTTCGATGGTTTGGAGTATCTGCACGGCTTCAGAAATTCATTGAGCGTACAACACCACTTGAGGTCTCCGGTTTTTTGCTTGCAGGCAAAGCCTTTGGGAGTTTAATTACTTTTAGTGAATCAGGAGCTACAGAAGCAGAGGCGCGTCTACAAACCTTTGCAGATAATAATGGAATGATGAATATTCCTCTTGGTGGTCTTAAACTCCGATTGGGGAGTAGCCCCGAAGGCAAAAAAAATCCTAAAAATAAAAATTTCTTGGCTACGCCTCGTTACAAGTCAATACGCCAAATGGCGGCAATGGGTACCGCGTTAATCACAGAATTTCTTGTGGCCGACGGCGTAAAAGTCAGTCATCTTTCGTTTGATCATTTGAACCCACTGCTTTCAATTGTAAGCCCTGAAGATTAGTAGTTGGAAGCAACATCTTCTGCAGTTCTACTTTTGTACCAGACAGATTTTTATATAATTACAAAAGGACGTGTGAACCACGTCCTTTTGTATTTGGAAAAAAGCGCTATTTCTGCTATCATGTCCAGACACCAATATGTCAATTCTGTCCAAAATTTTTGGGGATGCGAATGAGAAATACGCGAAGTCTGTGAAGCCGATTGTGGATCGGATAAATTTGCTTGAGCCGGATTTCCAAAAACTATCAGATGAAGAATTAAAATCCAAAACAAGCGAATTTAAAGAAAGGATACTCAAAGGAGAAACTCTGGATGATTTGTTGCCGGAGGCATATGCTGTCGTGCGCGAAGCCGCCAGACGCAAGCTGGGGCAAAGGCATTTTGATGTGCAGTTGATTGGTGGCATGGTTTTACATCAAGGCAAAATTGCCGAGATGAAAACAGGGGAGGGAAAAACTTTGGTGGCTACTCTTCCTTTATATTTAAACTCGCTTTCCGGCCGCGGGGTGCATTTGGTTACTCCCAACGATTATTTATCTCGCGTAGGCGCGGGTTGGATGGGACCGGTTTATCATGCTCTGGGTGAGTACGTGGCGGTAATCACTCATGACTTTTCAGGTATTTTTGATCCGGCTTATGAAGATCCCAAATCTCATGGAGACGACAGGCTTAACCACTTCAGACCCTGTGGTCGTAAAGAAGCATATCTAGCCGACATAACTTACGGCACCAATAACGAATTTGGTTTTGATTATTTGCGCGACAATCTGGAATATTTGCCGGACAGTTTGCGACAGCGAGATTTTAATTATGCGATTGTAGATGAAATAGACTCTATCTTAATTGATGAAGCGCGAACCCCGTTGATAATTTCAGCACCCGACGCGGAATCGGCCGATCTTTATAAAACCTTTGCCCAAATTACTCCGCAGCTTAAAGAAAATGCGGACTACAATGTGGATGAAAAATTTAAGTCCGTTAGTATTACGGAAGCGGGTATTGATAAAGTGGAAAAGATTTTGGGGGTAGGAAATATATATGAAGAAAAAGGAATGAGATTCGTGCGGCACTTGGAACAGGCTCTTCGCGCGCAGGCTCTTTTCCGGCGAGACAAAGATTATGTGGTGAAAAATGGCGAGGTGATTATTGTGGATGAATTCACGGGGCGGCTTATGCCCGGTCGGCGTTGGTCCGAAGGACTTCATCAGGCAGTGGAGGCCAAAGAAGGAGTGGAAGTGCAAAAAGAATCCAGAACGCTTGCCACCATCACTTTTCAAAATTATTTCCGGATGTATAAAAAACTTTCCGGCATGACGGGAACCGCTCAAACTTCAGCGGAGGAATTTCATAAAGTTTACGGATTGGAAGTTGTAACTATTCCAACCCATCGGCCTATGGTGCGGGATGACCAAGCGGATTTAATTTTCCGCACGGAGAAAGGGAAAATTCAGGCCGTGGCGCGAGAAATAAAAGAAAGGAATGAAAAAGGACAACCCGTTTTGGTGGGAACTGTTTCTATTGAAAAAAATGAACACCTCTCACAACTGCTTAAGGTTGAAGGCGTGCCGCACCAAATTTTAAACGCCAAAAATCATGAGCAGGAAGCCATGATTATTGCGCAAGCTGGACGCAAGGGGGCGGTGACTATTGCGACCAACATGGCAGGGCGCGGAGTGGATATAATTTTGGGTGGCAGTCCGCCCGATCCGATTGAGGCCGCAGAAGTTAAGAAACTGGGTGGCTTACGTGTTTTGGGCACAGGAAGACATGAAGCTCGCCGGATTGACAACCAGCTTCGCGGCCGCGCCGGTCGGCAGGGCGACCCGGGCGCTTCCCAGTTTTTCGTATCTTTGGAAGACGATCTTATGCGAGTTTTCGGATCGGACCGAATAAAAAGGATGATGGAATCTTTTGGTATACCGGAGGATCAATCCATTGAAAACAGAATTGTATCCCGCGCCATTGAATCAGCCCAGTCCAAAATTGAAGGCTTTCATTTTGATTCGCGAAAACATGTTTTGGAATATGACGATGTATTGAGCAAACAAAGGGAAACGATTTACCATATGCGAAGGGAGATACTCTTTGCAAATCAGACAATCAACAAAGAATCCGTCATTTCCAATAAGGATAGAATTCTGGAAATGCTTAAAGAATTTATAGAAAACTTAGTAAATTTTCATACTTCAGACGCCAGAACCGAAGAATGGAATTTGGAAGAAATATCCGAAAATATAAAAGCAGTTTCTGGTACGGAGGAAGAAATTCACGCCAAACTTAGAGAAATTACCGGAGAGAAATCCACCACTGAATATATAAGAACTGCCTTGGCTGAATATTTATTCGGTTTAATAATTAAACTTTATGACACCAAAGAAAAGACAACCGGCAACGAAGGGATTAGAAATATTGAAAAAGTAGTTTTATTAAATTCCATAGATACTCTTTGGATGGATCATCTGGACCAAATGGAACACCTGCGCGATTCGGTTCGGCTTCGCGCTTACGGCCAAAGAGATCCTTTGGTGGAATATAAAAATGAGGGTATAAAACTTTTCCGCGAATTGCAGGGAGCCATCCGCGCGCAGGTGGTGAATAATATATTTAAAGTTGGTGGCGCGCCGAGGCAGGAAAATTTTTCCCACGCGCGAGAAGTTCGTCCTGAAGTCGCTTCTTTAATGCCTCAAAAAGTTGAAAATTTCCAAAGTCCAAATGCGGTTGCTTCAGGCAAAAAAGAACCGCACAGAAATGATCCCTGCCACTGCGGTTCAGGCAAAAAATTCAAAAGATGTCACGGAGCTTAAAGATGTGTTAAATTTATCGTATGTCCATAAAGATTATTAAAGAGCTAATTTCCAAAAATGATCTCCGGGAAATTGCCAAGGATCAGTTTGGAGATATGGTAAAAGCGGTGGTGGATATTAAGCAAGGAATCATGGCTATTGGCGGAGAACTGCACGCTGATGAGGAGGCGGTCATGATAGAGAACGGATCAAGACAGCATAATTTGTGGGGAATCAATCTTTACCCCGATATATTGGGAGAGGACTGGATTGAGTTTAATTCTATGATCAACATACGACCATCTCAGGGTAACAAAACCCGTGGTATAGAAGACCAAAAAATTCAGCACAAGATCAGAGAAATTGTTGCCAAACTTATTCCAAATTAAAATGAAAACCCAACACCAAGAACTATCGCAAGGGAGGTGGTTTGAACTTTCTTTGGCCCAGCAGTTGGGAAATATCGGAAGCGAAGTAGACCGCGTGCTGAAGTGGCAAGACAAAGATCAGGTAAAATTTCAAAAAGCTTTTGAGCGGGCGCTGGAACTGCTTGACCTTACAATTCAAGACAGTCGTTGGGTGAACCGTCTGCGAGAAATTGCACGGGCCAGAGAAGTGCTGTGCGATGCTCTTACCGGCGGAAAAAATTATCAGAGTTCCCTTAAAGATATCAACAAATATTTCTTTTCGTTCGCTCTGCTGGCCCGTATTAAAAAATAATATGGAAAATTTAGAGCAAAAAATAAAAAGCCGCTAGACGAATCTAGCGGCTTGATGGTTTTATGTATCCAGTACCCCCACACTGCTCGCATCTCATTCGGGTAACCCCATTAGGATTATTTCTTTCAAAAGGGGCAAGTATCCAACCCCAGAAAGGTATCAGCAAAGTCATTGCTTCGTACACATGACCCTTTCCTTTGCAGGATGGGCAAAGAACTAATTTGTTCATGTCGTTTCTCCTTTCATCTAACAATCTGCTTCAGATGATAAGGTCCATAGTTCCAGCAAATCAAGAAGCTTGTTTATGTCTTCATCACGATAGCTTCCGAGCGGAAACACTGATTTTCCTTGATCAACTGCTCGTTTGTAATCTCGTCTGGCGCCTTCTGAACCTACCCAATCGGGGAGCAGAATAAATCCTTTGCATACTGAATCATAAATGGCATCATCCAAGGCATGATAGTAAGATTCCGGCGCTTGAGCCAATTTTTCAAATCTGGCCGTATGGCTGTGGGGCGCGAAAAACCCGACCAGTCTGCTTAGGGCAAATCTGTTAGCTATGGCAATCGTTACATACACCGCGTTGGCGATATTGTGGTCAATGAGCCTTCTGTTCTTGCCGCTAATATACGGACCTATGATACCTACAACTTTCATTGCTTTCATTTGTGATCCTCCTTTGTTTTATCTCTTAAATTATAAACGAACTTTCCCTAAGAAATAGCACATATCTCATATATTGTAAATCATTGACAATTAGCAACCTTGGTTGTAGCTTTGTTGTTACAGTAATTGATGCTGTAAGCCGTCTGTACATAAAGACGGCTAGGTTCTTTAACTCTTAGTTTTTGGCGCGATCGCGCCAGAAAGGAAGGTTTTTCTATGGCCGACGGCCAAAACAAAGACCTAGTTCTTGCTCCGGGTGAGTTTGCGTATGTCCTTGATACAACCAAGGGCGTGGTTAGCACCATTGTAGGATCAAACAATACCAGTTTGTCTGCCAATCAGTATCCCGTGCTTTGGGATTCTGATAAAAGGCAGTTTGTAAGGTGTGACGAATTAAACAGGGCTCGTCAGTCATTTGTAAATGTCCCAGAAGGAAGTTACGTAGTTTTAGAATCCCCAGCAGATTCAAGAAGCTCTCATCCGCAAGAGGGAGCAAACAACACGACCACTCCGGATTTGCAATTCGGAAGAAGAGTCAATATTCCCGGTCCCGCTCACTTTTCTCTTTGGCCGCGTCAAACGGCAAGAGTGGTTCAAGGACACCAATTGCGATCAAACCAATTTTTGACCGCTCGTGTTTACAACGATGAACAAGCAGCTGCCAATTGGGACGCGGCTGTGGTGCGTCCGCAGGCGTTAGGCGAAGGCGATGGCCAAAAAAACAGAGCGGCCATACCAAAACCAGACCATCTTACAATGGGCCAGCTTCTAATCATAAAAGGCACCGACGTTTCTTTTTATATTCCACCAACGGGTGTGGAAGTGCTGTCGCAAGAAGAAGGAGCGGGCTCCTACGTAAGGGATGCGGTTACGCTGGAACGGCTTGAGTATTGTATTTTGCTTGATGAAAGTGGAAACAAGCGTTTTGTGCCTGGTCCTGATGTGGTTTTTCCGAAACCAACGGAAACTTTTGTGGAAATGGGTGGCAAAGTAAAATTCAGAGCGATAGAACTAAATGAAATTTCTGGTATCCATGTAAAAGTCATAGCAGACTATGTGGACAACAAAGATGGCTCTGTTCATAACACTGGAGAGGAACTCTTCATAACAGGTCGCGATCAGGCGATTTATTTTCCTCGGCCGGAGCATTCAATTGTATCTTACGGAGACCAACAAATTTACTTTGCTGTAGCTGTGCCTGCTGGGGAAGGAAGATATGTCCTTGATCGTCTGACGGGCAACATAAAACTGGTCAAGGGTCCTATGATGTTGCTTCCTGACCCGCGACGCGAGGTAATTGTCCGCAGAGTTCTTGATCAGCGAATAGTTGGTCTCCTTTACCCTGGTAACCAAAGAGCGCTTGAAGTAAATAAACAGTTGCAAGAAATCAGCCAGCAATTGCCGGTGGGTGAGCATTTTACCCAGAGAGCTGTGGAACAGTACGCTGTGCGTAGTCTGACCGCGACTTCGGAAAATATTGCCTCCGAAAGCTTCCAAAGAAAAGCCAAATTTACTCCTCCGCGCACCATTACTCTGGATACAAAGTATGACGGCGCGGTCATGGTAAATGTCTGGGCCGGTTACGCAGTTCTGGTTACCGATAGCGTTGGGCAGCGTCGGGTGGTAATAGGCCCCGAGACGATTCTGCTGGAGTACAATGAATCACTGATGTCCATGGAGTTGTCTACTGGAACGCCAAAGTCTGACGATAAAACTGTTCAGACGGCGTATCTGCGTGTGCATAACAACAGAGTCTCTGACAAAGTGACGGCCGAGACAAGTGATCTTTGCCAGGTCTCTCTTACCCTTTCTTATCGGGTAAATTTTGAAGGCAACGAACCTGAACGGTGGTTTGAGGTTGAGAATTATGTTAAGTTCTTGACCGACCATCTCCGATCGCTCATTCGCAACACAGCGCGTCAGCACGGAGTAGAAAATTTTTATAAAGACGCCATTAATATAGTGCGGGACGCGGTTCTTGGTGTCCAGCAGAGCGGCGGTCGCACAGGCAGGTTATTTAGCGAGAATGGGATGAGGGTCTATGATGTGGAAGTTCTTGACGTAAAGATTGATAATGCCGAAATAGCCAAACTTCTTACTCAGACTCAACATAAAACTGTGGAGGCAACCCTCAAAGTTGTTGAAGCCGAGAGAAATCTGGAAAACACGAAGCGTATAGAAAAAGCCAAGCAAGGATCCTTGGAAGAATGTGCTGGGACAACTAAGCTAGAAAGACATCTTGAAACTCAAGCCGTGAGGCAAGCTCTTGATGTTAATCTGGCCAAAATTCAGGCTCAAGGACAGGAAGTTTTGCGGCGTAACAAGTTGAAACTCGCAGAGCGGACAGTACTGAAAGAGATAAGCACGGCCGAACTTGCAATAGAAAAGGCTCAAGAAGATCAAAAACTCGCCCTGGCTAAGATTGAGATTGAACAGGAGTTGCATAGGTTAAGCGTTGAGACACAAGAGTTTGTTAAGAGGACCGAAGCCGTTTCTCAAGATATGATTGCGGCTATGCAGGCCTTTGGCGACAAGCATCTTATTGAGAAAATATCTCAAGCCATGGCGCCATTGGCTATACTTGGTGGGGGAAGCGTTGTAGATGTGCTGAAACAGCTCATTGATGGAACTCCTTTGCAGAAGGTTCTGGGCGGGCTAGGAGAATCGGATGGCAGAACAAGAAGCGCTGACCGTGTGCCAGTGACTCGATAGTATAATATAAGAAACGCCACGGCGTTTCTTGAATTTCCGTCGCTCGGCTATCACGAAAACAAGTTTTCGTGTGGCCTCGCTAGGAAATATAAAAATGATCCCGTAGATTATCTGCGGGATTTTTGTTAAAATGCGATAGGTAAAATATAGTGTCAAAACGAACAAAAAATTTATTGTGGGTTTTGGGTAGCGTGATCATCACGGCTGTTTTTTTGTTGCCGCTTTTTTCTACTCGTTATTTTGAGCTGATAAAAGATTTTATTTCCCTCCATCCGGTCAGTGCGCCAGTAGTGGTAATTTTCTTTAGATTTATCGGGGTGGTATTGGCCCCTCTGCCCGGCTCGCCAGTGGGGCTCGCCAGCATCGCGGTCCTGCCTTGGTGGCAGGCCTGGATTTATAATTTAGTCGGTGTTATGACGGGGGTTGTTGCCGCTTTTTTAATCGCCCGCAAGTTTAGAGAACGCGCTGTGGCAAGATTTGCCTCTTTGCGTGATATCCATGGCTGGCAAGATAAAATCCCTAAACACAGACAGTTCTGGACTATAGTTTTTTTCAGGCTTACTTCTATCGCCGCTTTTGATTTTGTAAGCTATGCGCTGGGACTTACTCGCATGTCTTTTAAAATGTTTTTGTCCACTTCTTTGGTGGCAGAGGTTCCTTGGAGTTTTGCCCTCTATTACCTGGGAGGGGTAGCGGCTAGTTATAGTATTTATCTATTCATTCCGGGCGTGCTTACCTTAACCGGTCTGATAATATTTTTAAAACCTACCGACGGAAAAAATTGGTTATCCAAAATAATAAAAAAATAGTGGTGGCGGTCAGCGGAGGTTTTGACCCAATTCACATTGGACATGTGCGGCTTTTTCGCGAAGCAAAAAAACTGGGTGATAAACTTATTGTTATTTTGAATAACGACAACTGGCTTATCAAAAAAAAAGGTTATGTTTTTATGTCCCAAGAAGAGCGAAAAGAATTGCTAAAAGCACTTTCCGTAGTGGATGAAGTTATTTTAACTTCGCATGACCCAAACTCCTCGGATATGAGCGTGTGCCGCGAGCTTAAAAAAATAAAGCCAGATGTTTTTGCCAACGGGGGAGATCGTAAATTGGATAATATACCGGAAGTGACTATTTGCAAACAAATCGGCTGTAAAATGGTTTTCGGCTTGGGGCGCGGCGGTAAAGTGCAATCCAGCTCTTGGTTGCTTGATAGATTTCTTGAGAAACATAAATGAAAAGATCCACAATATTAGTTACGGGCGGTGCGGGTTTTGTAGGCAGTCATCTTTGCGAGCGGCTGTTAAGTGACGGCCACACAGTAATCTGCGTTGATAATTTTTTTACTGGAACCGAAGAAAACATTAAACCTCTTATCAAAAACAAGAGGTTTAAGTTTATCAAGCACGACATCATAGAGCCGCTTTTTGTTGAGAAGGTAGACCAGATATATAATCTCGCTTGTCCCGCAAGCCCTATTCATTATCAGGAAAATCCCATCAGAACAGTTAAAGCCTCAACTATCGGCATGATAAATATGCTGGGGATGGCCAAGAGAACAGGGGCTAGAATTCTGCAGGCTTCCACCTCCGAAGTTTATGGAGATCCCAAAGAACATCCCCAAAAAGAAACTTACCTGGGCAATGTTAATTCCACGGGGATAAGGGCCTGTTACGATGAGGGTAAGCGAGTTGCTGAAACCCTCTGTTTTGATTATCACCGAGAGCACCGCGTGGATATCCGGGTGGCGAGAATTTTTAATACTTACGGTCCGCGCATGCATCCTGACGACGGCCGGGTCGTTTCTAATTTCATCATCCAAGCGCTTCATGGAAAGCCACTCACTATTTACGGCAAAGGCTTACAGACCCGCAGTTTTTGTTATGTGAGTGATTTGGTAGAAGGGCTTATAAAACTAATGGATAATAAAAAAACTATAGGGCCGGTGAATTTGGGGAACCCGTCCGAAATAATCATAAAAAAGCTTGCTCAAAAAATTATCCAATTTAGTAAATCAAATTCAATTATTAAGTTTTTACCTTTACCGGCGGACGATCCGCACCGCCGCAGGCCGGACATAGCTTTGGCTAAAAAAACTTTGAAGTGGCGGCCTAAAATATCATTGGACGAAGGACTCTTAAAAACCATAGATTATTTTAAGTCTTTGGTGTAAACTGTAGTTGGTGTACATAGTTGAAGTAAAAAACTTAACAAAGAAATTTAGATCCGTCACGGCTGTAGACGGCATTTCTTTTGGTTTGCCTCAAGGAAAAATAATTGGCCTTTTGGGTCCAAACGGCGCGGGCAAAACAACCACTATTCAAATGTTGCTCGATTTGATAACTCCCACCTCCGGTTCCATCAGAATTTTTGGCAAAGAGCTACATTCTCACAGAGAAGAAATATTAAATAAGGTTAATTTTTCTTCTCCCTATGTGTCTTTGCCCTCCAACCTCAAGGTTTGGGAAAATCTTAATGTTTTTGCCAATCTTTATGGGGTAAAAAATATAAAAGCAAAGATTGCCGAGTTGAGCGACCTTTTCGGCATAGAAGATTTTATGCAAAAGATGACCTCTCTTCTCTCCACTGGTCAGCTAACCCGCCTTAATCTAGCCAAAGCTTTTCTAAATGATCCGGAACTGCTTCTGCTGGACGAACCGACAGCATCGCTTGATCCGGATATTGCCGATCGTATCCGCAAAATGCTTAAAAAGGTCCAGCAGGACAAGGGGGTTACCATTCTTTATACTTCTCACAATATGGTAGAAGTTGAGGAGATCTGTGATCAGATTATTTTTATAAATAAAGGGCGGATAGTGGACGAGGGTACCCCCACTGAACTGGTTAAGAAATACGGGCATCGCGACATGAACGACGTATTTTTGACCATCGTTAGAGAGGGGGAGGCTAAAGAGCTGGTAGTGGATATAAAAAAACACACGAATGAAGTGGCATAGAATAAAAGCCTTACTCATTAGATATATGTATCTAAACAAAAGAAGTCTGCCGCGGCTGATGGATATTTTTTATTGGCCTGTTTTGGATCTTTTGTTGTGGGGTTTTTTGAGTTTTTATTTAGAAAAACTTAACATGGGCAATCTGAATGTGGTTACTTTGCTTCTGGGAGCTATTATTTTTTGGGATTTGCTAAGTCAATCGCAAAGGGCGGTCGCGGTTTCTTTTTTGGAGGAAGTATGGGAGAAGAACCTTCTTAATTTATTTGTAGCGCCTCTACGGATAAGCGAATTTCTGGTATCTACAATTTTAATCGGTTTTTTCAGGGTGATTTTGGTCGGCTTGGTCATGGGTTCTCTGGGTCTGCTTTTTTATCATTTTAATATAATCGGACAATTTGGATTTTATTTGATAATTTTTTTGTTAAATCTTTTGATTTTTGGCTGGTCGTTGGGGCTTCTCATAATCGGGTTTATTTTACGTTTTGGAACCTCGGCGCAGATAATCGCTTTTGGTTTTATGGTTTTAATTCAGCCTTTCAGCGCGGTCTTTTATCCGGTTAGCGCTCTGCCGGAGAGTTTAAGATACATAGCTTATATTTTACCCTCCACCTATGTTTTTGAAGGCATGAGGGCGGTCATAGCCAGTTCGGCTTTTCCTTGGTCGCAACTCGGCTTAGCTCTCTTGACCAACGCAATTTATCTGGTGCTAACTTGCTGGTTTTTCTATCGCATGTTTGCGAGAATAAAAGAGAAGGGGACTATAATGAGATTGAATGATTGAGAAAATCACTTCGCTAGTTTCCTCGGCAGTCTTCTCGAAAACCCGTTCGTCTGCTCCTGCGGCAGACTTCTCTATATCGTCGCGACTGGGTTTGATTGCATAAAGCAATCAAACACCAAGCCCAGCCGCTCCTCAATGGTTTTCTCAAAGACTGCCTCGGACTAGCTCGGTGAATAAGGTTTTTTTAAGGAAATTTTATGGAAGACGAAAGGAAAGAAAAAATGAGGCAGATAAAAGATGAGGTGGTGAACTTCAAAGGATCTCCGCTATATAAGGATCGGGTGCAAAATAGAAATCTTCCGGTAATAGGGGAGGGGAGCCACAATGCTAAGATAATGTTTGTTGGAGAAGCTCCGGGGAAAAATGAAGCCCAAACCGGAAGGCCATTTTGCGGAGCGGCGGGGAGAATACTGGACGAACTTCTACAATCAATCGGCATGGATCGCAAAGAAGTTTATATTACTAATATAGTGAAGGATCGTCCGCCGCAAAACCGCGATCCTTTTCCGGAAGAAATAGCGGCGTATGCTCCGTATCTGGACAGGCAGATAGATATAATTCAGCCGGTAGTTGTTGCGACCCTTGGTAGATTTTCCATGAAGTACATAATGGATAAATTCGCATTGTCTCATGAAATTCAGTCCATCAGCCGGATTCATGGGCGAGTATTTGAAGCCGAAATTTCTTACGGCAAGGTAAAAATAATACCCATGTATCATCCGGCCACAGTTTTATATAACCCGTCTCTTAAAGAGGATTTAAAAAAAGATTTCCAAGTTCTAGCCAAAAACTAAGCATAGTTGACACAAACTACAATATCGGTTATACTGGACATAGTTGTAAGTTTCTCGTTTTGTTTTCTCGGGCCCCAAACAGAACCTGCGGTTCTGACGGGGTAAACCTTGCCCAATTGGTGTAAGGCGGGAGACAGTAGAGAGGTCGCCTTACACTTATAAACAAGCAAATGCTTTTATAAATGGCAAAGAAATTATATATAGGTGGTCTGCCTTATAGCGTTACTGATGACCAGCTGAAAGAAGCCTTTTCCCAAGCGGGAGCGGTTGAATCAGCTACGGTTGTCATTGATAAATTCTCTGGTCGTTCCCGAGGTTTCGGCTTCGTGGAAATGGCTTCGGACGAAGACGCTGATGCGGCCATCAAAATGTGGAATGGTCAGGATTTCCAAGGACGCAAACTGACCGTCAATGAAGCTCGCCCCATGGAAGCTCGCGCCCCCCGAACAGGAGGTGCCGCTGGAGGTTTCCGAAGAGGAGGGGCAGGAGGAGATAGAGGCGGATTTGGCGGAGGCAGGAGAGATGACCGAGGAGGAAACTGGTAATTCCAAGAAAAAACACCCTAACGGGTGTTTTTTCTATTGGCGTATATTTTCCAATTTGTTAATATAGTAATATGATAGTTGTATATACTAAAACAGGATGTCCGTGGTGCGCGGAGGTGCTGGAGTTTTTAAGAGATAAAAAAATTGAATTTGAAGAAAAAGAGGTTTTGAAAAATCCTAAGTTTATGGAAGAATTGATGCAGAGGTCGGGGCAAAATAAAACACCGACTCTAGATGTTGGCGGAGACATACTAGCGGATACAGATATCAGAGCAGTGGAAAATTTTTTAAAAAATAAAGGAATAATAAATTAATTTTCATGGAGCAAAACCAAACTCAACCAAGTAGTCCGGTTTCGGTGAGCAATGATTCGCTTATGCCTCATCAGGAACCGCATAATGGAAATAGCCTGCCTACCGGACAGGCAGGCCAGGTAATACAACCTTCGGTTATTTCCCAAGCGCCAGTTGAGGTACGAGATTTTATAACTGTTTCCAAGAGCGATTTCGGAGTGATTGCGGAGCCAAAAAGCAAAAAATTGCCGGTGGTGGTTTTGGTGCTGGCGGGATTGATTGGTTTGTTTATACTGTATGAATATATGCTGTACAGGTCGCTGATCAATCAAGGTATATAACTAAGTTAAAATGACAGAAGGGAAATATCTTTGGACTCACCATGCGCGTGAGAAGATGAGGCATTATCGGCTCACTGATGCTAGAATTAAAAGAATTATCAGACATCCGACTCGCATTGAGGAGGGTGTTTTGGAAAATGCCGTAGCTTGTATGCAACCCGCCGAAGGAAAAAAATATTCAGAGATTTGGACTATGTATTTGGTTTCAAAACCCAGCATTAGAATAATCACAGCTTGGCGTTATCCGGGCAAAAGTCCGGAAAGGGTTCCCGTGCCGGCCAATATTTTAAAAGAAGCTCGAAAATTAATTTATGGCTGAAGGACTAATAAAAATATCCCCTTCGGGTATAAGCTCGCTACTAGAATGTCCGCGTTGTCTTTGGATGCAATATAATGAGGCCATAAAAAGGCCGCGGGGGATTTTTCCGTCTTTGCCCGACGGTATGGATAATGTTTTTAAAAAATATTTTGATGAATTCAGGGAGCAGGGCGGTCTGCCCCCGGAGATAGAAGGAAAAGTTGACGGAAAGCTATTTCCGGATTTAAAAAAATTAAACCAATGGCGTAATTTTGATTTTGGACGCGGGGGAATAAGAACTACCGTTCCTGAATTTAATATGGTTGTGGCCGGAGCTATAGACGATCTCCTGGTAGCGCCAGACGGCAGATATATACCTTTTGATTTTAAGACCAGAGGTTATCCGACCAAAGAGGATACTCACGAGCATTACAGATGCCAACTTGATTTATATGCCCTGCTTTTTGAAAAAAACGGGATGCCCGTGTCAGACCATGGGTATTTATTATTTTTCTGGCCGGAAACATATAGTTTGGGCATGGCCAACTTCAAAACAAATTTAATAAGAATGGATGTCTCTCCAAGCCGGGGCTTTACTATATTAGATAAAGCTTATAGAATAATAACAAGTTCGAAACCGGAGTCGCATAAAGAGTGCGAATACTGTCTTTATAGGGGAGCATAGCAACTTGAAAATAAGGAGGTGTAAATGGACTCACAGACCTTATCGTCATTATGTGTAGGCGTTGCTTTCTCGGTTTTAATTGGTTTTGTGATTTTTTTTACCAGGCAAGCTAATCGTGAAGAAAATCTTCGAGATTCGGCGGAAAAAGATGATCTGCTTGGAACTGGAAACAAGATGATTGCGACTCAGATAAAAAGGGATATCGTAGAAATCCGCAGGGAGGTGGATAAACTTATAGATTCCGCAGTTAAATTGAACGAATTATCTCAAGAAACACTTGAAAAACTTAGAGAAAGAGCTAAAGATGAGCCTATTACATCCGCTGAATTCAAAATGCTGGTAAGACAAACCCTGAAAGAGTTCCAGGAAATTAGAAATATGCATCCCGACAAGGATTATGAGTATTTAGTAGGTAGGGCAATCAAGATTTTATTACAGCTGGCTTATTAGTCGGCTGTTTTATTTTGTGATTGTGGCACGGGGTGTGGATAAGTAGTCTTTATATAACGCGCAAAAAAATATAACATGGAAAATATAACCATTAATTAATTTATACGAGAACATATGAAAAATACCATGAAGTGGGTTTGGCTTGTCGTCGCTTTGGTGGTGGGTCTTGGCGGCGGCTATTGGATGGGAAATGTAAAAGGAGTGGCCAAAGAAAAAGCCGCGGCAGAAGCCAAGAGAAAGACCGCTGAACAGGAAGCGGCTACGGCGGTTAATCCTTTTGAGCAGGCCACAGTAAATCCTTTTGAAAAGTCTCCGACCAATCCTTTTGATAACGTAAAGGTTAACCCGTTTGAGTAATTAACCCCCAAAAAAATGAAAAAAAGTGTATTTTTATCAATAATATTCAGTATTTTTATAGTCGGCTTTGCGTGGTATGTATCAGCCGCCTCAATCTTTGATATAGAATTTCCCATACCGGAACTTGGCAACTGTGCCGATAAAGCGGAGTGTAAAACCTATTGCGATGATTTCGAGCACAAAAGCGAGTGTGCCACCTTTGCCAAAAAATATGGTCTAGTTGATGAAAAAACAGCCGCCAGAGCGGAAAAATTACCCGAAACAGGTCCAGGAGGATGCAAGGGAGAAAATGAGTGTCGCAATTACTGTGAGAGCGCTGATCACGCTGACGAATGCTTTGCTTTTGGTGAAGAACACAATTTAGTAAGCGATACTGATAAAAAGAAATTTAAAGAGTTTAAAGAAACAGCTGGCCCAGGCGGATGTAAGGGGCCAAACGAATGCCGCGCCTATTGTGAAGATTCAGCTCATGTAGACGAGTGTGTGGATTTTGGGCAAAAAAAAGGATTTATATCCGATAAGCAAGCCGAAATTGCCAAAAAAGTTAATAAAGGCGGGGGGCCGGGGGGTTGTAAATCTGAACAAGAGTGCCGATCCTATTGCGAAAATCCCGATAATCTCGGGGGTTGTATGGACTTTGCCGAGCAGAATGGATTTATCAACAAAGAACAAGCTACGCTTGTAAGAAAAGCGGGTTTTGGCGGGGGGCCTGGTGGATGTAGGGGGGCTGAACAGTGCCGTGATTATTGTGAAGACCCTGCTCATCAGCAGGAATGTATTGATTTTGGGGAAAAGAACGGCATGATGAGTTCTGAAGAAGCGACACAGGCTAGAAAATTTGCCGGAAAAACTGGGCCGGGAGGATGTACTGGTAGCCAATGCAGGGAATTTTGTGAGAATCCAGAAAATGGAGATGCTTGTCTTGAATTTGCTGAAAAAGAGAATTTGATCCCGCAGGCGGAACTCCAAAAAGCTAGAAAGTTTATGCAAGCTTCTCGCGAAGGAGGTCCTGGTGGGTGTAAGGGGGCGCAATGCCGCGCATATTGTGAAGATCCGGAACACCAGGACGAATGTTTTAGCTTTGCCAAAAATCAAGGTTTGGTTGGGGCTGAAGAGCAGCAATCTTTTGACGCCGGAAAGAAGATAAGAGAAAAAATGCAGCAAGCAGGAGGCCCCGGAGGTTGCAAAAATGATAATGAATGCCGAACTTATTGCACCAACCTAAGTAATGTAGAAGAATGTATCGCTTTCGGAGCTACCCACGGAGGAGTTTCTCCGGAGAAAGTAAAACAGATGCTTCAGCAGTTTACCCAAAATCGTTATGAGGCTCAAGGAGGTTTCCAGCCCCCACAGGATTTTAGCCAATTTCAACAAGGAGCTTTCCGGAAATTTGAAGAATTTAGACAGCTGGAAACAGAATTTCGCGGCAAATTTCAAGGCCCTCCGGGAGGTTTTCCGGGAGGAGGTGGTGAATTTCCCGGCGGGGGAGCGACCGGCGGACAATTTCCTGGCGGAAGTTTCGGGGGTCCACAAGGAGGTTTTGTGGGTCCGGGGGGATGCTCATCTCCAGCAGAATGCATAAAACATTGCTCTGAAAACAGGGAAGAATGTTTCGGTGGATCTCAAGGAGGAGAATCTGGTGGTCCCGGTGGAGATTTTGAGGATGAAGAATTTGGAGGGCCGCCTGGTTTCGGTGGTGGGTTTGGTGGGGGATTCGGCGGGTTTCCACCGCCAGGCCAAGACCAAGGAGGATTTTTTGGTGGAAAAGGTGGTCCTCAACTAAGGACAAACATAGTGCACGAATTTAAAGAAGGGGATATACCAGATAATTTCCAACAGCTTCCGGAAGAACAAAGAAAAGATTTCTTTAAGCAAAAATTTGAAGAGTTCAGGGGTGGACCACCGGCTGGATTCCCCGGTGGTCAGCAAGGCCAATTCCCGAGAGGTTCACAACAACAAGATGGCATGGGTTTTCCCGGGGGTCAGCAGAGAGGTGGATTTCCTGGATTTAATGAAGGAGGATTTAACGGGGAACGCGAAGAAGAATTTAAAAAAGAGTTTGAACAACAAGGAGGACAGTTTTCGGGCAAAGGGGCAACCGGTGGTCCGCCAGCTGGCGGGTTCCCGGGCGGGTCTCAACAGGGGCAATTCCCCAATAGAACTGGAGGATTTCCTAGTGGTCAGCAAGGTGGTTTTCCTGGTAGCGGCGCAACGGGAGGACAGTTTCCCGGAGAAACACGTCAGCCATTTGAAGGTATAAAGCCGGTTGAAGGAACTCCGGGAATATTCAATCAGACCCAACCACACGAGGGAGGTTTTCAACAACCATCTGGTAGTCCGCCAGCTGGCGGGTTTATCCAGCCCTCATCAGGAGGATTTCAACCCCAATCAGGAGGAACGTTTAATCAGCCGCAGGGAGATTTTGGAGGCACCTTCCAACAACCCTCTGGAGGAACCTTTCAGCCTCCACCGAGCGGCGGCACATTTGAATCTGCTCCGCCACCATCGGGAGGAGGAACATTCTCACCTCCGCCTTCAGGAGACGGGGGTGGTACCTTTCAGCCTCCGCCAAGCGGAACTTTCCAGCCCCCTCCCTCCGGAGCGGCTCCCAGAAAAAGCTTGTTTGGCGGTCTTGTCGATTTCTTCGGGCTTAAAAAATAAATCTTCGAGATTACTAAAATCAGTCTGATGGCTATCGGACTGATTTTATTTTTAAGGTACACTATGATATTATTTTCTTAAGTTATGAGATATATAATTATTTTCTTTGCGATTATATCGGCAATTTTTTTCTTCGGAAAAAATTCTAATAAGAAAGAAGTACCCAAAAACGACGCTGATGAAGAAATAGTTTTTACCGTACAAACACCCCCTTCGGAATTACCGCAAACAGATGCGGCCATTGATGAAAAAACCAGAGAGATCCCTATTTCCACAAAGTCAATGCAGCCGATAAGCAAACCTACAACCGAAGAAAAGATTGTTCTACCGCCCCCCCCGAGGATTATTCCAGAAGTTGTACCAGTACCGAAAACCGAAAACTCGGTGACCCAGCCGGCGACCACCTCCGTAATCGAGGAACCGAAAAAGATTGAGCCGGATATTCCTCCTTTGAACGAAGCGGCCTTATTAAAATCAGTGGTTAAAATAGAATGTCCGGCTGACGGGGGTAAATATATAGGTTCGGGATTTGCGGTAAAAGGAGATGTTATTATAACAGCCGCTCATGTTGTTGCGGATTCTGCAAGCGAGATCTGCACTATAATTTTCCCTGACAAGAGAAGACCAATCCACTATCTAAAGGGCACCATAGTTGATTTGGAGAGCACAAAAAAAAGACTTAATGAAGATGGCATAGACTTTGCCCTTCTTAAACTCCCGTCTCTGGATTCTTATCCGGACGCCAAGGCTATTTACGGAGAAAGCTATCCGTATATACCATATCCTTCCTGCTCTGATCCTAAGATGCTGGATGATAAATTATTGCATTTTGGCTATCCATCCAACTTTGTTGACCAGAATTATTTATCGGAATTAAACGGGGAGAGTATAGCTTTTGCGGATATAAATGGAATAAAAGATCAATTGTCACAAGACCAGACCTTCACTTTTAAAAGTCCGATTTTAGAATTTAGCTACGACGAGTTTAAACATCATCCGTACATGGTAAGCCGGGTGGCATCTTTTTATGGGGACTCCGGCGGCTTGGCTTTTAATGCCACCAAGCAATGTATTTTAGGGCCGCACCGCGGAGGAACTATCGGCAGGGGAGCTGGAGAAAATTTCTCAATTTTTATGAACATAGGATGGGAGGGGATACAGAAGATAATTTCGCCATAAAATTTATCGCTGGTTTTCTCGGCAACCCAATCTGCAGACACGATTCGGCCGCTCCTGCGGCGGCCTCACTAAGGGTCGTCGCGATTTTCACCAAAAGATTGGTGAACCAAGCAAATCGCTCCTCTCATTGTCTGCAAATTGGATTGCCTCGACCAGCGATAATTTATTATTTGCCTGTGATAAGGATTTACGAGAAAAAGTTGACTTTTATCGCTTGTATGTTATTATTAATTCAGACCAAAAATGAGATTTTTTGTTCCTTAACAGCACCAAAACACAAAGGAGATTACCGATGGACACGCACTTTTCTCTTCCGGAGCAAATGGCTGTTGCTGAAGTTTTAAATTTAATCTCCAGGGGTTCATTAAAAATACAGAATTTTGATTTTTTCTCGAGGATTGAATCCACACCATTACAACAAATTACTGATCCGGCAGAGAAATGCGGCCAGCATGAGATGTATGATTCTAAAACCGCCTATCTTCGTACAAGCGTTAGTTTCTATTGTCGAGGGGAACAGGTGGCTGAAGTTACAATGGAGGGGTCAGTAACTTTTAGAAGTACGGTAGGAATGATAGATGTCTGGAGAACAACCAAAGTTTCTGCCAGAGAATATTTTTGGAGGAACGATCCTGATGAGTCTCGTACTTGGCATGAATACAAGCCGAAGTATGGATTGTATCGGGCTATTAAATCAGGAACACCAGAAGAAGAGAAGGGGTTTGAGACATTGATAAGAGAGACTCTTTCCTAGTGTAAAGGAGAATTGCGGTGGAAAAGGAAATGAAAGAAGAATTTGAAGGTCCGCTGGAGATTGAGAACGAAGTGGTGGTTGAAAGAGTTGTTAAAGATTTTGCGGGTGAAAACGATTTAGACTTTTTTGTGGAATGTCAGCCTACAACCATCTTTACACTGAGCCAACCCCGTGTTACTGATTATGCAAGAGGTGTTGAGATACTGGCTTTATTAAGAAAGGGCGATAAATTATTATTTTTTGTGCCGTACTTTTATCATTATAAATATGATGTATTTGTACTACCTCCCAACGAAAAATCTCTATTATTTCCACTGGAGGCTTTGTATAAATTGAGTCCAGACGAACAGAGAAAGATCATTATGGCCTTGCTGGAAGCGGCCTGGAAAGAAGCTAAGTTGATGAACAAAGATGATCCGGTTGAATTATTAAAAAGCAGAGAAGGGAGTTGATATGGAACTCGTATTCTTACGGCAATTAGTTCAGATAATGGATGAGATGGATAACATAGATATGGAAATAATCTCTGTAACTCTATGTGAAGCCGGCGAGGACGAGGAGGTTATAGGAATTGTAGAAAATGATGATATTAAAAAGTTGTGCTTTCTTCGGGAAAAATTAAAGGAAGAAATTTTAGAAAAAGGTAGTCAAGATGCCCTAGTGTACCTTGAAGATATGAATTTTGCTTTGGAGGTTTTGACCAATTTGAGGCAAGCGGATGTGGTAGAGGCGGAGCGAAGGGTTAGGGCTCAAGTGGTCAGGAGAAACCAGTACGAATTGCGTAAATTGAGATACCAGATAGTTGAGAAGGTTTTAGCTTATGCTGTGCTGACTAAGTTTCCAGAAGTACATGACACGGAGACGATCTTTTTCAGAAAAGGCTGGAAGATAACAAAGAAACCAAGACAAGAAGAAACGTCCCTAAAACAATAAATTTTAAAGCCCACGCTAAGTAGGCTTTTTATTTTTTTTTGTGGTCTTGCCATTTTTCCCTAGTTTTGTTATAAATAACTCTATGCAAGTGGCAACTCAAAAAATTTTAAATCCTAAAAAAGCCAGGATCTTTGCGCTGGTTTTTTTGTTTTTGGGGATAATCTTGGGTTTCTTTGCTGATCCGGCAGAAATACTATCTACCAAGTTAAACTTAACTTTCTTGGATAAAATATATGCCAAGTTTCCTTATCGTTTAGGTTTGGACATTCAAGGCGGGACGCATCTGGTTTATCAGGCTGATTTAACCAATACTCCTGGGAATCCGAGCGATTCTATGGAAGCGGTAAGGGACGTGATTGAAAGAAGAGTAAATTTATTTGGAGTGGCGGAACCCGTGGTGCAGGTAGAAAAATCCGGCTCGGATTGGCGTCTGATTGTGGAGCTTGCCGGAGTAAAAGATATAAACGCGGCTATAAATATGATTGGAGAGACACCCTTTTTAGAATTTAAGGAAGAAAGAAGCAAAGAAGAATCTGATAAAATATTGGAAGCTCAAAAAAAACAGGAAATCCGCCAGCTGGCGGACGAAGACCCATATTTTCTTTCCACCTCGCTTACGGGCAAGCATATAAAAAACGCGCAAGTTAATTTTGATCAAAATACTTACCAGCCGCAAATCAGCCTTGAGCTCACCGATGAAGGAAGCAAGCTGTTTCAGGAAATAAGCAAGAAAAACATAGGCAAGAGACTGGCAATTTATCTGGACGGCGTACCTATTTCGGCACCGGTGGTGCAGGAAGAAATTACCGGAGGAAAGGCGCAAATCACCGGAACCTTTACCCCTGTTGAAGCCAAACAGCTAGTGGGACGTCTGAACTCCGGAGCTCTTCCGGTGCCAATAAAACTGATTTCTCAAGAAAGTCTGGGTCCGAGTCTTGGCCAAGAATCTTTGGCTAAAAGCCTGCAAGCGGGAATCTTTGGTTTTTTGGCGATAGCTCTCTTTATGATTTTGTGGTACAGAATCCCCGGATTCATATCGGTGCTGGCTTTATTAATTTACACATCAATAGTTCTGACTATTTTTAAACTCATACCGGTTACGCTGACCATGGCAGGCATTGCCGGCTTTATACTTTCCATTGGCATGGCGGTTGACGCCAATGTTTTAATATTTGAAAGAATGAAAGAGGAATTAAGAGGCGGAAGAAATAGGGGGGACGCTATCATGGAAGGCTTCCGGCGGGCCTGGACTTCTATAAGGGATTCCAATGTTTCCAGTCTGATAACCTGCGCCATATTGTATTGGTTTGGCACAAGCATAATTAAAGGTTTTGCCCTGACTCTTGCTATCGGTATAGTGATTTCAATGTTTTCGGCCATAAGTTTAACAAGAATATTTTTAGTGGCTGCTAAATTTAGGGACTAAAAACAATGGGTATTATAAAACACAAATATATATTTATTATCATCTCGGCTGTTTTGGTTTTGGCCAGCTGGCTTGCTTTAGCTTTTTGGGGGTTAAGACCGTCCATAGATTTTACTGGGGGTTCAATCTGGGAAATAAAATTTGAAAAACAAATTCCTTACCCGCAAGAAATTCACGATGTTTTTAGTTCGGTCGGCATTGATAATTTCGTTTTACAGCCCACGGAGGACAACAGAACCATGATCATAAGATTCAAGGAAACAGATGAGGCCAAACATCAGGAATTGCTAAAAAACTTATCTGTCCGAGGACAGTTTATAGAAAATAAATTTGCCTCTATCGGTCCTACAATCGGCCGGGAGCTTAAGCAAAAATCTTGGCTGGCTTTATTTTTAACTCTGGCGGCTATCATTCTTTATATTGCCTGGGCTTTTCGCAAGGTTTCCAAACCGGTGGCCTCTTGGAAGTATGGAGTAGCGGCCATAATCGCTCTTATACACGACGTCAGTATTCCCGCTGGAGTTTTTGCTTTTTTGGGGAAATGGCAGGGAGTGGAAGTTGATGCCCTGTTCATAACTTCCCTCTTGACTATTCTTGGTTTTTCTGTCCATGATACTATTGTGGTGTTTGATCGAATCAGAGAGAACCTAAAGAAACTCAAATCTTCAGAAGATTTTGGCACTACAGTTGGCCGAAGTATACGAGAAACAATGTCTAGATCCATAAATACATCCCTGACGGTTATGCTGGTTCTAGCGGCCATAGTCTTTCTAGGGGGAGAGACGGTCAAGTTTTTTTCCATCGCCCTCTTAATAGGAGTATTTTTCGGGACATATTCTTCTATATTTATAGCCAGCCCTCTGTTGGTAATCTGGCAAGGCCTCTCCAGACGCCGTAATTGACATAAAAATGACCGTGTGCTATTTTAAATACGGTAGGTATATAGCTTTTTAAGCGAATTTCTAAACTACGACACTAATAAATTATCAATAATAAATTTATGCCTAAGTTCAATCTTTCTATGACACCGGCGGAGGCGGCAAAAAACATTCTGAAAAAACTTCCCACCAAAAGGATGAGGGATGTTATTGAGAAACGTTTCGGTCTAAAAGGGCCGGGGCCTGCCACCTTGGATGGCATTGGAAAGGAATACAAAATAACCAGAGAACGGGTTAGGCAAATTGAGGCTGACGCTCTCAAACATCTTGGCAAAGAGAATAATCTAGCCGAGATAAAAACCGTGCTTGCCGGTCTGGAGGAATATCTAAAAGACTACGGGGAAGTAATGGCGGAGCATCATTTGTTCGGCACTGCGGCAGAGGCTAAGTACCACCCTCATCTTTCTTTGCTTCTTTATCTTGGGAAAAATTTTCATAAGACAAAAGAAAA
This sequence comes from bacterium, assembly GCA_030697525.1. Lineage (GTDB taxonomy): Bacteria > Patescibacteriota > Minisyncoccia > Sungbacterales > HO2-52-23 > JAUYPW01. The sequence continues at coordinate 39,967 of JAUYPW010000026.1, forward strand.
TGACAATTTTCATTCCTGCTGGACCACAACCCCCGCTTCGGCGGAAAAATCAGAAAGAGTTGTTAAGGCTGTGATGGATGAATTGGAAAAAAGTAAAAAAACCGTGTCCAAAGAAGGCCTCCACAACTTGTTTGATAAGCATATAAAAAATATTTTGGGACAGGCCTTACCTGAAACAAGAGAAGCGCACCTGGCGATGTGCAAAGTTATCAACAGTAATCCTTATGGTGAGTATGGATTGGCTCATTGGCCGGTTATAACCCCGAGAGGCATCAGAGACAAAGCTTATCTGGCTTTGGCGAAAGCCAGTAAGGCCATGCACTTTTTGGATATTGCCAAAACCATAAACAAGGCTGGTTGGTCTGGCAAAAAGGCCCATCCGCAAACTGTACATAATGAACTCATCAAAGACGAGCGGTTCGTTTTGGTTGGTCGCGGACTTTACGCCCTGCAAGAGTGGGGATATGAACCGGGGGTGGTAAGAGAAGTGCTTGTATCGGTTCTTAAAAAGGCCGGAAAGCCTCTTAGCAAAGATGAACTGGTAAAGACGGTTACCGAAAAAAGATTTGTTAAAGCTCCGACCATTCTTTTGAATTTACAAAACAAATCTCTCTTTAAAAGGAGCGAAGACGGGAAATATACTCTAGCTTAATATTTCTGGTCAGCATATAATTTAATAGATGGAAAATCTACGCAACTTTCTTGATTTTCTCCCCCCGGAAGTATCCGGAGCCATTGTTACCTTTGCAGATGTTTTTTCATCTCTTTGGTGGCTGTGGCTTTTTATTTTTCTATTTTTCATAGTTAGGGCTGTCTGGTCAGCTTACCGGCAGGCGCTGTGGAAAAACGCCATAAAATGGACGACTTGGGAATTGCGTATTCCGAGAGAGACCCGAAGAACCCCCAAAGCCATGGAGCAGGTTTTTATGCATATTCACAGTCTCTATAATTCTGCCGGCAACTTTAAAGAAAGATGGTGGGATGGAGAAGTAACTTTGTGGTATTCGTGCGAGATGGTAAGTTTTGGCGGAGATGTGCATATGTATATGCGAGTGCCGACGGGCAGAAAAAATGTTATTGAAGCTGCTCTTTATGCCCAGTATCCCGACATTGAACTTGTTGTGGCGGAGGACTATGTAAGCCGCCTACCCACCACAGTGGATGACATTGATAAGGCCGGCTATAATTTTTTCGGCAATGAATTGCGTCTGATCAAAGATGATGAATATCCTATTAGGACATATATAGATTTTGAAGCTCCAGTGGAAGAAAAAGAAATAGACCCGATATCCGCCACTTTTGAGATTTTAGCTAAGTTGAGGCCGCAGGAGACTGTGTGGATACAGATTTTATTTAGACCAGTGAAAGATGACTGGAAGAAAAAAGGAGAGAAGACCATTAAGACGCTTAAAGAAAAATACGGTCGCCAGAAAGTTGAACTAGAAAAAGGCCAGATGACCTTTACCATGCCTGCCCCGGGAGATATAGAAGTATTGAAAGCTATTGACCGAAATATCGGAAAACCAGGTTTTGAATCCCTAATCCGCTATATTTATTTTGCTCCTAAAGAGATTTATTCAGATACTTTTCCTCGGCGTGGTATCTTCGGGGCTTTCAATCAGTACGCCTCCGAATCTCTAAATAAATTTGCCCACAACTTCAAGGCCTGGACTCGGGCGGATTTCTGGAACAAACCGCATATTTTTCCTGTCAGAAGATTGCGAGCCAGAAAGCTCCGCATGTTATCCAGTTATCATACGAGAAGTATGCACAATGAGACCTGGATGGGGACTTTGCTTGAAAGTCTTTCTGAAAGCCGGTCTTTTGTTGGACCAAGATTCGGCGCGCGCAAGATGGGAGCCATGATTCTAAACGCCGAAGAACTTGCGACCATATACCATCTTCCCACTCTCCCAGTACTTACCGGTCCGCTCATCAAGCGGTCGGAATCTAAAAAGGTTGGGCCGCCAGCTGGACTGCCTATTTACGGTGAAGGCCAGGAGTCAGAAAAATTACCTGGTATATAGCACGGAGTTTCTCGGGTATCCTGTCTTTTGATTGTCTCAAGACCACATAGCCTCGACCCGCTATTTCTGAAAAGCAACTTACCCAAGACTCCACCATTTCGCGGAAGATGACTATGACCCGCTTTTCAGTATTAGAAAAATGAAATTAGAAAATAAAGTGATATTAGTCTTTGGGGTTTTTGACCGGCTGCATGCCGGTCATTTATACTTTCTTGTGCAGGCAGCAAAACATGGTGGAGTTATCGCGGTAGTCGCGAGAGACTCCTCGGTTCAAAAACTAAAAAACAAAAAACCGACGCAGAACGAGGAGAAAAGAATAATTGAGTTAAAAAAAACCAGCCTGATTAAAGATGCTGTTCTGGGGGATAAAATAACGGGCGCGTATGAAGTTGTAAAAAAATTACAGCCTGACATAATCTGTCTGGGATATGATCAGACGGCTCTGGACAAAGACTTGAGAAGATACTTTTTGGCATCGGGGCAGAGGATCAAAATAATAAAAATAAAAGCGTTTAAACCGGATAAGTTACATACATCACTTTTATGAACCGCGAAATTAAAAAATGTTTTAAGTATAGTATATGATATAATAGCCTCATGGCCAAAGAAGGAAGAATACACATATCCAAATATGCGCCCCCGCCGCCGGATTTACCCATATATCAACAGATTGATCCGAGAGATGTTTCTTTTATTGGCCGAACAAACTATGAAGCTCCGCTGGAGTCTAAAAAATATATTTTTGGCATAAAAAGAGACGACCGTCGGCGGCATCTCTACGTAATTGGAAAGTCTGGCGTTGGTAAGTCTAAATTGCTTGAACTCTTAGTTCGCCAAGACATAGCCTACGGCCACGGCATATGCTTTATTGATCCTCACGGGGACGTGAT
>JAUYPW010000030.1 GCA_030697525.1 bacterium
CCTACCCATCAAAAAGATTCTGTACTTCTTTCCAAATCAAATTATGTATTTCCGCCTCCAGCATGATTTTGCCATCTCTCATACAGTCAACCAAAACATGCCGCCCACTGACAAAAGTCTCAATGATCCATTTGTAGCAAGAATGACTATTTACTATATGCTGATAATCCCGCTCGTGAGCATCTCTTTTTTCACCTTCATCAAGATGCTGACGGTCTTGTTTTAGATCTATAAGCCTGTTGGCAATCTCCGGAACAACGTCCAGCACCAGCACCAAATCCGGCCTCGGAATTTTCAGACGATCGTACTCAAGACTATAAAGCCATTGTACAAAATCTTTTCTTTTTTCAAGGTTTTTTATTTTACCGCCTTGGTGAGCCGCGTTAGAGTCAACATAACGATCCGCAACAACCACCAAGCCATCTCTCAACCATTTTTTAATCTTTCCCGCATGCGCAGCGCGATCAAAAGCAAAAGCAAGTGAATCCCTTTCTGGGTGCATTTTTGTCGCTTCTTTGGCAAACTCTTTGCTTTTTAAAATAGCTTCAACGGCCGATGCGGACGGATGACCGTACTGGGGAAACGATATGGAAACAGATTTAATCCCTTCGTTATTTAACCTCTCCACTAAAATTCTAGCCTGTGTTCCTTTACCACTGCCGTCCGTACCTTCCAAGGCTATTAAAAAACCTTTTTGCATAGAACCTCCGTGTGTTATAGATAACAGAGCTTCGTTGATTATAGCTTATAATTGATAACTTACAACCGATGGTTAGTTTTTGCTTTATATAAGCCACTTTTGGGCTATTTTGGCTTAAACCCCTTGTTAGCACTTGACAGGAAGTCATTTTGGGTGTATAATTGGGGCAGAAGATAAGTTTTGACAATAAAAAAAGAGGTTAAGTGAGCGAGCCTGGGAAGGCAAGCTCGGGCCCGAAACGATTCATAAAAGGAGATGCTACCATGAAGACGACGCCAGAAGAAGACGCCGCCCGTGAAGCAGAAGCCGCCGCAGCTCTGAACCAGACAGGTTCTCAGCCAGCCGCCGCTCCCCCTCCCGCAGTTTCCCCCGACACGGCCTCCCCGGCCCCCGCTCCTGCAGCGGCAGAAGTTCCTCCGACGTCGGCCCCCAAGCCGCCCGAGGAGAAGAAGAACGACCCGCCGCGCGACACGCGTGGCAAGCCCGACTTCAACGCCCGTCCCGGCCGCGACGGAAACCCCGGTGCCAAGGGCGAAGCCGGAAAGCCGGGCGAGCCTGGCAAAGCTGGGATGAACGGCAAAGACGGCGAAAAAGGTGACCGCGGTCCCGCTGGTCCCTGCGGAGTCGATGCTCCCCGTGGTCTGCTGTACCTCGCTCTCGCACTCGGGTTCGTCGCAATCATCTGGTGCTTCGGCCTCAGCAACAGCAAGGTCTCGGTCGTGGACTTCAATGCCGCGCTCAAGACTATCGGCACCCGCTTCCAGACCATGGAAGATGCCGATCGGCTCATCATGGGCGAGGTCAGCGGCCTGAAGGATCGCATGCAGACGGCCGAAGCCTATCTGAAGAGTGTCTCCAAGACGGCCGAGCTTACGAAGATGGACGTTGCGGAGCACGGTAAGCGGATCAGCGGGCTCGCAAAGAAGGTGACCACAGTTACGGAAGCCCACAATGCGCTTAACACGCGTGTGATATTAGTGGAAAACGGAACCGGATTTGCGCCCGATGCAGCCGAGAAGATCCGGGCATTCCTGGCCAAGCAGTAAACCTTCCTCCGCAAGTCATACGGCTTGCAGAAAAAGGAGCTAATAGAATGAAGTGAAAGACAGAAAGTTTACACGGCAGCCCCGGGAGAGGCTGGAAACAGAATATCTCCCAAACCAAAGTCCCGCTACGCACCTGCGTATCGGGACTTTATAATTCCTAAAATACTTTACTTGTAACCCAGGAAGGATTTCACCGACCCCAGATCCCAGTCTTTTTTATTCAGCCAGCCGTGGCCGATATATTGAGACTTCCCATCCGGAAGTTGTTTTATAACCCGGTAGACATCTTTGCTCGGATGTTCTAGGTCAAATATCTGGCCCTTAGCATTTTCGGCCACAAAAAATATTTTGTCTGATACCGGCAATTCATCTTTGACCAAAACATCCTTTGTAAAACCTAGCTGGCGGTCAAAGTTTGTTAATGCTTCGCGAAGCTCATCGGGTGTATCTATGTATGACATGGTTTTGCCAAACGTTCTGGAAAATGCCCAAGCTTTCTCATTGGACAAATTCAAGCCGGTGGTTTTACTTTCATTCAGAAGATAATTATACACAAAGGCCTGTCTTTCTTTTTCACCACTAAGCGCTTCAAATGCTTTTTCCAAATCACTTCTTACGGGTTCCGGCGCAGATTCCGGCAAGGGAATTTCTGCGGGAGGAGTTTCGGGAGCAACAGGAACGGCGGCTACTTTCGCTTCCGGCAAACCCGCCTGTCCGGCAGGCAGGAATCCGGGCTCAATCCCTGATTCGGCTTTAAAATCCAAAACCCATTTGCCGCCTACTTTATAAATAAAAACTTTATCATATTTGCCGCCGCCAATATCCGGCCCCCCATGCACTAAGTCTTTTACTCTACCCCCCTGCGCTTCGGCAAGGGTGTTTACCAAATTAGCCGTTTGTGTCTCCGCCCACTTATCTAAAGCCGTAACATCATTTAAATCTCCGGTGTAGCCCATCTCGCGGGCGTGCGCCTCTACAATATGTTTGGTGGACTGCCAGATTGAGTCATGACCTATAATTCCCTTGTTATCAATCAAGTCCTCCCACGGCACGGTTGTTTTTGGTGTCTCTCCAGCGCCGAATAAAATCCCATTGAGCCATTCCTCAAATGTCATACCCAACCCAGTTACCTCCATTTTCCCATAACGATCTATCATCTGCTGGGCGGTGGCACCATCCTTAGCCTCAATTCTTTCCAACATATATTTCAATATTTTTTTTGCCTCGTTCTCGTCCAATCCATCTTTCAAATCAATGCCGAGCAATTCCTCCCAAGACGGACCATTTTCCCCAACTATATCCGGCAATTTATCCGCCGCCCCTCCCGCCATCCAGTCCCAGAATTTATCAAAAGCTGGTTTGAGCATAAGAAGAGCGGTTCCCGCTACCACTGTTTTTCCCGCATAGTCGCCGTACTTTCCAAGCATGGCCAGGGTATCTACTGCCCCCGCCTGCCCCAGCATGCGGTCAAAATCATTCAGACGCTTGCGATAATTATTAAACACCCTTTCCTTTTCGTAATCTTTTTTGGCCTTGTGCCAGTCTGTGCGGCTTTCTATTTTGCCAATTTTTTTATTTAAATTATTTACCGATTTTTCTATATGCCAGGTGAAAAAACCGTTTGAGATTTTGCTAATCAAACCGGCTTCCGGATTATTTCGCAGACGATCTTTCAGGCTCACGGGTATGTCTTCCTGATAGGCTTTTTTGAGTGCCTCCACTCCAACTCCGTTTCCTCCTTTTTCCGAATCGTATATCCCTCCAGCTTTTTCATATACCCTTTTGGCCTCTTCTATCGCCTCGTCCGCGTCCTGAATTCTGGTTTTTTCAATCGCTTTTTCACTTTTTAGACGAGCTTCTTTGAGCATGTCAGACGTTACTGCGGCCCCTGCCGCCAGAATAGACACATATCTCAAAGGTAGGGTCGCCGTCCAGCCGATGACATCGGCAACGGGCCTCGCAACATTGTAAACATTTTTACCCACATATCCGACATTGCCCAGAGTTCTCCGGCGGCCTTTTTCAATATCCTCCATTTTCTTGTCCGCCACTTCGGCATCCCGAACTGATTTCTCCCAAATAGCAGACAGAAATCTGTCCGTAAATCCTCGCTCTTTGGGATCAATTTTTCCTTCGGCCCACTTTACCATAGCCGCCAATCTTTCCCCTTTGCCTCTTTCCATCCAGTAGCCGATATTACTCAAACTGAAACCCACCCCCTGACGAACCTCTTCCGGAAGTTTAGCAATCTCGGCTTCAATCGCTTTTTGATTGTCCGCAACTTGTTCGGGCAGAGCCACCACCTCCGGGGCAACCCCAGCCGCTACCATAGCTTCCGGCGTTACTTCTGCCGGAGCCGGCTCTATTTTTACAGCCTCAACCGTTTCTTCCTTTTTTGGCTCCTCTCTGGGTTCTACTTTGGGGTCTTCTTTTTTCTCTTCTTTATTGGCCCCCTTCATTTGCGCGTATTCTTTCTCCGCCTCCTGCCAATCCCATTTCTCCATAAATTTTTGCGCCTCTGGAGTCCACGGGGTAATGCCATTATCCTCTAGTATCTTATCAGTCTTGTCAGCCGGAATCTCTCCTCTCATTCTTTTCTCAAATATATCGTAAGCCTTTTTTCTTATCTCCTGTTCCTCTTCCGGCGTCCATTTTTTAGGCTCTTCTTTGGTTTTTACCGGAGTCTCCGCCCTGTCCGGTACACCTTCAAATGTATCTGAACCTACCGGAGACACTCCTTTTAAATCAGGTATGTCTTGGTTCTCAAAATTTTTCATAAAATTTATATTACAATATTTGGACTATTATATAGTTATTGTCCTACTTTTTATTTTTATCCGCAAGTCTGATATACACACCCCTCACTGCCCAGGCGGAAACCAGCCCCACTATTAGTCCTCCCAAAATATCGCTTGGATAATGCACGCCTGCCGCTACCCTTCCAAGCCCTATGAGCAAAGCGATTATTAAATAGCAAATTCCTTTCTTTTTGTTGTGAATATATACAAAGAAAGCCAGACCAAAGGCAAAGGCCGCGTGCCCCGATGGGAAAGAGCTTCCGGTAGTGTGGTCAACGAGCTGTCTCACATTTTCCAAAATCTCAAAAGGCCGGGAACGATCATAAAAAAAGCGGATAATTTCGGTCACCAAAAAACGGCTGAAGACAGCCGTTACCAAAGCGAAGGCGGCAACCCAAAAATTTTTCCAAACCAAAGCCCATATCAACAAAAACAATATCAGAAAGTATAAAAGATAATCAGCCGCAAAGACGATCAGTCGGTCACTCCAAATATTTATTCCGGCTACTTGGTTTAGTAATTTAAATAAAAAAATATCCATTACTCTTTAGCTAAAGCAATTAAATTTTTAAAGAGAATGGCTACCGTCACCGGCCCCACTCCTCCGGGAACGGGAGTTATAAAGCCGGCTCTTTGGCTAGCCGATTCAAAATCAACATCGCCAGAAAGCTTGCCGCCGGATTCCGAAGTTCCGGCATCAATAACCACCGCTCCCTTTTTTATCCAGTCGCCTTTTATAAATTTGGGCTTGCCTATGCCGGTTATTAAAACATCGGCTTTTTTTATAATTTCTTCCGGACTTAACGTACCAGATTCAACCAAAGAAAAACCGACTTTTTCGTTGAGAAACCAAAGACCTGTCGGTTTTCCGACAAGAGAACCCGCGCCGACAATAACTATGCTCTTTCCCTGAAAATCGATTTTGTACTCCTCCAGCAAAGCCTTTACCGCACCAGCGACGGGAGGCATAACTTCGCTTTTCCCTACGACAAAATTACCAACTGCTTTGGTTGAAAGAACATCCACGTCTTTTTCGGGCACTATGGCATTTAGAATATATTGGGTATTAAGATGTTTTGGCAGAGGAAGCTGAATTATGACTCCGGTATTTCTTTTTTCGTGCATTATTTCCGAAAGACGTTTACGCAGTTCATTGGTAGTAATTTCCTCCGCAAATGGGTAAATTTTAAAATCAATCCCCAGAAATTCCGCGGCTTTTCTTTTCTGATTTATGAATTTCTCCACCACCGGATTTTGGCCAACCACAACAACGGCCAACCGTAACTTTTTATTTAAACCAGTAATTTCTGTTTTTAGTTCTCCTAGGATTTTTTCGCCTAATTTTTTACCATCTAGTATGACCATCTTGTTTTTGGGGCGCGGTCGAGGTAATGCTCGTAGAAAACCATAGAAAGTTTGGCTTGCTTGGTTCCGCTTCCAGCGGAAAGCCAAACTTTCTCTGAGTGAGTCCTGCCGCTGGAGCAGGACGAACGTGTTTTCTTAGAGCGTTACCGAGGGAACCGCGCCCTGCCCTAAAAAATTTTAAATTTAGCGCAAAGCTTTCTTACTTCTTTTCTAATCATAATCTGCGGCTGTTTCTCCAGTAATGTATCATAAATCAGCTTTGCCACAATTTTCATCTCCTTTTCTTTCATCCCGCGAGTGGTTACAGACGGCGTGCCCAGACGAATTCCCGAAGGGTCAAACGGAGAACGGGTGTCGTGGGGAATGGTATTGCGGTTTACCACAACTCCGGCCTCTTCAAGCTTGTCCTGCGCGACTTTACCGGAAATTCCAAGGTTAGTGAGATCAATCAGCATCAAATGATTGTCTGTACCGCCGGACACCAGACTAAAACCCAGTTTTTTTAATTCTTGGGCGAGCGCCTTCGCATTTTTTACTATCTCGTGGCCATATTTTTTGAAAGATGGTTTTAGAGCCTCGGCGAGAGCAACAGCGATGGCCGCGGTTTGGTTGTCGTGCGGTCCCCCCTGAAAAACAGGAAAAATTGATTTATCAATCGCTTTGGCCAGATCAATTTTATTTTCTTTGGCAATTTTTGAATCGCAATTGGCAAAAATAATTGCTCCTCGCGGGCCCCGAAGAGTTTTGTGAGTAGTGGTGGTTACAACGTCCGCGTATGGAAAAGGAGAAGGATGCGCCCCCGCGGCAATGAGTCCCGCGATATGAGCCATATCTACCATCAGATACGCCCCTACTTCATGAGCGATATCGGCAAATTTTTTAAAATCTATAGTACGCGGATACGCAGTAGCTCCTGCCACAATTATTTTCGGTTTTTCTTGATCAGCTAATTTTTTTATTTCCTCATAGTCCAGCAAACCGTCTTTATTTAAAGTATATTGCACCGGAGTATAAATTTGCCCCGTAATACTTGCTTTCCAACCGTGAGTCAAATGCCCGCCAAAAGGAAGCGACAGACCCATAAGTTTATCCCCGGGCTTTAACAGGGCGTAGTAGACCGCCAAGTTGGCCGGAGAGCCTGAATAGGCCGCAACATTTACATGCCAGTTTTTACCCAGTTTAAAAACATGCCTCGCCCGCTCTTGCGCCAGAATTTCAATTTGATCAATTATTTTATTGCCGCCATAGTACCGTTTCCCAGGATACCCTTCCGAATATTTGTTGGTAAGTTCCGAACCCAGAGCCTCCCGTACCGCGCGCGAGACAATATTTTCCGAAGGAATCAAACCAAGCGTCTCACCCTGGCGCTTGATTTCTGCTTTTATCAATTTGTCTACCAAGGGATCAGCTTTTTTTAAAATCATTTCATCATTTTCCCTTTCTTCATAACGCTCTCGGCCATATAAAGAGAAATAATAAGCCCCATAAGCAGGGCGCCCAGAGCCAGGCCACCGATAAGCCCCAAAGCAGAGAAGATTTTATCCATTAGACCCTTGGCCTGTCCTTTTGTTTGCTCAAGTTCTTTTTGTTCCGCTTCTCCGCCCTCTCCGGATTCCGCAGTCTTCACGAATTTGTTGGCGGCATTGGTTAGAGTCTCAATATCTGATCTTATAGTCCCTTTTATTTCAAATTTATCCAGAGTCTCGCTTAATTTTTTCTTTCTCTCGTCCTCGTTTTCAATCTTAACGGCCGAAGTGATGTCTTTTATAAAATCTTTCAGGGTCTCACCTTTTTCCCCTTCCTTAAAATCTTTCATCCAAGGAATTGTGTCCGGAGGAAGACGATCAAGCATTTTCTCCATGACCGAACCCATGTTATCTTTAGTTATTTTTTCTTCGCTGTTTATTTCATTTATAACTCCAACCGTGGCAACAAGAGCTTCTTTTGCTTTGGCTATATTTTCATGTCCCGCCATCAAAGCAAAGGTTTCCAATATTCTACTAAAAAGGTTGCCTCCTTCTTTCCTCTTCTCAAATTCCTTTTCCGCGTACTCCCAGTCTTTTTTATTCATGAATTTTTCCGCCTCGGGGGTAAGAGGTTTTAGTCCTTCTGCCAAAATCATTGCATCAATTTCTTTGTCCAGCCCTCTGTCCGCCATCCTTTCTCCATATTTTTTTGCCCGTATTTTTTGGATCTCCGCTTCTTCCGCTGGCGTCCATTTTTTAGCCTCCGGACTGGCTGCCGGTTTTTCTTTGGCCTCCTCTGGTTTCGGAGCTTCTTTATTTTCAGTTGTTGGGTTTTCGAAATCCATTGTCTGCTAATTATATCATTGATTTCATCATCTGGTCAAAGTCGGATTTGTTCAAAATTCCGGTCCTAAGCACCACGGGTCTGTCTCTGGTGAAATCTATAACCAGAGAGGGCTCTCCTCTTAACTCGCCCCCGTCTACAACCAAATCCGGCTGATTTTTTTTATCAGAAAAATAATTTTTAATATCCTCCGTATTCTTTGCCGGAGGTTCGCCGGCCAAATTAGCCGATGTTTGCGCCAATGGTAAATCTAGCTTTTCTAAAATATTTGAGATTAATTTGTTATCAGGTATCCTCATGCCGATAGTATCTTTCCCTCCGGTAAGTTCTTTGGCCAGTTTACCTTTGTGATGAAAAATCATCGTAACTTTTCCAGGCCAAACTTTTTCTAAAAATTCGGCTTTGGAGTCGGAGATATAAGCATACTTGCGGGCTGTGGGAATATCTTTAACAAAAACAGATAATGGTTTGTCCTCCGCTCTATCTTTAATAGCAAAAATTTTTTTGACAGCTTTGGAATCGTCCGCTTTGGTCAGCAGTCCGTAGACAGTGTCTGTGGGAGCCGCCACAACCCCACCGCCACGCAAGACCGTTTCGGTTTCCAGAAAAACACCGAAATAATTTTCATCATTTAACTCTAAAATTTTCATTATTAGATGAGAGAAATAATGGTTTTGGCCAAACTATCAGGATCATGCCTCACAAAACCACTGGACCGCAGAAAATTTCCCATAATTAAAGTGGGCTTCTTCATAATCGCTTTGGTCTCAACAAATTCAGCTCCCTCTTTTTCATATTTTTTCAGTCTGGCTATTGAAGGCTTTTTAGTATTTAAAATGGCGTAATCCAGCTTACTTTTGCCCAAATACATCTCAATTGTGTTTATAAAATTGTCGGCCGCAAAGCCGTTGGTTTCTCCCCATTTAGTCATGATATTGATTATATATACTTTTGTGGCTTTTGATCGGCTGACTGCTTCCCGCATACCTTTTATTAGAAGGTTGGGAACCACGCTAGTGTAGAGATCCCCCGGGCCAAACACAATAAGATCCGCCTCCAAAACCGCCTTTTTAGCTCTCGGATTTATTTTACCCTCCGGTTTCAGAAAAACTTTTTTTATTTTTTTACTACCGTCGTGCCGAGGCACATCTATATTAGACTCTCCGTTTACTACCGAGCCGTCCTCTAGTTCCGCCGCCAGGCGAACATTATCCAAAGTGACCGGAAGTATAGATCCTTTTACGCCCAGAACATGACCGGCCCTTTCTACGGCCATTTCAAAATTTCCAGTCATTCGCTCAAGCGCTGTGAGCATAATGTTTCCGAAATTATGATCTTTCAGTCCTCCTTGTCCGAATCGGTAATTGAAAAGTTCGGCCATGAGTTGATTATCCGAATGAGACATGGCCACCAAAGCCCGCCGTATATCTCCCGGAGGCAATATACCGAATTCTTCCCGCAAAACCCCAGTAGATCCGCCGTCATCAGCCATGGAAATTACAGCCGTTAAGTCAACCGGATAATTTTTAAGTCCGGTTAAAACTCCGAAGGCGCCCGTACCCCCGCCAATGACTACAATCTTGGGTTGTCTTTTGTTTTCCTGAATCATATTTTTTCTAAAATATGCTTAGCCTGATTCATATTGCCAACCACATGATCAACTTTATCGGACTTAAGTTGATGCGAATACCTTATAATTTGTATTACGGTTGATTTTGGAAAGTTTTTCTTCACGTCATCCACCAGATAAATATTATCATCAATAAAAACAAAATGATCATCCGGTTTTTTCAGAATTTTCTTAAGATGGTCCGACTTGTTATCACTATCTACGACGTGGACTTTGTGGAAAAACTTTGTAAGTCCGCTACCCTGAACTTTTTTATTTTGAGCCGATCGATAACCGATAGACAGCAACTCAACTCTCCATTTGTTAATTATGAGATATTTCAGAAAGGTTTGAACATCTTTAAAGACATAGTTCTTGCTTTGCTTCCGGAAATTTATTAAAGCAGCCTTAAGTCGCTTAGTATCCACCTTGGGATACCGCTTCCCTAGATAAGCGGCGTGAAAATAGGGATTATCTTTTCCAATTATTTTCTTCATTACCTCATACGCCTCTTTGGCGTCTTTTCCAGAAATACCAAACTTTTCAAATTCCTTAAAATAGGCATTTTTAAAAAGGCGGGTGTTGAGCAGGGTCACGTCGAAGTCTATAAAAATTTTTCTTTCTTGACTCTTTTTGTTTAACATGATACTTTGTTTAGGGTTGTTTAAAACTTTTAAACCCTAAAAAGGGAGTTGTGGCCATGATAGGAATCCACCAGTTGGTTGATATTTCCTTTTCTGGAGAAATTAATAATTTGCTAAAGGAGCTTTCGCCCAATGCCGAACCAATCACCGAACATGACTTAAAAAGATGTTTAGAAAACCACTTCTTTTTTCTTTTTATCGCCACGGATTCAGACAAGGAATATCCCAAAGATTTGGTAGGGATGGCAACGGTCTTTTTTACATGGAAGTGTTCCGGTTGGCTAGCTGAAGTACATGATATAGTTGTTACCCCAACATATCGCGGCAGACATATTGGCGATATGTTAATGAAAAAACTTTTGGAAGTTGCAAAAGCTTTTGCCGAACAAGAAGCCAAGAAAATTACTGTTTCTTTAACCAGTAAGCCGCATAGAATAGCAGCCAATTTAATGTACCAACAACATGGTTTCGAACTAGTTGCCCAAGCCGTGGGAAAAAATGGAACGAATTTGTACAAACTAGTAATGGAACCGCGATAAATAACTATTCCACCGTAACACTCTTCGCCAGATTCCGTGGTCTGTCTACATTATAACCTCTCGCCACCCCGAAATGATACGCAAAAAGTTGCAGAGGCACAACCGACAAAATCGGGGTGAGCATCTCCAAAGTTTTCGGTATATATATTACATCATCCGCCAAGCGGGTGATTTTTTTATCTCCTTCGGTGGCAATAGCAATTATTGGCCCCTTTCTTGCTCTTACTTCCTCTATATTTGAAATTGTTTTTTCGTAAACCGAATCTTGGGGGACTATAAAAATAGAGGGTAAATTTTCATCAATCATAGCAATCGGCCCATGCTTCATTTCTCCCGCCCCGTACCCTTCAGCATGGACATAAGAAATTTCTTTAAGTTTTAGAGCGCCTTCATAAGCAATTGGTAAATTATATTTTCGGCCAAGATATAAAAAGTTATTGAAGTGGTTGTATTTTTTGGCTAATTTTTTTATAGCCGCATCTTGTTTCAAAACCGTCTGGATAAGATGCGGTATTTTTTTTATTTCTTTGACAATCCTCTGGCCTGTTATTACCGACATATCACGCGAACGACCAAAGAGTATGGTTAAAAGGGCCAGAATTGTAAGCTGGGAAGTAAAAGCTTTGGTGGAGGCCACTCCTATCTCCGGCCCTATATGCTGGTAAACTCCAAGGCCCGCTTCTCGCGCCAAGGTAGAACCGATAACATTTACCACCCCTAAAGTTAAAACATTTTTTTCTTTGGCTTCGCGAAGAGCGGCCAATGTGTCAGCGGTCTCTCCTGATTGAGAGATCACCAAAAAAGCGTCCCCTTTTTGAAAGACTGGTTTGCGGTAGCGAAATTCGGAGGCCAAATCAACCTCAACCGGAATACCCGCGTATTCTTCAAGCATATATTCACCAACCTTTCCGGAAAGATAAGCCGTGCCGCAAGCGGCTATCAAAATTCTTTTCACTTTTTTTAAGTCCTCCGAAGCTCCTAATTTCACTAATCCTTCTTCTGGTAAAAGCCGCCCTCGAATAGAATTTGCAATAGCTTCGGGCTGCTCAAATATTTCCTTGAGCATGAAATGAGGAAATCCGTTTTTTTGGGTTTTTTCCAGCGACCATTCCAAGTGATGAGTTTTCTTGTCGCGCAAATTTCTGCCAAGATCATAGACGGCATGCCCCTTCGGCGTAAGTACAGCCAACTCCCCGTCGTCCAAATAAACCACCTTGGTAGTGTGTTTTAAAATGGCCGAAGCGTCGGAAGCCACAAAGCACTCTCCTTCGCCAACACCCAAAAGCAACGGACTGAAATTTCTGGCTGCAATTATTTTTTCAGGCTCATCTTGGTTCAAAACGGCCACGCCGTAAGTTCCCCGCACTTCTTTTAAGGCCAGCCTTACTGCCTCCTGATAATTATTGGTTTTTAATTTTTCTTCTATCAAGTGGGCCAGAACCTCCGTATCTGTTTCTGATTGAAATTTATGACCCTTTTTAAGCAACTGGGCCTTCAACTCCTGATAGTTTTCAATTATGCCATTGTGAACCACCCATATTTTCCGTTTACAATCCATGTGGGGGTGAGAGTTTTTTTCCGTTACCCCGCCGTGAGTCGCCCAACGAACGTGCCCGATACCGGTCGATCCTTCAAAATTATTATCAGAAATTTTTTCCTCCAAATTTAAAAGCGGCCCCACTGCTTTAATGGCCTTGATCTTCCCGGACGTTTCCTTTATGGCCACACCGCTTGAATCATACCCGCGGTATTCCATATTTTTAAGCCCATCTAAAATTATAGGCAGAGCTCTCTGTCTGCCGACATAGCCGATTATTCCACACATCTTGATAGGATTTAGGAATTAGGTGTTAGGTTGTAGACCAACTAAACTTAGAACTCCGCAAAGAGACTTAATTACTACAATACAAAATTAATAAGCTTGTCTGGCACAAATATTACTTTCTTCGGCTTTCCAGTCAGATGGGTTTTCACTGATTCTAGTGAAGCAGCCTTAGCTTTTGCCTCCTCTTCACTAATGCCTTTGGCGGCGGACACACGCCCTCGGAATTTGCCATTTATCTGCACTATCAGCTCAAAAGTATCTTCTTCAAGCATGGCTGGATCAAACTCCGGCCATTTTTCTTTATGAATAGACTTTTTATTTTTTAAAACGCCACACCATATTTCTTCTGTTATGTGCGGCGCAAAAGGGGCCAGAAGTTTTAAGAAAACTTCCCAGTCTTCTTTGGCAACCGTCTCCTCCTCAAATTTATTCAACAGAATCATCAAAGCCGAAATAGCTGTGTTGTATTGGAGATTTTCAATATCGTTCGTAACTTTTTTTATGGTTTTATGAATGAGTTGTTCAACCTCTCCTCTGTCATTCTGAGCAGAGCGAAGAATCCCTGCCTTGCCGGCAGGCAGGTCATGAGATCCTTCGGGCTTCACCCTCAGGATGACACGTGGTGTCAGTTTCCAGACTCTTTCCAAGAATCTGGTGATTCCTTTAATTCCCGTATCACTAAAATCCCCCCCTTGTTCAAAGGGTCCTAAAAATAACAGGTACATTCGCAAGGCGTCCGCGCCGTATGCTCTTATATATTCATCCGGATTTACCACATTCCCACGAGATTTGGACATTTTTGCCCCGTCTTTTATAAGAAGTCCGTGCGCCCTGAACTTTTTAAAAGGCTCTTCAAAATGCACCAGCTCCCAATCTTTGAAAGCCATAGCCAAAAATCGTACATAAAGAAGGTGCAAAACAGCATGTTCAGCTCCACCAATATACATGTCCACGGGTAGCCATTTTTTTATTCTAATCTCGTCAAAGGGTTTGCTAAGACCTAAATATCCGAGATAGTACCATGCTGAATCAAGAAAGGTATCCGAGACATCCGTTTCGCGTCGCGCCCATTCGTTGCATTTCGGGCATCGGACTTTATAAAATTTCTCATCTGTGGCCAGTGGCGACTTGTCCGTGCCCGTAGGCTTGAAATCTTTTATATATGGAAGCTTAACCGGTAAATCTTTTTCTGGGACAGGTTGCCATTGGCATTTTTCACAAAAAATCATTGGAATAGGAGGTCCCCAGTAGCGCTGACGGGAAATGAGCCAGTCGCGAAGACGAAATTGAATTTTTTTTATGCCCCCGCTCTTTTTTATTCCTTCATCAATTGAGACCAGAGGCGCGTTACTCACCGGCAATTTAAATTTCTTTGCAAACTCAAAATCCCGCTCGTCATGCGCCGGCACAGCCATGATTGCTCCGGTTCCATAACCCGCCAAAACATAGTCCGAAATCCAAACCGGAATTTTTTCTTTATTGGCTGGGTTGACTGCCGAAAACCCCGAAAATATTCCACTTTTATTTTTTTCAGTTGATTCATTTTGCCTCTCTTCTAATTTTTGTTTGATATATTTCCTAACTTCATCTGGAGCTTGCCAGCCCGAGACCTGCCAAAACTTCGCTAATTCTGGCGACACTACGACAAAGGTCGTGCCGAAAATAGTATCCGGTCGGGTAGTAAAAACTTCAACAAAATGTTTTTTGTCCTCTTGCCCAGGGACATCAATTAGTGAAAAACGAATCGAAGCTCCTTCTGATTTCCCAATCCAATTCTTTTGCGCGATTTTTATCCTCTCCGACCAGTCTATGTGGTCTAAATTTTTCAGCAGTTTTTCTGCGTAATCCGTAATTTTAAAAAACCATTGCTCTAATTCTTTTTTTATCACCACCGAGTCGCATCGCTCGCATGTGCCGGCAACAACCTGTTCGTCCGCAAGCACGGTTTTGCATCCGGGACACCAATTCACACTTGCTTTTTTCCGGTATGCCAGACCATTTTTAAACATCTGCACAAAAATCCATTGGGTCCATTTGTAATAATCCGGTTCGTGAGTAGACAGAACCTCATCCCAAGCATAGCCAATACCCAGTTCTTTCAGCTGTTTTTCATATCTATCCGTGGTTTTTTTCATTAAATCCAGCGGATGAGTACCTGTTTTGAGAGCATAATTCTCGCTGTTTATACCAAAAGAGTCATAGCCTATCGGCTGAAAAACATCACAGCCCCGCATCCTTTGGTATCTGCCGTACAAATCCGCTCCACTGAAAGTATAGGCGTGCCCAACATGCAGTCCCTCTCCCGAAGGATATGGAAACATCATTAAATTATAGAAGGGGTTTTTGGCCAATTTTAAATCTGGCTCATAAACTTTCTCCTTGAGCCATTGTTTTTGCCATTTGGGTTCTATTTCAGACGGATTGTAGCGCATGTATATAAAGTAGCTAAAATTGCTGTTTTGAGCAAGAAAAAACCGCCCACTATTTAAGGCGGTTGCATTTAAGAATATTATATCCCCAGAATTTCTCTGGTGTTTTTTACCGTTTGCTCGCTTATTTCTTCTAAGCTTGCGTCCTTTAATCCCGCTAATTTTTTAGCTACTTCTACTACATACAAAGGCTCGTTTCTTTTGCCTCGGTAAGGAGCGGGGGTTACATAAGGCGCATCGGTTTCCAGTAAAATTCTTTCACGAGGTATTAGTTTTATGATCTCGTCGTAGTCCCGCGAAAAAGTTATAACCCCACCGAAAGTAAAAGAAAAACCCATATCCAACAGTGTGGCCGCCTCTTTAAGATTGCCGCTGAAAAAATGTATTATTCCGGGCTTTCCCGAATTACCCTGATTAAAATACATCCCCAACACCCTGATCAAATCTCCAAAGCCCTGCCGGCAGTGGATCATTAACGGTTTTTTTACATCAAGTGAAAGTTCTATTTGTTTTATAAAAGCCGCTTCCTGTTTTTTCTTAGAGTCTGTCTGGAGTCGGTAATAATCAAATCCGCACTCTCCAATCGCCACAACCTTCGAATGCTTGGCCAATTTCTTGTATAGCTCGTAATCAAATTCTTCTCCTCGCGAGGTAAAACCATTGTCTCCGCCCAGCTCCTGCTCATCATGAAATGATTTGTCTGTATGAATCGGATGAAGACCTACTGTGGCATATACCCCCTCCGGATATTTCTCGGCCAGCTTAATCGCGCTTTCAGAAGTATCCTGTTGCGTTCCGACATTCGCCATCCAAACACCTGCGTCCAAAGCCCTTTTAATAACAAAGTCGGCATCTTCTTCAAATGCCGCAAATTGCACATGAGTATGGGCATCGATTAACTTTGGCTCCATCATAATCTTGAAAATAAATGCTCCCCTTTCTTTAAGATGACCTTAGAATCCACGAAATTTATTTGGCGTTTTATCTTGCCGGAGGTTTCGGGCAGAAAAGGTTCAAGAAGGTTGGCAACAGCGCCAGCCAAGTAACTGGCGTTGATCAACACTTTTTTTAATTCTATTGAATCGGTCAGACTCCATGGTTTTTTATCATTTATATATTTGTCGGCAAAAGAAACCAGTTCCCAAATTTTGCCCGATGCTTCATGCAGACGAATCTCCTGCATGTTCTTTTCATAATCTTCAAATATCCGACCAATCCCATTTTTGGTGGCCAATTCTATATCGTTGGCAAAATTGAAATCGATCGGACCCAGCTTCTCACCCAAGGCCGTGATTCTAGCCACTAAATTACCCAGTCCATTAGCAAGATCTCCATTGTGTCTTTCCTCAAATTTTTTATAGCTGAAATCTCCGTCCTCTCCACTGGGAATTTCGCGCAAAAGATAATGCCGAACCGAATCAGCTCCGTATTTATTAACAAGATCCACCGGGTCTATGACGTTCCCAATTGTTTTAGACATCTTCTGTCCTTCAACGGTTATAAAACCATGCACAAAGATAGATTTAGGGAGGAGCAGTCCGGCGGACAAAAGCATCCCCGGCCATATGGCGGCATGGAAACGCAAGATATCTTTGCCAATCACGTGCAGATCAGCAGGCCACCAGTGCTTATAATTTATCATGGATAGTTGATCGTCCTGCCCATAGCCGATAGCGCTAAGGTAGTTAGTTAGGGCATCGCACCAGACATACATGGTATGCTCCGGATCATCCGGCACCGGTACTCCCCAAGACAAATCCTTAGCCGGCCGTGAAAAACTTATATCTTCCAACCCCTCCTTCAGCAAAGCTAAAATTTCATTTTGTCTTGTTTCCGGAATTATTCTTAATTCTTTGCTCTTAATTTTTGACTCTATTTCCTTGGTATATTTTGACAGCCGGAAAAACCAATTTTCCTCTTCAATCACTTCCGGCTCTTTTTGATGAATCTCGCACTTACCGTCCACCAGATCTTTTTCCGTAACAAAAGCTTCGTGTCCCACACAGTAAAGACCTCTATAATTTTTTTTGTATAAATCTCCTGTTTCTTTCAGTTCCCGCCAAAGCTTCTGGGCGCTGGGCCAGTGCCGCACCTTATCCGAAGTCCTAATAAAATCATTCCAACTCAAGTTAAAAATATTTTTTAAATTACGAAAATTTGCCGAAGACTCGTCGGCAAATTCGCTTGGTGTTTTTCCGGCCTGCTCAGCCGCCCGCACATTTTTAGCTCCGTGCTCATCGGTGCCGGTCAAAAACAAAACTTCATCGCCTTTCAGGCGATGATAACGAGCCAGGGCGTCCGCTTGCACTTTCTCCAAGACATGCCCAATGTGGGGCTTGCCGTTTATATAATCGATAGCGGTTGTAATATAGAATTTGTTGCTTTTTTCTGAATTTGCCATTATACTCAAAAAATTATCTTAACCTTAGAAAGGGCGACACAGGGAGGAAAATGATCTCAACTACCCACATAGCGATAGCAGCCGCAGCCTCGAAAACTCTGTCCCAAGGCAACCCCCTAGCCGCTTTTTTCATAAGCTGGGCATCGCATTACTTGGCCGATGCCATACCCCACTGGCAGTATAAACTTAAGGTATCCAAAAAGTGGAGTAATGACCCGGGCGATCTTGAAAAAATAAGAAAAAGCTCTTTACCTCTTACAGATTATGTTGCCGTTGCTTTAGATTCGTTTATAGGCGCTTTGGTGATATTTTTAATCTCTCCACACGGCTCCTTAAAAGATTGGCTATACATATTGGCTGTTGTAGCCGGTGGACCATTTCCCGACTTTTTACTTTTCCTGCACAAGAGATTCTCTTGGAGAATTTTGGAAGTCTTGCGCAAATTTCATGACTCCTTCCATAGCGGTATAAATTTGAGTCCCTATCCTAAACTCGGCATACCGTTTCAAATAATTATTGTTCTTATCGCTCTTTGGATAGCAATTTAATAACAAATTTTCAACATATCGATATGTTGAAATATCATCAAGATCCCGGAATAAGGGATCTTTTCTTTTTATCCCAGTCCTCAAGTATTTCCGCCAGTATAGCTGTTATGGGTACGGCCAAAATCATGCCGAAAATTCCGCCAACTTTCCCTCCCACTACCAAAGACAGGATAACTATCAGCGGACTTAAACCAACCGCCTTTTTCATAACCACCGGCACGATAACATGAGACTCTGTCTGCTGGACTATGGCATATAAAGCAATAACAAAAAGTCCGGTTACGGGAGACAACAAGAGAGCGGTTATAACCGCGGGCACCGCAGCCAAGATTGGACCCACAACAGGAATTATTTCAAAAATCGCCGCAAGAAACGCAAAAAATAAAGCATGTTCAATACCCAAGAAAGTCAGACCGAAGAATATAAAAACTCCCACTATAGCCCCCAAGAGAGCCTGGCCTTGCAACCATTTACCAAGTTTTGCCTGCGCCCTACTCCATAGATGTATGATGTATGGCTCATAAGATAACGGGGTTACCATACGCAGGAAATTCTCAATACCCTTTTCTTGGGTAGCCAGATAAAAAGAAAAGACGATTATCAAAACCAAAGACAGAACCCCGCCAAATATACCAGAGGCAAAATTAACCACTCCGCCACTTAGATCCTCTAAATATCGAGACGGAATTTCTAAAACACTTTTAACAATGTCATCCTTAAATTCATCCACAAAAGAAGGAACACCTATTTTGTCTATACCAATTATCAGTTTACGACTAAGTGTTGGGTAAGTAGTCGCTATGTTTTTAATTTCTTCAAAGAAGAGGGGAAAAACCAGATAAGTAAGTAGAATAAAAAAGGCGACCAAAGCGAGATAGATTAAAATGACGGACAGGATCCTTGGTACCCTTCTTTTTTTGAGCCACTGTATGCCCGGCTCAATGGCAGATGCAATGATAACGGCAAAAAGCAAAGCAGCTATCACGTCTCTCATCAAATAGATCATGGCCAAGCCCAAAATCACCAGGAAAAATCTGATGATAGTGGAAGTGCTTATGTGCAGAATTTGATAGTCTTTGTGCATTTTAAACTAGGTTGTAGGAATTGGATTTGCTATCACCTAAAAGCTTTCCAAGAGTTTACTGAGACGGCCATCTTCTTTGAAGGGACCGATCATGGCCAGGTTTAAGTTGTCTTTCTTTATAATAGTTCCCGCAACCCTTCTAATATCCTCAATAGTCACTTTATCTATTATACCAAAAACTTCATCAATTGTCACGGGCTTGCCGGTCAACATCTCTTCTCCCCCGACGAAACTGGCCATGGAGCTTGAGGACTCAAGACCTATTAAAGTAGTTCCTCGTATATAATCTTTTACTCTTTTGAGCTCTGCCTCGCCAACAGGTTCTTCAACAATTTTTTTATATTCCTCCAGTGCGGCCTGAATTGTCTTCTCCACATTTTTATGGTCCACTCCAGCGTAAGTTACCAAAAATCCGCGGTTAGAATAAGACTCGTGAGCGGTCATAACTGTATAAGCAAGGCCTAATTTCTCACGTATTTTATCCCACATGCGGGCACTCCAGGAACCTCCCAAAATAGCGGCCAAGATGTCAGCTATATAGCGATCCGGATGGTTGGCGTCCAGTCCTCGGAAACCAATAGCCAAATGGGTTTGATCTGTTTCTTTGTAGACAATTTTGATGGCCGGATTTTTTTGTTCTTCTTTTACGGCCGGTTTTTGCCTTTCCGGCGACCCGTCTCTCAAATCTGAAAAGGTACTGGTTATTTTTTCTATAGTTTCCTGTTCCGCGAAATTTCCTGCCACCACAACGGCTGTATTGGAGGCTACATACTGATGTTGGAAATAATCCGCGAAGTCTTGTCTTGGTAGGCCACGAATAACTTTTTCTTCACCAATTACATCCCAGCCAGCCGGTTGATCTCCGTAAAGCAAATTTTCCCAAACCCACCATATATATAGTGTAGGTGTATCCCAGTCACGGTGCATCTCTTCAATTACAACTTGCCTTTCGCGATCAATTTCCTCCGCCGGCAATAAAGAATTTTTATAAATATCCGCTAGCAAATCCAAAGACTGGTCTAAATAAGTTTTAGCGGCTTTGATGTGGTATCCCGTCACCTCGTGAGAAGTGAAAGCATTGGAAACCGATCCCATACTGTCCAATTCGTGTTTAATACTGTCCGGCGTTGGCCGGTTTTTAGTACCTTTGAAAAACATATGCTCCAGGAAATGCGAAATGCCGTTTATGTTTTTTGATTCATAATCCGACCCCGTGCCGCACAAAACCAAAACCGTAATGGTGTTGGTCCCCTGCATGGGAACAGTTATTATCCGCAAACCGTTTTTGAGGATTGTCTTTTTGAACATTGTTTTTTATTTCGATTTTCAATTTATAATAATCTATCTACAAAATATGTTTCTAAGTCTTTGGCCGAAACCCTTTCTTGTTCAGCAGTATCTCTATCTCTCACCGTAACAGTATCATCTTCCAAAGTTTGATAGTCCACAGTCACGCACCATGGCGTGCCGATTTCATCTTGAGCGTAGTAGCGCTTGCCAATGTTGCCCCTATCATCAAAAACAGGGTTCAGGTTATGACCACCAGCTTTTAGAGATAAGAAAATTTCTCGGGCTTTTTCAACCAATTGCGGCTTATTGGCTACCAGAGGAAAGACAGCTACCTTATAAGGAGCAAGTTTTGGTTTTAATTTCAAAACCGTTCTGTCGCCATCTTCATGATAAGCGCTTAAAAGAACCGCGAGCATGGTGCGCTCAAGTCCAAAAGAAGGCTCAATCACATGTGGAGTGATTTTTTCTTTCGTTTCCTCGTCGTGGTAAGTCAGCTCCTGCCCCGAAAATTTACTGTGCTGCGATAGGTCAAAATCTTGGCGATAGGCAAGCCCCCAGAGTTCTTCCCGTCCGAAGGGGTAATCAAAATCAATATCTACGGTGCGACCAGAATAATGAGCTCTTTCTTCTTCCGGAACTTCTCTGTCAGATACTCCAGAAATACCAAGATCTTCTGCCCAAGCACGCATCTCTTTGTGCCACATCTCAAAATATTTTTTCCAATCTTGCTCGCGAACAAAATATTCTACCTCCATCTGCTCAAACTCACGCGTGCGAAAGATAAAATTGCCCGGAGTAATTTCGTTGCGGAAAGCCCGTCCAACTTGAGCCAGCCCGAAAGGCAATTTGGGCCGCATGGTATCCAAAACATTTTTAAAATTTACGAACATTCCCTGCGCAGTTTCCGGACGTAGATAAACTTCTGTTGACGAATCCTCTACCGGACCTGCATGAGTTTTAAACATCATATTGAAAGATCGCGCTTCGGTAAAATCATGAGCCCCGCAATTTGAGCAGCCATTTTTTACATCAATTTTATCAGCCCGAAAACGGCTTTTGCATTTCTTGCAATCCACCATAGGATCCACAAAAAAATTGATGTGTCCCGATGCCTCCCAAATCTTGCTATTCATAAGTATAGAAGATTTAACCCCGTACATGTCTTCACGGCTACTAACAAACCTTCGCAACCATTCTCTTTTTATATTATCCACAAGGCCAATACCCATAGGCCCCAAATCCCAAGTACCGGCAAGTCCCCCGTAAATTTCCGATCCGGGAAATACAAAACCCCGACGCTTGCAGAGAGATACAATTTTTTCCATTAGGTTATTCATATAATCTCTAATTTAATCGGCTTAATTATATCACTCCTGCTTTGTGATGCGGTCGAGGGTATTCTGATTGAAGACAACGGGAGGAGCGATTTGCTTGGTTCGTCCGTTTCGGACGAAAATCACGACGACCATTAGCGAGGTCACCGCTGGAGTGACCGAGTCGTGTCTGAAATCAGGGATACCCGAGGAACCGCACACGACTACTCCACCACTCGCCAATCATTAAAACTTGTAGTCGAGTCCTCTTTCAGCTCTGTAGTAAGAGTACCACTTTCAGCTGTTATCTTTCCATTGGTAAAAGTATCTGTGGCGCTAAAAATGGACTGATTCAAAAGCTTTACTGTTTTACCAACATCCGCTTCCGAAGGAATTATAGAAATCTGAAACGCCCCCACCAGAGCCGTATCAAGAACCCCTTTGCCGGCCGGTAGAGAGCCGATTATCCAGAGAACTTCCCCCGATGATTTATCAAAACTTAATTTCGTTCCCGACGGAGATATTATATTTTCCCACTTTACATTTGCAGGCATCGTAGCCCGAATTTCGGCCCCCTGCAAATCGTTGGTGAAATTCCTAACTTCCCAATGGATAGTATAAGTGGTTTTCTCGCCGACTTTCGGAGGCATAGGTCCCGAATTAGCTATCAAGAGAGACGATCTGAATAATGATTTGGCATTGAAAATAATTTTGGATGACGATTTCAAATCAAGTCTGTCTTCATATACCAAAGACTTGGCATCACCAAATTCTTCCGGCACACTGGAGGTTTCTATTATTGAGCGGAGTCGCAAGACAAGATTTTTGTCTTTATTGCTCTTCATGGGAAAACTATCTCTAGCCAGAACAGAAAAATTAAGTTCCCCTTCCTCCCCGGATTTAATTTCTTTAAGAGCTGATAAATTGCCAGGAGACCACACCACGGCCTGAATTTGAGAATCAAATACGCCGCCGTTCTCCGCCGAAACAGAAGAAATATCTAATATGTTCCTGCCGGAGCTCGGCAAAAAGTCTTTTGATTGATTAACACCCGAAACATAAGGACTGCTTTCCAGGAAAGCTTTTACACTTATGTTCCGTAGCGAACTTTCGGTGTTATTCTTATACCGAATAGAAAAATTAAGAGCCTCCCCGGGGGAGATAATTCGATCTCTCTTGCCATCAATCAGTCCCTCCACCATCAGCGGACTCGGAGCTATCTTTATGTCATATATTGACTCTCCATATGAATTAAGCTCTTTGCTGCGCTCATCAAAGATTCCGAGACTGGCTCTGAAACTTTTTACCTCATCCTCTTCGCCGCCAAGTTTCCCCCGAACAACCACCTCGCCTTCCTGCCCTATTTCTAATTTGTCTATTTTCCAGATACCCTCACCGATGTCCGGCTTGGGTTCGGAAGACAGATACACAAATCCGGGAGGATAATTAATTTGCAGAGATAAATTTTCAAAAGACTGTTCTGCTTCCGATATATACCGCACTTTTATTTCCACCTCTTGGCCAGACAGAGCTTTCTCCGGAGCCTCCCACGATATTTCCAAGGGAACACGTTCAATTGTAAGAACTCTGGAAGCTTTAATAGAAAATCGGGCCCGCAGACTGGAAGGACGATAAGAAAATATAGCCATAACTAATTTATCTTCCCCTTCTCTACCGAAGAGTCTTACATTTATTTCTGTTTTCTGTTCTTCTCCGACAGGCAGAGTTCCAAGTTTTTTTATGATTCGCGGAGGAGTCTGCTTTTCTGATCCGTCATCCTGAACCAATTTCGTTCCTGAAGGAAAAACAATAGATAATTCTGTATCTTCCAGGACAGATTTAGAAATATTTCTATAAGTAAAGGGGATGGTTACCGCCTTGCCTGATTCCAAGGGCTCTTCATAAGCAACATCTAGTTTTACTTCCTGGCCTCGGCCGCCAAAATAAAACCAAGCCGCAAGACCCAGAACCGCCAGCACAAATACAGCCGCCGCCCACCAGAAAAATTTGGAGAAATCTTTTGGGGATCGCCGCACTCTGGTACTTGTGGCTTTCTTGGCACCGCTCCCCATCCACGACTTGGGCAATTTGCCCGAGAATTCTCCCATCTTCCATTTTTTACGCATACTCCTGTCGAGTTTTTCGGCATTGGCGCCATAAAGTTCTTTTTCTAAATCCTCTAAGTTAGACATTGTTAATATATTCTATATTTTTTAAACTCTTTTCTCCATATCCCAGAATACTCGAGAACTCTTTTTCAAAAGCTCTGATTGTGCGAGTAAAATCTAGAACCGTGAAGTTGTTCATTGATTCAATATATTGGAAATTATTAATCAGCAGGCTCCACAGCTCCGTATCCTTTTCGCCAACCATACAACCCCTATCAATCCAATCGGTCACACGATTGATGGCAGATACCTTATTCCAGTTTACTCTGATGGTGGGCCAGTGTTTCAGTAAAGATGCTTGAGTAAGCCGCTCACCATTTTTCCCCAAAACAAAACCCAACTGCACTAAATTTAGCGTCTCTAGATGCCCTTTTAGTTTTGCTGTCTCTTTTTTTACTCCCTGCGCCATCGCGCGAATCTTGCCGTAATCTTTCGTATAAATCGTAAAAAGCGCGTCTGCCTCCCCGACAGCTGTTTTTTTTAAGACGATACCCTCTGTTGTGTACATTTTTAAACTTTTAAACTACCTCCTGTTGGTAACACTCTTCACAGTATACAATTTCCTGTCTTTCGGGTGCATAGCTTGTTTCAAACTCATTGGGGCAATGCTGGTCTTGGTGGAAGTGGTTGGTTTGGTTTTGGTAGATACCGTTGTCGCTTTTGGTTCCAGAACACTGGCACTTTCTTTGCCAGAGTTTGAGAGGGTTTCTTTGTTTGAGTCTTTGGTAATGTCGACAGTTGGGACAGAGACGGGGAAGGGCTATATTATTTTTTCGATAAAATTCCAGTTCTTGGGGGATGATGCGGAAGGCGGTGGTGCACTGCTCATTACATGTAACGACTTGCGATGTCGTTACATGGGCGCATTGGATGATGTCGTTGAGAATGCCGTCTTTTACATCTTTGATGTGGTCTGGAAGTTGGTCTGGGGTTTTGGTAATTTGGTAATTCTTGGTTTCTGGTTCTTTCCATCTATAACCTTGCTGTTCTGCTTGTTCTTTGGTCAGAGGAAAGTATTCTTGGGCTATGGTTTCGTTGTAGGCGAAGGGGGAGCGTTCAGGAGGGAAGAATTCTCCGTATCTATATATTCTTCCTTTACTGTCGGTGTAAGGCATCTGGTTCATGTGGTCTATGATCTGGGGGACTAGTTTTTCGTACTCTTCTTTGGAGTATTGTTTGTTGAGGATGCAATAAGATTTGTTGCGAAGACCAACGCAGGCAAACAAATCATGACAATTGTGGCAATTATAAGAATATTGAATATTGTAACCGGTCCAGATTTTTTTGGAAAAAAATACGGAACTACCGGTTATGACGCTTGCGCTCTGATAGGCAAAAGAAAAACCATGCCCCACACCAAAAGACGAATGACTATCTTTTATAGCCTCGTCTTTTCCAAAAGGAACCGCCACGTAGCGACAGTCTTCAAAAGCTCCCATCGTAGAGTCAAAACAATAAAAAGCATTTTTGGCATTCTTAAGATTGTCTCCGGTGGAATTTACCGAATTTGTTATTCTGGCGTATTTGTGGGGGTACTTTAGCTTAAATTCTTGAAAATCTTTTTTAATTTTTGACAGTTCTGCAAAACTGCCAAGATTATATTCCTTTATCTTGCTGAAATATTCTTCTTTAGAATATGGTTTGTTGAAAATGTGATACTGCTTGTTCCTCAACCCCACACACCCAAAACAATAGGAACACCCCCTACAATCCCATAAAAACGCTGATTCGGAACATTCTTCCGAAAAACCGCTGAAAAAAAGTTTGTAAAAATCGTTGCATAAAACATTTTCATAACCCAGTTCTCCATGATGCGACCACAGTATGTCCAGACAGTCTCGAATTTCATCCAGCCAAGACGAATAATACGTATTTTCAATACGGCTCGCCGCAAAAACTAAATAGCAATTTTTGGCACCAAGAACCGAATTGCAATATTCGCTATTTATAGAGTTGGTCTGAATAACATTGGGCTGGGGAACGCTTGCCAATAGTTTCCCGAATTGTTGTAAAAACGGTTCAGAAAAATTGTATTCTCGTCCATATTGCAAAGAATCCCAATTATCCGACCACCAGAATTTATAGTCATAAACACTGTTTATTTCTGAATCCGGCGGAAAAATAGAAATAATTTCTTCCTCATGACCTGGTGCATTGCATTTTCTTTTGTACAGAGACCTTTCGTTTCGCCACAAGAACAATAACTGCCATATACACTCCGGACACCAAGTCGAAGCCGGCACTTTTATTTTTTCGTAGAATAAAAAATCTTCGGGTTCAATCGTGAACTCATTTTTACAGTTTTGGCATTGTTTGGCTTCAGATTTCATTCTAAATTCTATTTGATTCCTATCCAAAGTTTTTTGCCGTCAAAATCGGCTTCTTTTTCGGCTTTAAATTCCTTTTTGCCCCCGATTTTTATTTCTTCTGCGTGTATGCCTTTTAAAATATCCTTACTGTGTCTGGAAATTATATTTTCTATCTCCTCATCGCCGGATATCTGGCAGACAATTACATCTTGCGGTTTTAATCCCAAATCCTTTCTTAGGCCCTGTACATTACGAACAAACTCCCGCACCAGACCTTCGTCTTTCAATTCTGCGGTAAGTGTGGTATCTAATTTTATTTCCGATCCAAAAATTATTTCTTTCACATTTACTTCATCTTTAATCAGCCCCAACAACTCTAGCTTTTCTTGTAACTTGTAACTTGCAACTTGTAACTTGCTCAATGGTTGCCTAACCTTTATCCCCGCCTCTGCCCGCAGACGCAAAGCCTCCGACACTATGTTTCTGACCTCGGCCATATCTTCCTCAATTTTTTTGTCTATAAATTTTTTATTAACCTCCGGCCAATCTTCCAGATGTACGGATTCTTTGGCTCCGCTTATTTCCTTATAAACAATCTCTGCCAGAAACGGAGTAACCGGCGCAATCAATCGCGAGAATTCAAACAAAACGTAACGCAGAGTAAGCAGGGCATCTTCCCCGTCCGGTGTGTAGGTTTTAATCCTTTCTCGACTCCTTCTCACATACCAAAGAGACAAATCCTGCACAAAATCAAGCATGGGTCTTGTGGCTTTTACTATTTCATAATTATCCAGATTTTCAGTCACTTCTTTTATGGTGCTATGAAGTCGGGAGAAAACCCATTTATCTAAGACATGGGAAAAGTTTTTAGGTTTTTGGTCGTGGTTTTTAGGAAGTTTGTATTCATATAGTTTATAAAATCCCAAAACATTATATAAAATAAGAGAAAATTTTTTATAAACCTCATCCACTTCTTTTTCAGAGAAGTTAATGTTCTCGGCAAGCATCACGGAAGAGGACATTAAATAATAGCGCATGGCATCCACTCCGTATTTGTCAAAAAGCAGCCACGGATCGGGAAAATTTTTCTTAGACTTTGATAATTTTTCACCTTTTTCGGAAAGAATTGTTCCGCTCGTAACTTCATGTTTAAAAGCTGGCTTGTTAAAAAGAGCCGTGGACAGAACGTGAAGGGTATAAAACCAACCGCGGGTTTGCGCTATGTATTCGGAAAT
Source organism: bacterium (assembly GCA_030697525.1). Taxonomy (GTDB): domain Bacteria; phylum Patescibacteriota; class Minisyncoccia; order Sungbacterales; family HO2-52-23; genus JAUYPW01. Next base: position 27,614 of record JAUYPW010000030.1, read on the forward strand.
AAAATCTGCCGGGAAATTTTCCTCAAAAACTTTTTTATTTTCAAACGGGTAGTGTTTTTCCGCAAAAGGCATTGATCCCGATTCAAACCAGCAGTCAAAGACGTCCTTAATTCTCTCCATTTTTTCTCCGCAAGAACAGTCTAAAGATATTTTATCTGAATATGGCCGGTGGAAGTCTACTTCTCCCGAATCGTTTCTCGGTACAGTGTGATACTCTACCTCAACACATTCGGCGTTATTCAGAGACCAACCCCCAGCTCGAGCCGCTAAAGCTTCTTTATTAGACAATCCCTGCATAGCGGAATGAAGCATCCATAAGGGATATTCATGGCTGACGATTAAAATATTTCTGTTTTGATATTTCTTTTCTACTTCTTCAACTACTGCAAACATGCGAGTACGTAACTCCGTCAAATTTTCTCCTCCAGAAGGTTTAGCAAATACGCGATCTTCGCGACGAGGTATTAGCTTATTGTATTCTTCGATGGGACCACCATCGAGATTTCCACATGAAATCTCGCTTAGTCTCGGATCAAATATCATTTCGGCTCCCGTGCTCTCTGCCACGATTTCCGCTGTTTGGCGAGTACGCAAAAACGGAGACGCAATTATTAAATCTACTTTTTTCTTTTTTAATCCAACTAAAGATTTTTCTATCTGTTTTCGTCCATTGAGAGTCAAAGGATGGATATTTTGATCTTTGCAAGAAAAGATATTTTTAATATTTGATTCTGCTTCCCCGTGTCGCATGAAAATATATCTGTTTTTGGCCTGAACAGCTTTTTTATAAAGTTCCTCGCGACCCCCGATGACCTCTATTTTCTTGCAGCCGGAACACTCCCAAATCGGCACGGGCGTGCCCCAAAAACGCGAACGGTTTATGTTCCAATCTGGCGCATCTTCCAATCCTTTGCCAAAACGGCCGTGTTTTAAATGATCCGGATGCCAGTCAATCTTTTCGTTCAGAGCAAGCATTTGTTTTTTGAGGGCCGCAACTTTTACAAACCAAGCCGACTGGACTTTGTAAATAAGCGGTGTTGAGCAACGCCAACAAATCGGGTAACGATGAACAATCCTTTGTACTTTAAGAAGTTCGCCGGTATTTTTCAGATGTTCTATGACAATTCTGCTCGCCTCGCCTGTTTCTTTCCCAAACAAAAAAGAAATTTCGGGGTACTCACGGTTGAAACGTCCTGAATCGTCCAGTGTTTGCAAGGTGGGTAAATTCTCTTTTTTGCCAAGCAGAAAATCATCCTCCCCAAAAGCGGGGGCGATATGTACCAAACCAGTTCCCTCGCCTGCATCCACAAAATTGGCACCTACTATTTTGTAAACGCCATGGTTGTCTGTAATTTTAAACAGTGGTTGGTAGCGAGAACCGAGAAGCTTCTCACCAAGAGTTTTCTCAATCGGCTCGGGAGTATCACCCAATTCATGGGGAGGAGTATTGGCAGACCAGATAAATTCCCCCGAAGCCATTTTAAATTTTGTATAAGTTATTTCCGGATTTACCGCCACCGCCGCATTACCCGGCAAAGTCCAAGGAGTCGTAGTCCAAATGAGTATGTATTCGTTCTCCTTGTCTTCCAGTTTTAATTTAACAAAAACAGAGTCGTCTTCCTGATCGCGGTAAGAATTATCCATCGCGATTTCAAAATTAGAAAGAGGGGTTTCGCAACGAGTGCAAAAAAGAGAGGTACGGGCGTCTTTATAGATCAGGCCCTTTTTATATAATTCGGCAAAAGCCCACCAGACTGATTCCATATAAGTCGCGTCCATAGTCTTGTAGGAGTTTTCAAAATCCACGAACCGGCCGATTCGTTTTACTGTTTTACTCCATTCGTTTACATAAGTGAGGACTTTGGAACGCGCAGTCTCATTAAATTCTTTTATGCCAAATTGCTCAATCTGTTTCCGACCTGAAATTTTTAATTCTTCCTCCACAATGTTTTCAATCGGGAGCCCGTGGCAATCCCAACCCCAGCGGCGCTCCACCAAATACCCCTTCATCGTCCAGTATCTCCCGACCAAGTCCTTTACTGTGCTTCCCAAGATGTGGCCGTAATGAGGAAGCCCTGTCGCAAACGGCGGGCCATCATAAAAAACATAGCGCTTGGACTTTCTGCGTTGTTCTACGCTTTTCTCAAAAATTTTATTTCTCTCCCAGAATTCCAGAATTTTTTCTTCCTGTTCGGGTAAAGAAAGTTTTTTATTCTCCTCTGACATATTATTTATACTACTGATTTTTGAGCCTAAAATCAAATTAAAAAACCGTGTCTAGGACACGGTTTATACGGTTTACGAATTATCGTACTGGATCTTCCCCTATTTTCAAAGGTTTCTCTATAAAAAACCCTGCCTGATCTGGACCCCTGTCTGAAGCTCTCTGCTTTGCGGAGCAACGCTCCCAATGATCCTCGATTCTGACCTCTTTTCTTATTCTCCTGTGGCAAAAATGACACTCATGGCAACAACTCAAGATGTGCGTCTTAGCCAGTTCCGTATCGCCTCTATGGCATGAGCACCAACAATCGTCCGTACGGATCCAATCCAAAGCTACCTCCTTCTTTCAAAAAACAGTGTATTCACACTTGTACCTATTAAAACCACTGACAAGCACAGCCCCACCTTCTTCCAAACCCCCTTGTCTCTCCATGATTTCTTCCAGTTGTGCCTCGTGAGTAACACAGATTATGTAATCTTCCGGATGATTCTCACATAGGCCATTAAACAGAGTAGCAAGTTCCCAAAAACTTCCATGGTTCAGTACCATGTGTGTATGAATATCATATCCGGCACCGAGGATTTTTTTAATGAACCGAGTTGTGCTAAGTACCCGTGTCGCTGGTGAAGAATAAATCAATACCCTTTTGTCACCCACTAGCGCCTTAATCTTTTCAGCCGTAGTTTGTACTGTTTTTATACCTCTCCTTGTTAATTCTCCCAAATGATCAACTTCTCCGTGTCGTACAAATATAAACCGCGGTGTAGAAGTGTTGGGCATAAACCCTCCTTATGGTAAATAAAAGAACTGGGGGTGTCTTAGCTAGACGAACATATCACATCTTCTCTGGTGTGTCAATATTAAGCAGGTTTAGGGTGTTTTTTAAAACTAGTTTGGTAGCCAAAACCAAGTTTAATCTGGCTTGAGTCAGACTCTCGTCATCGGTAATCACCCGACACTTTTCATAGAAATTATGAAATATCTTGGCAAGTTCTGTGGCATATCGGGGTAAGCGCTGCACTTGAAAATCTCGAGCGGCATCCTCCACCACCTCCGGAAATTGAAGTAGTTTTTTTATTAGCCCTAACGCCACTGGTTCTTTTAATAAACTAAAGTTGGTAGCTTGTAGCTTATAGCTTGTAGCTTGTAGCTTATTTAGAATACTACAACATCGCGCATACGCGTATTGCGCATAATAAACGGGGTTTTCTTCGGATTGTTTCTTAGCAAGTTCCAGATCAAAATCTATATGTGAATTGGCTGAATGAAGCAATATGGAAAAATTAAAACTATCCCTGCCAACTTCATCAAGAACCTCCCTCGCAGTCACGAAATTACCGGCTCGCTTGGACATATTTATCACCTCCTTACCTCTTTTAATTCGTACATATTGATACAAAACCACCAGAAATTTTTCTGGATCAAATCCAAAAACTTTCGCCAGCGCTTTTAATCTCGGTACATGCCCGTGGTGATTACTGCCTAAAATATCTATCACCAAATCACTGCCGGATTCAAATTTTTCACGATGATACGCCGCATCGGAGGCAAAATAAGTCGGCTGGCCGTTGCTTCGTACCAGAACCGCCTCCTTGTCTTCTAGAAATTCGTCTTGAGGGGCCAACCACAAGGCTCCATCATGTTCCTTGGCCACCCCAAGATTTTTTAATTTTTCTACTATTTTTTCTGTTTTGCCGGAGGAGAGTAGTTCACTCTCTTTAACCACTTCATTGAACTCTATTCCTAATTTTTGTATTGTACTCTGATTTTCTTCCCAGATTTTCTCTATACCGAATTTGGTTAGTTTTGGTAAATCTTTTTCCGATAATTTTTCACCAAATTTCTCCAGAACTTTTTTGGCGATTTCTTTCGGGTATTCTCCCTGGTACCCGCCTTCCGGAAATTCTGTCTCCTCGCCCAGTTCTTTTTTATACCAATACCAGATCGTCTTTCCCATTTTCTCCACCTGGGAGCCTGCGTCATTGTGAAAATATTCCCGCAAGACTTCATATCCTGATTTTTCTAAAACCCTGGCAATCGTTTCTCCAAGTGGGCCCCCGCGGGCATTGCCCACATGAATTGGCCCCGTGGGATTGGCTGAAATATACTCAACCCGTGCTTTTTTATTTTTCCCAATATCTGAATTTCCATAAGAATTTTTCTTTTCTAAAACTCCGGAGAGCTCTTTATATAGAACTTCGGGAGGTGCAAAAAAATTAATAAAGCCAGGCTGAATAGCTTCTGGTTTGTAGCTTCTGGTTTCTAGTTTGCTGATAATTTCATTTGCAACCTCCATTGGTTTTTTACCCAAAATTTTAGCCAGAACCAAAGCCGCGTTGGTAGAATAATCTCCGTGCTCTTCATTTTCCGGAACCTCAACTGAAAAATTTAATTCAGACTGTTGGCCGAATTTCTCATTTATAACCTCTGTCAGGATTCTTCTTATTTCAGATCTTATCATATGGATTAAACTTAGCAGGTTTGGGGTTTTATTTCAAAAATTTAAATATACGCGCTATGCTGGTGGCATGAGCAAAGACTTAGCCGAAAACCGCAGAGCAAGGTTTGACTACGAAATCATGGAGACATATGAGGCGGGAATTGAGTTGCTCGGATTTGAAGTCAAAGCCATCAAAACCGGCAGAGGCAATCTAACCGGCTCTTTTGCAATAGTAAAAAATAACGAAGTTTTTCTGTTAAACGCCAATGTCCCGCCATACCAGCCCAAAAACGCGCCAAAAGACTACGATCCCCAAAGAACCAGAAAACTTCTTTTGAAAAAATCCGAAGTCAAAGAATTGCTTGGTAAAACTTCCCAATCCGGACTCACGCTGATTCCATTGAAAATATATTTAAAGCGTGGTATGATAAAGATATTGCTGGGTCTGGCGCGCCACAAAAAGAAGGGTGACAAAAGAGAGACAATAAAAAAGAGAGAGACTCAAAGAGATATAGATCGAGTGATGAAAAAATTTTAGGGGATGATCGGCTTCGATGGGTTTTTGAAAACAAAGAATCAAGCTGGAGACGCACGGTGTCTCCACAAATCCTCCGTGCAAACCAATAAGTGCAAACTTATTCTCTAACTTCAACAGGCAGCCTGCTTTAGCAACTGCCTAATGAAGTTCCCCGGCTTTACGTCGGGGCATCGGCCAGCTTATGCTCGTTCGGCTGATTACCGGTGTTATACTCCGAGCTACGCCCCGTGCCACAACTTGTTGTGATTCGGGGTTGGCTTCTCTGACTGCTCGATACGAGAAGCGACATTATCGGGTAAAATAGTTCCGATTAGTTGGAACAAAGCTTGTATAAATTCTTTGCTGGATTAAATCCAGACGGGGGTTCGATTCCCCCCATCTCCATTACCAAGTTTTTTGAGACACGCAAAGGAGAGCAGGATTCGAACTTGCCTTTTTTGGGGCTTGATGCTATATTTTATACCTAAATAAATTTAAAGCCATTCAAAAGCACTACAAGATAAATCATTATATTCGGGTGTCTCCTGTCAGGGTTATTGGAGAAAAAGGAGAGAATCTCGGTACCCTGGAAACCTCCGAAGCTTTGAAATTGGCCCAGGAACAGGGCTTGGATCTTATTGAAATAGCTCCGACTGCCAAACCTCCCGTATGCCGTATAATGGATTTCGGCAAGTTCCGTTACGAGAGAGAGAAAGGAGAAAGAGAGCGCAGCAAGAATCAAAAAGAATCCGAATTGAAAATAATAAAGATAGGATTCACCACGGGGAAACACGATCTAGAACTGCGAGCCGGACAAGCCAAAAAGTTTCTAGAGAAGGGGGACAAGGTTAAAATAAATATGAATCTAAGAGGACGAGAGAAAGCCCACGGACAGGTAGCCATGCAGAAATTTAACGAGTTTTTAAAAATGGTTCCGATGGAATATAATCTAGAATCTCCACCCAAAAGATTTCCTCAAGGCATAACAACCGTCATAACCAAGAGTACGGTCAAATAAAAAATATGCGAAAAGCGGTATTAAAAAGAATCAAAATCACCAAGACGGGCAAACTGCTCCACAAAAAGGCGGGGCAGAATCATTTTAATGCCAAAATGTCGAGAAGGTCTCAACTTAGAAAAAAGAATTTGGTTGGTTTCAGCAAAACCATGGAGAAAAATTTTAGAAATTATTTAACAAATTAAGGCTTTTTATACAAAATGGTCAGGGTCAAGCGCGGAACAACATCGCTAAAAAGACGAAGATCGATCCTTAAACAAACCAAGGGGTTTCGTTGGGGTCGCAAAAACAAAGAAAAACTGGCTCGAGAAGCCTTGCTTCATGCCGGCCTTCATTCCTTTTCGGGACGTAAGAGAAAAAAAAGAGATTTCCGCCGACTGTGGCAAAATAAAATAAGTGCGGCTGTAACCACCGAAGGGCTATCCTATAGTAGATTCATAAATGCCCTATCCAAGAAAAACATAGAACTCGATCGTAAGGTTTTAGCGAAACTAGCCGAAGAACATCCAGAAATTTTCTCTAAAATATTGGAATCTGTTAAATAACGATACATAACAAAAATCCCGCCGCGGCGGGATTTTTGTTATCTTACCTCCTAGCAAAAATAAGAGATACCAGAAACAACCCTGCTCCGAAAAGGATAATTGTGGGTCCTGGAATAATATGAATACTTCTAGACAAAACAACCCCAACCACAGCCACAAAAGCCCCGATAATAGAAGCGTTAATAATATAACCCGACATACTGCGGGATACATTTTTAGCAATAGAGGCGGGGATGATAGTGAGTGCGCCCATAAGCAGGGTGCCTACCAGTTTTATACCCAGAGCCACCACCACGGAAAATATTAGAAAAAGAACGAGATCATATTTTCTACCCACTCCGCTTACTTTTGCCACTTCTGGCGAGACAGTTACAAAAAGAAGTTTGCGCGCCAATACAAAAGACAAAACAGCCATAAGACTCGCAGAGCCAAGCACCATAAAAAGAGTAGTAGCAGGTAATAGTGGAAACTCCCCAAAAAGAGATTCGATAATTTCGTGGTCGGGTATAGTCAAGACACCAACGGCGAGACTGGCCGTAAATAATAAACCTACAATCGCTTCGGTAGAAAGACGACTTCTGCCCTCCAACCACCAGATTAAAAAAGCTGCCGCCAGTAAAAAAACCAGCACCCCCCAAAAGGGGTCTATTTGATAGGAAAGCGCGAGTGCGATACCAGGCAAAGCCACATGCGACAAAGCGTCTCCAACCAAAGCCATGCGGCGCAGAATAATAAAAGCCCCTATGCTTCCTGAAGCAAGTCCGATAAACAGAGCTACTAGGAAAGATTGATTATTAAATAATTCCATGTTTAGTTCAGGTGTTTATAAAAACCTCCCTCACCATAAAGACCTGCCAGTTCTTGCGGATTCAAAACTTCTGCCGGTGAGCCATGACAGATCATTTTCTTATTTAAACAAAGTACACTGTCCGCATATTTATAGACTATATTCAATTCGTGAGAAATCAACAGAACTGTTGTGCCCCGCTCTTTCTGCAGTTTACGCAAAAGGTGATAGATAGTCTCCTCAAAACCAACATCAATTCCGGCTGTTGGCTCATCAAAAAGCAGAATATCCGGATGATCCAGCATCGCCCAAGCTATTAAAACTCTTTGCATCTGCCCTCCCGAAATCTCTGCGATCGGCTTGTTCAGAATACCCTTATCCAGGCCAACCAACTCAAGCTCATGGCTTAGATGTTCGGCGAAGTCCTTTGGCAGTAGCCAAAAATTTTTTGATTTCAGAGAAAAGAATTCTTTTACGGTGATCGGTATAGATTTATCCACCAAAAATTTTTGCGGAGCGTAGCCTATCTTCATTTTGTCTGCCCAATGTATTTCACCCTTATGAGGCAGAAGGCCAGCCAGGGCGCGGAAAAGAACCGTCTTCCCGGCTCCATTGGGTCCTATGATGGCTAACGCCTCTCCTTTTTTTACTGCAAAAGAAATATCTTTCAGAATGACTTCTGAATCTAAAATTACCGATAAATTTTTTACTTCTAAGACGCAGTTTTCCATCGATATTTTTTTAAATCAAGCTGACCACTTATAATAATCACCCCTTCTTTTTTTAGCAAACCTGTCTTGTCACCAGATAGGTTATTATATTCGCCTATCCGGCCATCCGATTTTATAACTCTATGACAGGGGATAGTCTTGTCAAAATTTTTGTTTAGGACATTGCCTACCGCGCGTGCCGCTTTAGGTCTGCCAATTAGTTTAGCTATTCCGGAATAGGTCATTACCTTGCCTTGGGGAATTTGTTTGACGGCGTTATGAACTTTTTGTTTGAAGGTGGTCATTGGCTTTTTTCAGCGCTTCTTTCATCGGCTTTAGAGATATTCTCTTATAGGCCTTTTCATAGGACAACCATTCATATGCGTCATGCTCCCACGATAGTTTTACCTTAGCACCCTTGGCCTCGGCTAAAAACATAGCTACAAATTTCATCCGCCCAGACCTCCTTGTAAAATATTTGACAGTTTCCTTAAAATCCGGCTGGAGTTCGTATTTTTTTATATCAACTTCTTCTACGGCTTCCCGTTCAGCCGCCTGAATTCCTGTCTCCCCTTTTTCCAATCTGCCTTTTGGAAAATCCCAAAACTCTCCCCGCTCGGGTATATGGTTGGAAGAACGTATGACCAAATAGACCCTGCCTCTGGGTGTATTTCTAAAAAATATTATTCCAGCTGAACGTTCTACGGGCATAAATCGAAAATTTATTTCAACATTTTTAACATCTTCTCCGCTGGCCACGCATTTATAACATCCTTCTTCTCTGCCCATCCTCTCCGTGCTTGGGCGATCCCGAACTCTAAAACTTTGAAGTGCGAAACGGAATGCGCGTCCGAACTTATAGACATTTTTACTCCCGCCTCCACACATTTCCTAACATATTCATCTTTTATATCTAATCTGTCCGGAAACGCGTCTATTTCTAAAATTGTGCCGGTTTTCTTGGCTGTTTTTATAATCTCATCTATATCCAATTCTATGGCTTCTCGGCGATTGATAATACGCCCGCTTAGGTGGAAAATAATATCCACATGCGGATTTTCTATGGCCCTGATTAGTCTTTTGGTCTGCTCCGCTCGTGGCAAATTAAAATGGCTGTGTACTGCCGCCCCGACGATATCAAGTTTCTTTAGGACTTCGTCGGCAATATCCAACGAACCGTCTTTTTTTATATTCACCTCCGCTCCTTTTAATATTTTGAAATGTCCAAACTTTCCGCCCTTGTTTATTTCATCAATTTTCTTCATCTGCTCCAACAGTTTTTTTTCGTCCGCTCCGCCGGTCATTGCTAAACCGCGAGTATGATCAGTAATCAAGATGTATTCCATGCCCAATTCTTTGGCCGCCTTGGCCATTTCTTCAATTGAATTCTCACCATCAGTCCAATTGGTTTGTACCTGCAAGTCTCCTTTTAAATCACCGTAGCCAATAAGTTTAGGCAGTTTTCCTTCCCGTGAGGCTTCAATTTCCCCCGTCATCTCCCGCAATTCGGGCTCAATATATTTTAGTCCGAGAGCCTCATACAAATCTTCTTCTGTCTTGCCGGCAATTTGTTTTTTGCCCTTAAATAGTCCGTACTCGTTCAGTTTAAGGCCTTTCTTTATAGCAATTTCCCGCAAAGCTATGTTGTGGTCTTTTGATCCTGTAAAATAATTTAGAGCCGCGCCAAAAGATTCAGCCGGCACTACCCGTAAATCGGCATCCAAACCGTTTTTCAATTTCACCGAAGTCTTCGTCTCACCCTTGGCCAAAACCGTGGCAACTTGCGGCAAAGCGACGAATCGGTCCATTACCCCATCTGGTTTACTGGAAATAGCCAGAAAATCAATATCGCCGATAGTTTCTTTTTTCCGTCTTACCGATCCGGCCACCACCGCTTTTTCAACTTCCGGAAATCCTTGAATTATTTTTTCAAACTGTCTGATTTCCGGCAAAATAAAACCGAGGATTTGTCTTCCTCCGGATTTTTTCAAAAACTCAATCCCCTTTAAAATTTTTTGTTCCGATTTTTCTCCAAAATGTTCCAGCTTTCTGATTTTTCCGGCCTTAGCCACCTTTTCCAAATCAGAGAGATTTTTAATCTTTAATTTTTGCCAAAGAGTTTTTATCATTTTGGGGCCAACTCCTTGTACCGAAGTCAGTTCGGCGATATCAACAGGATATTTTTTCTTATACTTTTCGTATTCTGCAAATGTCTTTTTCTGTAGCAAACTTTCTATGTGTTCAGCTATCCCCTGACCAACGCTTGGAATCTCCATCAGACCCTTAATACCGTCTTTTTTGTAAATATCTTTTACTTCTTCTCCCAATGATTCTATTTCCAACGCGGCTTTTTCATAAGCCCTCGGCTTGAAAGGGACTTCTTCCATATCCAAAAGCACGGACATTTCCAGCAATGTTTTAGCTATCTCTTTATTAGTCATCTTGCTAAAATAATTATTGAAGTCTCGCTTCGATAAATTAATACCTGTGCTGGGGCAACTCCGGCGTGACTTTGTCACCCTGTTTTCGGCCTCTCATTTCTCCCCGCAGGCTAAACAGCAGTCCGGACGCAAAGACAGCCAAGAGACTTGAACCTAAAAACAACACCGCAAAACCAAACCGATCAGCGATGTATCCACCCAAAGCCGTAGCTATTGAAGCCGCCAGTCCCACCGAAAATACGGAATCAAGGCTCCATTCAAAACTGATCCGCCACTTATCTACGTGCCTGGTAAAAATGGAATACCAAGCAGGAACCGCCCAAGCCATAACCACTCCGTAAAAAGCTTGTATCAAGTAAAGATGCGCGGGCGTTTTCGCAAAGATGTAGGCGATAGGAACCAAACCGCTTAAAAGGTAGCCCGCAAACATAGCCCAGAAATCGTCTCTTTCCCCGTCCGTCGTATCCAGAAATCTGGCTATGGGAAGTTGGAAAATTGATTTGACAATCCAGTAGATGGCGGCTGCGAAACCGGCCACCTTGGCTGATCCACCCTGAATTTGAGTGGTTATGAAAATGGCAAAAACAGGCCCAAAAGAAGCGAAAGCGGCGTTATAAAAAAAGTCGGCGACAACTATGGTTTTTACGATTTTATTTATTTCTTTAAACATTTTTTATAAATTAGAAATTAAGCACCTCATATACTATACCCAAAATAACCATTAAATAAATAGCGGCTCGCCAAACGTAAGACCAAAAGCCAAGCCTCTCTCCTTCCTTTTTACGCAATTTATAATGCGCCGCCAAGACCAAAGCAGAATCCACCCCGACCGCCAAAACTCCGACCGCGCCAATGGTGCCGATAAAATTCCTGAAACCGAAGGTATATAAGATTAACGGCAGAGTAGAAACCAGAACCCACGCTTTTCTTTTGGAAAAGATAAAGTCCAGTCTCAACATTTCCTGAAAATTTTTACTGGTTGCCACCAAAGAGGTAAAGACCGCCAGAAGTCCTATTATATTACCCCAAAACACAACTCGGTCTCCCGCAAAGACAGCAAGTCCACGGATGGCATCAGAGCTAACAGCGACGCCGGAGATCCCGACAACAGCCAAAGCGAACAGGAAATATAATACAGCCGGCAAGAGAGACCCCGCCACCACAGCGCGATGGGTTGTCTTTCTGTTTTTGTCTGACAGTATAACTACTTCAGGTATCACAATACCCCCCGCCAACGAAAAAAGTAGGATTCCATAAGGCACAAAGATGCTGTCCGGATAAAAACCTGACAGATTGAATGTTTTTATGTCCGGAAGAAGTGTTATGACAAGATATAATATGAAGCCGACTAAAAATACAGCCAGAATACTGTTTATAAAAGATTCTTTTTTAAGCGGGAAATAGGTTATGACCGCCCCAGCTAAAACTAAAAATACCGCCCATAAAAATTGATTGGCAGGTAAAAGATTATTTAAAAAAATTGCCCCTAAAATTATATACGCCAAAAGACTACCGCTTATGCCAAACACCGAAGATAACCAAGATAATCTGTAAGACTTTTTGCCTAGATGTTCACGCATGTAACCAGGCATACGGTGGATGCCCGAAGTACGCAAAACTATTTCGGCGTAAAATAAGTGAAAGATCAACATCAATCCGGACAATACGATAAGTTCCAGAGTACCCAGCCAAAACCCAGCGCGGGCAAAAGAAAAAGGGATGCCAAACATCCCCGCCCCGATGATCATGCCCGATAAAGTTAACGTAGCCTTGATAAACTTAAAACTCATACAGTTATAACCTTTTCTTTTTTCACAAGCTCTAAAACTTTTTCAACTAACTTTTGCGGATCGGAATCAAAAACTGTTTTCCCCATACCGCGGTGAGCCTTGTTTAAAATATCTTTTATTTCATCAGCCATTCCCCCTGTGCCGGTCAAAACACCAACCGGCTTATCATCTTCAAAAGCAATAGTAAATTCGTTTAAGGTTCCCATGCGTCCGCAGGTAACTATCACCGCGTCCGAAGATCTGGTAAGCAGCAAATTTCTTCCTGGGTAACCAAAGCCCGTGTATATAATTATATCGTGATAATCAACCGGCAGTTTGTATTTGTCTATATGTTCAACCTCTGACAAAGCGGGTGAGACACCAATGACAAAACCGCCAACATCTTTGGCGCCAATCGCCGCCCAGTAAGGCGCGCCAGTGGTAGCGCCCGTCACTAAAACTGCGTTGTGTTTTATAATCTGGCGGCCGAGTTCTTTGGTTTTCTCCAAAGCATCGGGCGCGCAATGACCAGTTTCAGCCGCGCCAGAAACACAGATTTTATATTTTAGATGTGTGTGTGGAGTAGATTTCATATCTCAAATTTTTGGTAAAGTATCGGGGCTTTGGCCTCAAGTCCCATATAATCTTTGATTTTTTGCGCGAACCCCAGCGCTTCCGTCTCTTCTCCCTGTACCACAAAAACTTTTTTTAGCATATCTCGGCTCGCGTCCACAAAATCATAAAGCTGTTCGGCGTCAGCATGAGCGGAAAAGCCCTGTATGCTTCGAACCTCCGCTTTCACCAGCACTTCTTCTCCAAATAATTTTACCATTCTTTCTCCTTCCAGTAAACGCCTGCCCACCGACCCTCGCCCCTGGTATCCTATAAGCAAAAGTATGCTCGCCGGGTCGGGCAAGTAACGCAGAGCGTGGTGTAAAATCCTTCCTCCGTTCATCATGCCTGATCCCGCAATAATTACTTTCGGCGGTGGAATTTCATTTATACTTTTGGATTCGTCCGTAGTCTGGGTAAACTTAAGCTTCTTAAATTTAAACAGGTTTGGGTGCCGCAGAAGAAGTTCTTGAATATCTTTATTAAAATATCCCGCATACTGCTCAAAGACTGCGGTTATTTTGATTGCCAAAGGCGAATCTACAAAGACGGGCATCTCCGGTATCCTTTTGAAAAGGAGCATCCCGTTCAGCAAATGTAAAATATCTTGCGTCCTTTCAGCCGCAAAAGATGGAACAACCAAAACACCTTTGCGGGAAGCCGCGTCCTCTACAGCCCGCTCAAGCTGTAGATTCCTTTCTAAAGGATTTTCGTGTGTCCGCGTCCCGTAGACCGACTCTATCACTAAAAAATCAAGATTCTTGAATTTCTCCGGCGGGGGTAGAAGAACCGAGGGGGTATTACCCAAATCTCCGGTAAACAGCAGATGTTTGCCTTCGGCCCAGATTTCTATCAAGGCCGAACCCAAAATGTGGCCAGAATTGTGCAGTTTTATTTTAGCCTCTCCCAAAGCAGTCTCAAAACCGTAATCTACGGTGCTCCAAAGGGTAAAAGTTCTCTCGAGATCTTCCATGGCAAAAAGTTGGTCGTTTTGCCGGATCGCCAGAGAAAGCGAATCCTCAAGAAGTAGTCGAGCTAAATCACGAGTAGGTTTTGTAGATAAAATTTTGCCCCGAAATCCTTCCCGTACCAACTTAGGAATCCTGCCGACATGGTCTATGTGCGCATGGGTAACCAGAAGATAATTTATGCCAGCAGGGTCAAATTGAAATTTTTCAAAATTAATATCCTCGCATTCCTTGCCTCCCTGAAAAAGCCCACAATCTATAAGTAGTTTTAAACTGCCTGTCTCAAGAAGATAACAAGCTCCGGTAACATCTTGCGCGCCACCATGGAAAGAAATTTTCATAAAAATTAGTAGCTGTACTTATCCACCTCCCTTCCTTCTCTATCTCTTAAAATAATTACCTCGCGGTTATCCCGTAGAAATTCTTCCGGCCTACCCAGCCATATATACCAGTCGTTACCGAAAAAATCAGCGCGGTCGCGATTGTCCGCCACACAACCAACATAATTAAAATGTTTACTTAAGAAACTTCGGCAGTCTTCGTCGTTGATCGGAAAAATTTGAGAATAATCCGGCTGCCGGCAAGTTGGAGTAGAGTTTATCACATCTATACACCTGTCGGAAATATTTAAAGGAAGTTTTCTTGTTTCCACCCGCGGACAACGGTTATTTAAAGAAGGTTCAAATTTATAATTCTCACTGAAGTATCCGGTGCAAAGGTTGGTTTGAAAATTAGTATTGTTAGGATGCTTGCCTATTACCACTATTACCTTCCCACCTCCGGGTTTTAAAACCACCGGATCTCGGGCAGAACTGCCGTATGGGCCGGGCAGGGCATCAGCAACAGGGATTTCTAGTTTTGTACCCCGAATACTTTCTAAAGTAAAACCGGTAACATTAATTTTCTCATCCGAATTCCAGTTTTCTATATATACCACCTCCTTCTCGGGTTTGTTGCCGTATCCATCAACATAAGTAATTTTAATTTTATTTTTGTACGGAGATTCGGTTGATCGCAGAACCGGAGTTTGGGTTTGCTTGGTTTTTTGTGGAGAGATAACCGGCTCGGTTATGAAGTCTTTTGTCGCGGCAATCCGGTTCGCGGCAACCCTTGTCTTTGTTCCAAAATATCCGGAAGCGGGATAAACTCCGTGTGTCTGCTGGAATCTTTTTACGGATCCGACTGTGGTCCACAAATAGTTTCCATTGGAAGCTGGGTAAGTGAAAAATCCCAGTCTCCGTAAAAATTCCTGTAGTTTGGTGACATCCGGATTGCCAAGAAGGCCAAAATAAAGATTGCGGGTAAAAACTTCCTGAGCCGACATAGAGAACGGCAAAACAACCATCAACATTAAAATAATTAAGGCTTTTTTGCTCATGCTTCTATTTTAACTCACTTGCGTAAAAGAATAAAATGCCCTCGGGCAGATTCGCCCCGTCATTCGACGGGGCGTCCGGTCGTATGGCCGGACGAACCTCTAGTCTTCGGCTTCGGAGGCCGACGCTCTATCCAATTGAGCTACGGGCGCATATTTTTAGTATCGGGGTCCATTGAACTACGAGGACTAAAAATTACTGATAAACCGAGTGGCCGCCAATTGAATGGAACCAGACCACACCTTTCTCCGCAAATTCAAATATAACTCTATAATTATTGTTTATACCGAAAGACCAATAACTTTTTAGGTGGCCATGAAGTTTGTGAGTTTTTAATCTAGGGTCGGCAGGATTTTTTCTAAAAATTATTTCTTTTTCTTCCGCCAAGAGTTTGATGTTTCTGGGTAACTTTTTATATTCCCGCTCAAATTTGGAGGAATAGTAAATTTTCATAGTTAAAACTATCGCAAGTCCTTCAAAGACCGCAATAATTTACCTTTACCCTGTTTTAGTTCTAGCCTGCTTTCTTCTAATTCTTCTGCCAACTTACCTTCCGTCCATAAACGAATCAGCATTCTAAAAAACTCACTCTTGCTGGCAAAGCGCCCTTTTTTTATATTTTTTTCTACTTCTTCCACCATCTTGGGCGGAAGAGAAATGTTTATAATATTGCGCATGGCTATATTGTAATAATTTGTATTACAATTATATGCTTTTATATTAGAGGTTGTCAAACGAAAAAGCCGCGGGGTGTCACCACTCAGCGGCTTTTGTTTTCCGAAAATCTCCTTATCTCTGCCAGGTCGGCACAATCTTTTTGGCCGTCTTGGCATCGTTATGGTCCTGTGAATCTATCCAGAGCAAAACTGCCACAACCACGAGAATTAGCAAAATCATTCTCCTGTTCTGAATCATGCTATGCTCTCCTCTCTTTGGTTTTTGACTTGTTATTTTTTCAATGTTCCCCCAAGTAGGAGGGCCTTTCTTCCAGCAGTAATTTTTTGGCAGACCTTGCGGTCGGACAAAATGCCAAAGATTATTGCTTGAAGCAAGCAAGAAGCTGGATGCACTGTATAGTATTTAATAAGTGTCCCCTCCTCACCCAAGACCCTCCTGCTTGGAGGTACTGGAAATATTTTTCCAATTCTCTATTTTCTACTTTCATAAAATTCAGAGAATTGTTGGCGAGGCGGAACCGAAGTCCCGACTCGCCAATTTTTAACTCGCACCGGTGTAGAAATGAGCGACAAACATCACCACCCCGGCCACCACCATCAGAACTCCTGCGGCCCTCATAAATCCCGATAGCCACATAAGGCCGCAGATTTTTATGAAGCCAAAGGAGTCGAACTTCTCGTCTATCAGACAAAGAACTTCTCTCTCAAGCCATCCGATGTAGATCCCCGTGGGCATAAACACACAGGAAACTACTGCCATCATGCCCGAGCTGATTACAAACATATCGCGCATCTCCTTGTAAATACCGGTTTGGACTTACGGAAAAATCTCGTGCACCAGGTTCATCGCAGACCGCGCAGTGAAAAAGTATGCCAGAACACTCCATGGCGTCATATACATGCAGACCATGATTGCCACACCCAGAACAATAATGACCAGATCTTCGAAAGAACCTTCAAGATTGTTCCTTTCCGGCTCCGTGTAGAGTGATCGATTAATCGCCCACATCCCCAGAAGACCTGCCAGGGCAGACATCACAGGAAGCATAATATACTTCCCAAAAAAAACATCCTGCGGACCAATCCAAGAATAGAACCAGAACCCCACCCCCATGAGCCCCGCCCCAACAATGAAGGAGCAGATTGTCGTGAACGCACTTTCTCTCTTGAAAGACCAGACGACAAGCAGAGCACCGGGAATGAAGATAATGACCCCGGAAATCAGCGCCGCCCACTGTTCTGCCGGCACCTGCATGGTCGGACCAAAGGCGAAGGCCAGCAACAAGCCGGCTGCAATCAGAGTAAGTCCACCCGCGAATGCAAATACAGTCTTCTTCTTCATAACAGAACCTCCTTGAAAAGTATTGCGCCTCTATGTATTCTATTTTTCTATACCTCAAGTTACTATCCCCATTATACACCAAAATGACTAAAAAGTCAATCCCACCCGGAAAGGTGGGTTTGTGGCTTATTTAAGGTATTTTCTGCCATACTAACCCTCCTTGTCATGCTGATGAAAATCAGCATCCATGTCATAATACTGGATCCCGCATCAAGTGCGGGATGACAACTAAGTATGCCTATCCGCCACCACAGACGCCCCGAAAGCGAAGGGCTTTATAACCGGCACAAAGTTATAACCTTTTATCATCCCTGTCACCCCCTCAATAAGCTCGTTGGTTGGACCATTCTCACCGATGTCCACGTGTATTTCATTGCCATCCCAAAAGAAATCCTCCCCAAGCAGGTCTTGTAAACTTGAGCGAATTTCCTGCGCTAGCATAATAGAATTCATGGCCTCCTGCCAAATGCGATCGCGCATGCTGGGAAAATTTTTTTCAGGAGATCTGGTCCAAAAATGAATCGCTCCGTTGCCCACCCGCCAGATAGTTAGCGCGGTCACCAAAAAAGAAGGATCGGCGGCTTTGGAATCCGTCCCTATAATTATTTTATAAAAACGATCGGGTTGGCTTTCTATAAACTTTTTTATTTCTTTCAGAACCTCCTCTATACTTACCCAACCCAATCTTTCATTATGAAATTTTGTGGACTCAATAGTCATTTTTATCGTCTCCTTTGTCTTAATCTTTACCTTAAAAAAGTGACTTTTGCAAATCTTGCGGCAGGATATAAGACTCGCCCGTAAGCTCTGCCCGCAAAATCCTACCCAGACGGAAAATTCTCACAGATTGTCGCAGATGGCAATATGCTTCTATCTCCTCTCCTTTTATTTTATGAATATCAATGAGCCTTTGTTTGTTAAAACCCAATCCATCATTATTTTCAGAAGAAACATATTCTACAGAAAGCCTTTTTCTTTGATTGAAAGCATCTTCCACCAGCTTGGCCACCGGAACTTCAGGCGCTCTTCCCCAAACCACGGGTATAGAGTGAGTCTTGTGGTCAATGAAAGACTCAAATAAAATATGTCCGTGTTTTTTACCGTAGTCATACAAATCACGAGTAACTTTCACATCCTGCAAACAGTAATCTTTAATTTTCTGCATCTCCCCTTTTTTGTACCATTCCAAGGCCTCGAGCCCGTTGGCTGATTTGCTTTCGCCAAGTGTTGCTTGCGCTACCCCCGCCAAGCCAACCCTGTGTCCTAAAAATTTAACCGCGTCCTCAAAAATATCCGTAATAGCAATTTTGGCCAGAGATACTTTTTTCAGATAAGGTTCTAGCACTAGATTATCAAAACCCTTCAGATTAAAACCAATCAGGTGGTTTGTATTCAAAAGCATTTCCTCCAATTCAGCAAGCTGGTTTTCTTCAAAAGCAAAAAATTTATCTTGATCATAAGAATAAACTCCGGCAACCGAGATACCCAAATCACGGATGTTTTGTTTGCCTCCGACCTCTTCAAACGATTTCTTTGTTTCTAAGTCTATAACTAGAGAATCCATTCGGCAACCATAACTAAAAAATAGTCCTGTGTCAATACACTAATTCGGCCATGTCGCCCGCCTGTATTTTATTTTTATCTGCAAAGCCCGCGGCAGTTTCTAGAACCATGTCGGCTTCGGTTGAAGATACATATACCGGAAGAAGCGCATCAGGAGTTCCCACAACTGGGGGCGGTACATTTTTTTCAGCATACACAATTTTATTTTTTCTGATCCAGAAAATATCTATAGAAAATTTCATATCCTTCATCCAGATGCCATATTTACCCGGTTCTTCAAAAATCATGAGGAGTCCCCGGTCTTTGGCAAGTCCGTCTCTCCCCGAAAGACCCTTGGCTCTCTTGGTCATATCTGAAACCAATTCAACCTTAATCTCTTTCGGTCCGACTTTCATATTTTTAAGACCCGTCTTGGGTCTGTAGAGAACAATCATGACTATTACAGATGAGAAGATTAAAAAAAATAACACCCACCTCACATACTTCACCAAATTTTTAACCGAATCATTTTTGAACATTTTTTATAGCCTCTTCCAATTTTGCAACTATCCCTTCGGTCGGAAAACCATAAGTCGGATAATCCCCCACAAAACTTGCCGAGCAGAGACCCCGAGCGCTTTTCTTGTGGTCACCCGCCTCGTGGAAATCGGAACCCGCGGTTACTAAGAGTTTATTTACGCTGGCTAAATTATAAACCAGCTCAACACTGTCTTCGGTGTGCGCAGAAGTAAAAACCTCCACCCCTTTTAGTCCCCAACCCATCAGCTCTTTTAAAAATTTTTCCAGTTCGTCGTGTCTGCTTTCAAAATTAATTGCCGGATGCGACCAAACCGCCAAACCCCCGGCCTGTTTTATAGCTTCAATGGCTTTCGCGGCACTAATATGCGAACTTCTTACATAATTGGGACTTTCATCCGAAAGAAATTTTTCAATAAATTCGTGAACGGTGGAAACACCGCCAAGTTTTTCTTTATTTTCCGGTCTTTTCAAAACTGCCCGAGCCAAATGCGGTCGCGCAACCACCGAACCGGTCACCTCGTTTAAAACATCCTGCCAGTCCACCGTAAAACCGGATTTCTGCAGATTTCCAATCATTTTCTGCGCCGCCCCCGCTCTTCTTTTTTTGAACTCCTCCGAATAATCCAGTAAAGCCTGATTATGAAAATCTATTCCATATCCCAATATGTGCGCGCCGTTTTCTTCCACCGATATCTCTATGCCCGGGATAACGCGAACGCCGAATTCTTGCCCTGCCGAAAAAGCTTCATCCAAACCGTCTACAGCGTCGTGATCGGTAAGAGCGATTGTCCAAACCCCTTTTTCTTTGGCCATCTTAACAACGTCAGTCGGCGAGTGCCGGCCGTCCGAAGCTGTAGAGTGAACTTGTAAGTCAAAAGTGTTCATTGCTTATCTTTTTCCTAAATTTTTAAGCACTTCTTTAATTCTTTTCTCCGCGCTGGTGATTTCTTTTGGCAATCTGGACAGCGCATCCCTCGCCTCTCTTGGAGAATAGCCCAAAGCGGTAAGCGCATCCAGCGCGTCCATTTCTTCTTTCAGTTCCGGAGCGTCCACGGTTACACCCCGTCCGGCCATCTTATCTTTCAATTCCACAATTATGCGCTCGGCGGTTTTCCTGCCTATGCCAGACACGCGGGTTAAATAAGAAGAATCTCCGGCGGCAATCGCTCTACGCAAATTGTCGGTTGAACCCATGCCCAAAATTGCCAATGCCGTCTTCGGCCCAACCCCAGAGACGCCAATCAGAGTTTCAAACAAATCCAGCTCGTTTAGATTTAAAAATCCATAAAGCTCCAGCGCGTCTTCCCGCACATTTTGGTAAGTCCATAGTTTGACTATGTGTCCTTTTTGTGGTATTTTTTGCGAAGTTTCCTGGCTAACAAAAACTTTGTAGCCAATACCTCCGGCGCTCAAAACAACAAATTTTTCACCGGTTATTTCTACTTTTCCTTCTACGAAAGCAATCATTAGATAGATTATGTCATATTTCAATCTTGTTTCAAAATTTAAGCCGACGGGCGACCAGCCTCAAGCTATTGAAAAATTAGTAGCCGGTTTAAATTCGGGCGCGAAACACCAGACACTTTTAGGGGTTACCGGCTCCGGAAAAACTTTTACCATTGCCAATGTTATTGAAAAAATCCAGAAGCCAACTCTGGTTATTTCTCACAACAAAACCCTGGCCGCCCAACTTTATCAGGAATTTAAAGAATTTTTTCCGGAAAATTCTGTTCATTATTTCGTCTCTTACTATGACTACTACCAGCCAGAGGCCTATATGCCAACCACCGACACGTATATAGAAAAAGATGCCAAAATAAATGAAGTAATAGATGCCCTGCGCCACGCCTCCACCGCCTCTCTGCTTTCCAGAAAAGACGTCATAATCATAGCCTCGGTCTCCTGCATCTACGGCTTGGGTAGTCCGGAAGAATACGAAAAAGTTTCAATAAATCTGAAGGTTGGCGAACGGATCTCCCAAAAAGATTTGCTGAAAAAACTGGTAATGCTTCAGTATACCCGAAACCCCCTAGACCCTCGCCAAGGACATTTCAGAACCCGCGAAAACACAGTTGAAATTTATCTCCCCTCCGCTGAAGAAATTATCTCAATTGAGATTGAAAAAAATATTATTTCTTCCATCAAAAAAAGAAACGCTTCTCTTGATTCTAAATTCTTAATTCTAGATTCCACTCATATTTTTCCCGCCAAACATTTCGTAACTCCCCAGGCCAAACTCGGCCTCGCCGTAGAAAATATCCGGCAGGAGCTAAAAGAGAGACTGGCCGAATTGAAAAGACAAGGAAAAATTTTAGAAGCCGCACGGCTAAAACAAAGAACAGAATTTGATCTGGAAACGCTTGTCTCCGCCGGTTATGTAAACGGTATAGAAAACTATTCCCGCCACTTGGATTTCAGAAAATCGGGGACAGCGCCCTTTACTCTTCTTGATTATTTTCATCATGCGTGCGGCGTCCCGGACTTTCTCACCATAATTGACGAATCTCACGCCACCCTTCCCCAATTCCGAGGCATGTACCAAGGAGACGCATCGCGAAAACAAACTCTAATTGATTACGGCTTCCGTCTTCCTTCCGCCCGTGACAATCGTCCGTTAAAATTTGAAGAGTTTAATAAAAAAATCGGCCAAACAATTTATATGTCGGCCACACCCGCCGATTATGAATTAAAATTATCCGCTCACCACGTGGCCGAGCAGTTGGTTCGTCCTACCGGAATTTTAGATCCTGAAATAGAAATTCGGCCTACCAAAAATCAGATGAAAGACGTTGTGCGCGAAGTAGAAAAAAGAGTCGCCAAGAAAGAGAGGTCTTTGGTGCTTACCCTCACCAAAAGACTGGCCGAAGATATTGCGGATTATTTAACTGAAGAGAAAATAAAAGCCGAGTACCTGCACTCGGAGGTGAAAACTTTTGAACGCACCGAGATTTTAAAAAAGTTGAGAACCGGAGAACATGACGTTCTGGTTGGTATAAACTTATTGAGAGAAGGGCTGGATCTGCCGGAAGTCTCTTTCATAGCCATCTTGGACGCGGATAAAGAGGGTTTTTTGCGAAACAAAACCACCCTCCTCCAGATAATCGGCCGAGCCGCGCGCCACACCGACGGGAAAGTTGTTTTGTATGCCGACCATATAACAGGTTCTATTCGCGGAGCTTTTGAGGAAACGGACAGGCGTCGCAAGACTCAACGCGAATACAACAAAAGAAACAATATCACCCCGCAACATATTAAAAAAGAAATAAGAAAAAGCCTGCTTGAAGAATTGAAAAAAGATGAAAATGGATCATTTCTACCGCCGGGGCCAAAAGAAGAGGCCATAAAAGAACTGGAACGACAAATGAAAAAAGCAGCCAAAAATATGGACTTTGAATCGGCGGCAAAAATAAGAGACCGGATCAAGATTTTACAAAAAACGATATAGGTGATATGCTCTAAAAATTCATGCCGATTACTAAATCCGCCGAGAAGGCGCTAAGACAATCTATTCATCGGAGAAAAAGAAACCTCAAGCAAAAAGAGGCTTATAAAACCGTGGTCAGAGAAGTGAAAAATTTAGCCGCCGCCGGAAAAATTAAAGAGGCGCAAGAAAAACTGTCTGGAGCCTACCAGACATTAGATAAAGTTGCCAAAACCGGCTTTATAAAAAAGAATAAAGCGGCGAGACTTAAATCCAGACTAACCAAACTTGTTCAGAAAAAATAAGTCAGCCATTGAGAAGAATTTTGGTAATAGATTCTACGGGCACAGTTTGCCCGGTTTTTATTTTAAAGTCTTCCTCAAAAAAGTTTTTGAATTTCGAGACCAACTGGTTGAAAGATAAATTCCTTGAGCTGGCCGTGGCCTTCTTCACCACAAAGGGATGTATCTTGTGACCGGCGGGTACCGGCTGTTTTCTTTCGGTATAATATTTCACAAGTAAAACTGTCCGACAATGATTGGCAAGATAGCTGAACAAATTAAATTCATTTTCCCCCTGTTCCGATAGTTGCAGAAGATCGTTTAGGCCCTGTTTTCTAGAAGTAAAAAAACTGTCGCCCAAACCAAACGCGTTAGTTCCTTTGAATTCGTCGGGTTTTTCGTAAGATCCTCCTTCTACCAGCATTTTATCCATCTCGTTTGAAACCGCCCAAAGGTCACTACCGATATTTTCCAGTCTTTCCAGATGAGCGGGAAAGAGTCTTAATCCTCTTTGTTTAGCCTCCTCCGAAATCCAATTTTTTAACTGCGCGCCGGTCAGATTTTTAAACTCTTGGGTTTTTGCCGCTAGATTTTTAAATTTAGAGAGGGTGTCAGCGACAATCTCTCTGTCCCATAAAACAACCGTCGTGTCTTTTGAATCCTCAATAGATTTCAGTTTTAGCAACAAATTTTGCGGATCTAAAAGTTTGGAAAAATTCTCAATCACTACCATTTTTTTGTCGCTAAAAAGAGAGCTCGCCCCCAAGCATTGCGCGATATCCGCTGTCGCGCAATTAGTATCTTCGGCATCAAGCCTATAGCAACTAACCGCCTTTTGAGAGAAAGGCTCTTTGGTTATCTCTTTCAACTTCTGTCTGCTCCTATAAGTGTCTTGTCCAAAGAGTAAATGGATCATAATTATTTATCGTACCATTACTTATTCCTCAAAGAAGCTCTTTTAATTCATCCTTAGTAATACCAGCATCTCTGATTATGCTTATAACAATCTTTGGGTGCAGGATTTTGGCGCCATGAATTGGTATAGTCACCCTTTTGTTTTCCGAATTTTTATAAATCTCATGACTGCCGCTCTGGCGTGACAACACAAAACCAAGCCGTTTAACGACTTTTATAATTTGCTTAGAAGTTACGCGGGGATCACGCGACATTTATTAAACTGCCACTTCAACCGTAGAAATACTGACCGACCTGTCCTTTGGTAAACTTTCCCTACCTTTATGCCTATCCTCCACATGCAGTTTTATGGCGTCTTTTATGTTCTCAATCGCATCCTCATAAGTCTCGCCTTGAGTATAGCAACCTTGTAATTCAGGACAGAAAGCAAAATAGCCGTGTTTATCATGCTCAATTATGATTGGAAAATTTCTATATTCCATATAACTAAATAATACTAGAAAGGTCTAAGTTTCGCAAGCTTCTATCCTAAGGTGTTGTACTTGTCGCTGTTGTCGTACTCATGTCATTCTGAGGGAGCGGAGCGACCGAAGAATCTGTGTTAATATTCCCCGAGCTTGTCGAGGGGCTACCACAAATCCCCGCTTTCAAACTCATTGCCCCTGTTTCTACATTTTCTATAACCAAACACCCGGCTTTTCCGAGTTTATCGTACACCGTAATTCCTGTCGGCGTTTGCGGTGAGCCTACTTCTAATTTTCAGTTCTGCGGCATAAATTTTTTCCATGACCGTTCCAGATTGAGCATTTTCCGGCGGATAAAAGTATATCTTTTGATCAAGTCTTCAAAAAATTCATGTTCAATTTTAGTATCGCAAATATCGCGAAACTGCTCAATATAGACAATCGCCTTGTTGCAATTCAACATTGCTTTTTCTAAAGCCGCTATGCCGGCTGTGTGATCGCCGAATCTCTGCGAATGAGCTTCGGCAATAAGATGAGGAATCCCTAAAACACAGGGTAACATATTTTTTAAAATAATTTCATCAATAAATAATCCTGTGCCGATAATTGAAACCGATGTTGCGTCAGTCCCTTGCCGAGATTGCAATTTCGGCTGGGACTTGCTAGAGAAATCTCGGTCAATCTCGGGAGCGAGACTTTTTACCTTCTTTGCAATCAAAACTGATATCTCAAGAGTTTTTTGATATACTTCCAAATCCTGAAAACTGCGCAATGGTTTCTTGGGATAAAAACTGGTTTTGGCTTGTTTACTAAAATACATAGTTCGAGGGTTTGTTTGGCCTAATAGAATCTACGCGGTATCTTGTTTCGTTTATCCGGTATGTCCCTTCCTTTGTTCTTATGTTTTTTCTGCGGCTTTTTTTCTTATAGACTGCGTGCAGGGGGAAAAACTCAAAATAATTTTTTTCGTCAAACCAGGCGCATTTGAACTCATACATCCTTAGGCCAGTCAGCCGTGACAGGGCCATGGCGTATAGAGTAAGCTGTTCAATGGGTTTTTCTTTGGCGGCATTCGGTTTGTAGTCCAAGATGTGAATTTGGCCGTTGCGTATTTGCAATAAATCAATGTGGCCCGTGATGAGAGATGGCAAGTCCTTTTCTTCCATTTTTTCCATCACGTTTCCGCGCAATTTTTTGTATACTTCAAAACCGAGTTGGGTTTGCATATGCGCCAGGTCTTCCCGCTTGATGTAAATCGGCACTTCAGCCGCGACGGTAACTGTGTCGTTGGCCAGCATGAAATTCTGCAGGACATTGTGCCGGTCTTTATTTTTTTTGACCGCCTGCAGAACAAAAGCCGTCAGCCGATTGGCATAATTAGTTTTAGAACGGACGATCATCCCTTCTTTATTAAATTTCAAAGGGGCTTCGGAAGCGCGCAAGCCATCTTGAAAAAGCTGGTGAGGGCACTCGCTCGGCACCAAAGACAGATATTCAACAAGTGGTCCGAAACGGGCGTGCTTTATATCCTCACGCACGATAAGGTTGGCTTTGGCGCGGTGGAAACGGAAGCGATATAACTGCCGATGGGCCAAAGTGGCCGTAACCACAGTATCTAAAGGCGAAAACATTTTTACAGCATACGGACGATAGCGATGATACCGGCATAAATCTTTGTACTCTTCCACCCAGTTGGCCAGAGAAGACGGCTGGATTTCAAAACCCAGTTTTTCTTTTACTATCCGACAGCTTTTATCCAACGAGAAACCTAGGTTATAATAATTCATTCCGGCGATAATAGCTTCTGCGGAGTACTGCCTGCCCTTGATTATCCTCGGAGTAAAAGTCTTCAGGCACGAGCGGCACAAATACAGTTGTACTTGTTCCTGCTTATTGTAACGCAGACCTCGTTTGACGGTGTTGGTTGAAGAACAATAAGAACAACTTTTGTTAGGGAAAATCATTAATTTATTTGATTTCTGCAACCCCTAAATCTCTGCAAATTTTCCTAGCAATAAAACCATTTATTTCTCTGTGCCTTGGCACGCTAGAAGTATTTTTCGTTGGAAAATTAAAAAAGATGCTGTGTTTAGCACCTTCCCTAAGCAGAACACAACCTTCTTTTATCAAATGATGTATTAGATCTTTCCTCTTCATTTAAACTTAAACGCCAATGCTTATGGGTTCGCGTTTAACCGTTCCTTTTCTCACGGTTTCTGTGCGACTGACTATCCTGTTGGTCTCTAATACCAGAGATAGAGCGTCTTTTAGGTTTTCTTTCGTCTCTTTTAGGGTGCGGCCCTGGGTATTCACCCCAGGAATTTCCTCAACCCAGCCCAAATACCACTTGCCACTTTTTTTATAGACCGCGGTGAAATTTGAAATTAGATTAGTCATGGTTCATATATGATTATACCAAAATAGAATTATAATGCAAATTTTCTCATCTCACGACTTTTGCACCCCTCTATCTCACGAGTTTTGGAAATTTAGCGCTCTTGTCCAAAACTCGTGAGATGAAATATCATGCAATTTCGGCGGTTTTCCAGCCCTACGGCATGGTGCTTGTGGCTGTAGTATCCGGCGTACTGCTGGCGGTTGTTGATTGGCTCGCGCATTCTCCTTTTGTCTTTACCCACTCCCCATTAGTAATACTCACACAATAAAGTTCTCCGGTGGCGCTATCCTTAATTTGCAAATAATCAGTTGTGATTTTCTTGGCCGTCAAGGTTTCCACGACTAAATCTTTTAGAGTTACCAAACCATCTTGAATCCATACGCCCAACTTTTTTAATTCCTCAAGCACACCAGAAAAAGTGAGACCCCCTCCACTAGAATTTTGGCTTATTTTCTGTAAATCTTCCACCTTTAGGTTCAACTCCTGTATCGCTTTGATATCTAGAGCAATGAGGTTGGAATAGTCAATACCGTCAATCAGTCCCTGATCGTCATGCATGACCACTTCTGGAATCACCTGATAAACATCTTCGGCAATCAGACCGAGACGTTTGGCGGTTCGGGTGGTGCTGGAGCTGTTTATGTAGGTGAAAGACACGGGTTCCAACTGAAGAACATCTTTTAGTCCGTAAGTAAGAGGCGCGATGCTCTCCTTGAACCGACGGGAAGAAGTGCCGCAGGCGCCGTCTTTAATCTCTATTTCCCCAGAGGCGGCAATGGTGCAGAGAGTGCGGTCATCTGTTACCGCAACCGAGGTGGTAAGGCGCATGGTGCCAGATACATGCAAAGTTTGGAGGGGGTTCGTCGTCCCGATGCCGATGTTGCCGTTGGTATCTATGGTTAAAGCCGATCTTATGTCTGCCTGTCCCAAGTTTACATATGTAAAAACCCAGCCTTGATAAGCCGAAGAACCATCAGGCAAAGTTATACTCGTGGTCATAGGATGAAATGGCACTGAAGTTGGTGTCGGCAAGTCCACATCATGTGTCCCCATCTTGCCATTAGCCGGATCAAAGGCCTCAAAGGCGTGACCGATAATTTTTTCACCCGGTAGAGCTTTTCTACCTACACCGGGAATGGAGGAGGCAGTGATGGGATCGCCTGATTTTAAGACACCGCCTTCGGTGGAAACTTTTACGGGAGTGTAGCCGATGGTGGCCACTTTTTTAGCATTGTAAACTTGTTCGAGTTCGGCATCAGTTTTTTTACCAATATCGCTAACATCTTGCATAATGTCGTAAGAAACACCCACCAATCCCGGTTTTAAAGTAACCACGCCAATCAACAACCATTCCGAACCTTTAGTAGCTTTGGTGGCTTTTCTGTCGTTATCGGTTGAAAACATAACTAATTCTCCGGGTTCATAATCGGATGGATTACCAACTACTCGTGTCCACTCGGCCACGTCGGCCGGAGTGGTGGCGGCGTTGTCGGAAAGCATTGTGCCGTCGCCTCGGAATATAAATTCTGTGTCTCCACTATTACCAGAAAGATACTGGCCAAAATACCAACCCGTTCCTGCGGCTGTGGTGGTATCTAATTGAATCATTTTGCTCGCAAAACTTGAAGAGGTGTTATCTGCATTAAGATATATATCGTCAGTACCTGAACCTTCTATTTTTAGTTTTCCATCCGGCGTGCTATCCCCAATACCCACATTCCCATTATTATCTATGTCTAATCTAGATAATTTATCTGAACCAGTCACAGCATTACCGCCCATAGCCGCAGATTGAATTATAGAAAAAGTGCCAAAACCATTATCATTAGTTTTAATCGCCCAGTTTCTAGCTCCCGAATTAGCGCTTCCAGAAGTCAAAGCGATTGAGGGAACTTGAACTGTATTGTGAACTACTATACCTAAGTGATCTGTGGAAACACTAGTAGCTAATATCGCTGACGGACTCGTCGTCCCAATCCCGACGTTGCCGTCATTTTTAATTGTCATTCGAGCCGACAAGGAAGAATCAGCGTTAGCCTTGTTATAGAACATAATATTACCCTCATTATTACCAGTAGAGACATTTTCTACACTAATAGAAGCTGAAACTGTTCCCTGATGAGCAAAACTGATAATACCATATCCTCCTGCCGACACTGTTCTTGAGCCGTTCAATTCCAAACGACCAATAACATTGCCTGTCTGTCCAGCACTAATAGTCAAAGCTAAACCATTCCCGCTGATATTAGGCGTCGTCGTCCCGATGCCGACGTTGCCGTCTCCGCGAAGAGATAAAACATTTGTGTAAGCATCAGGAGTGGGACTATAACCATTATGTAATAGAAAATCCATTTTATTCGATGAGCCAACTGCTGGATCGCCACTGGTATGTGAGGTTTGTATTTTATGCCTATAGTCTGTGGGATAACCCGTATAAGAAAAAATAAGACTGTCTCCTAAGTTGCCGGCTGTGCCTCCTGCTTCTATTTCGGCAACACCTTTAACATGCAGTGTAGTGCTTGGCTCTGTCGTCCCGATGCCGACGTTGCCCGACCCCTTCACCACAAACAGAGGGGTGCTTGTTCCTTCATCTCCAATCACAAACAAATTAGTGGCAGTAGTATTGGCTTCCACAGAAAGGAGTGCATACGGACTCGTCGTCCCGATGCCGACGTTGCCGTTAGGATCAATTCTCATCCTTTCACCATCGCCACTGTCGCCAGAGTTTGTTGTCCAAAAAGTAATAGCGGCTTGCTCATCAGTGGATGTTTGGACTGTCTGTAAAAAATATATGCCTGCTAAAGAATTAGAACTTGAAACATCCAGAGAAACTATGCCTGTAGCAATATCCGTGCCTGTGTTTGAATTTCTAAGAAATATTGAATCTCCATATAAATTTCCTACATCCGGAGCATTACTGTCGTCGGTAGTTATGGTTAAACCAGCAGTAGTACCTGTAATAGTCATTGGATTGGTCGTACCTTCAACATCCAAAAGGGCATCGGGGGATGTATCCCCAATCCCGACGTTGCCCGACCCCTTCACCACAAACAAAGGGGTGCTTGTTCCTTCATCTCCAATCACAAACAAATTAGTGGCAGTAGTATTGGCTTCCACAGAAAGGAGTGCATACG
>JAUYPW010000035.1 GCA_030697525.1 bacterium
TCGATGAACAATTCAGAAAGATTTGGAAAAACGAAGATCATCAGGCCGGATTGGTCGCATCCAAAATAATGGAAGGGCATTACAAGTTTTTGCACGAAGGTATTATGTAACCAAAAAGAGAGCCGTAAGCTCTCTTTTATAATTCTTTTATTTTATTCCCTACTTCGCGGTTATATCCAGAAGTTTAAAACCGGTCCCCGTACCTTCAGTGCTAACCCTCACTTCTTTGCCAACTAAAAAATTAAAATCTCTGACCGTTGAAATATATAAAACATCTTTGCCTTCGGCTACTAGCATGAGGTTCCCCCTGGCTGGATTATCAGATGCCTTTAGAATGCCGGTTCGCATGTTGGCGTTTTCAACAGGCTTTTCTTGCTCTACTATTCCCCGCTCCATTTCTTTCGGAGACAACTCCGCTTCCCCTCCCTTCCAAAAAAGCCAGACAACAGAAGCAATAACAACTATAATCAAAAGATAATAATAAAAATATCCGCCTCTGTTTTTTTCTTCTTCCATGTTTTTAATTGGGCTTAGATTAGTTTGATTAATATTTAAATTGTTTTGTTCCATCAGATTTTTTTCCTATGAAGCACAATTATATCCCCCAATCTTCTTATTATAACAAACCCCATGCCCCACGCCAAGGGCAGCCAGATCGGCACCCCAAAAAGAGAGGCATTGACCCAAAATTGTTCCCTATAAACAGCCCCCAAAACAACTTCAAGCATAAAACCAATAATACAGCCCATGATAAGCAATTCCAACTCCCTTCTTTTGAATCCGGTGAAATAAAGGTAAGAAACGAAAACCAAAATCATTAAAATAGTTGATATAATTTCATCCGCCTCAAATATTTTTTTAAGAACAAAAAACACCACCACCGGCAATACATGTGTTAGAGATTTTAATAAATATTTCATTTATACAATGTGGCTGGGGGTACTGGGTGAAGTTAGAACCCTTCTCTTGCAAAGAAAATCGGATTTTTCATACAGCTTTGCACCTTGATATTACTTAAACCAATAATTCGCTTGCCGCAAAATCAGGCAATATTACAGAGGTCATTGGGTCTTTGCTTGTATGGTTATGGTTGTGTCATCGGTAATGTTACGGAGATCAAGCTCGCCGACTTGCCATTCACTGCCGAAACCACTTGAGACAAATATTTTATATATCTGACCCGTGAGAAGACCCACTTTGGGAGAACGCTTACTAAACCAAACCTCAGTGGTAGAACGATCAGTCGCGTATGCTAGAGACTGCGCTATTTGCTCGCCCCCGTCCTTGGAATAAAGAGTAACCGTATTTACACTATCCGCGGAATAGTCGCCCGCGGGGTACTTGATATGCAGGGTGACTTCTACATATTTTTCTTGGAGGGTCGCTACCTCGGCAGGCGCTGGTTCCGCATTAGCATTTTCTTCCCTAAGATAAGTAATGGTGTGATGCCAGCCATTATAGTCATATTCAAAACGAATTTGTATGTCGCCTTCAAGTAATTTTCCGGGACCTCGTATTTTTGACTCGGAAAGAAAAATCTGATCGCCTTCTATATAGTATGTTCCAACTTCCGAAGACATGGAGTAGCCACCGTCTGTTTTCAGAACTATCGGCGGCGAAATACGACAACTCCCTCCCCCGCCACTTACATTATATGACCAACATCGATAGCTTCCGGACAGTTTTTTGGAGGATTTAGAAGCGATTTTAGGCGCCTCTACTTTGGGGGCTGGTTTCACTTCAACCTTGGGAATTTTCGGTGGAACTTCTTTGGCCGGCTCTTTATTTTCTACCGAGCTGTCAGAAGAAGTTGGGGGAACAAACCGCATAGATTCTTGAGCGGGTTTAGGTGACACTTCCTTTTTGGGCTTCCGACTGAATAGATTGCGGAAAAAATCAAAGATTCCCGCGAAGTAAGACGGTGGCTTATTCAAAGAACTTGGCTCTTTGCAGTTGGGTTGATAAAACTTAGAAATTAGCGGATTGCATTCACCGGGCTTTACCTCTGGGGTCTCATACGTCGGGGGCTTAACATCACCATATGTTTTTGTCTCCACGTCTCCATAGGTTTTGGTATTTATGTCACCATAGGTCTTGGTTTCCACGTCTCCATAACTCTTCGTCTCCACGTCTCCGTACGCCTTGGTATTTACATCCCCATAGGTTTTTGTGGGAACACCTCCATACGATTTAGTTTCAATGTCGCCATAAGTTTTCGTTTCCACATCACCGTAAAACTCTGTCTTTATGTCTCCATATTTTTTGGTCTCATCATCTCCAAACTTGGGTGCGACCGTATCGCCAAATGACTTGCCGGACGCACCACCCGCTTCTTTCTCAGACGACTTTTCTTTCTGTTTTTCCGCGGACTTTTCCGCTACCGTAACCGTGAATTCTGCTTCAGCGTAATCGCCAGCTTTTTGTTCTTTTTGCTTTAGTACCGGCGGAGAATTAATATCCTCCCAGAGATACACAACCTCCTGATCCTGATTATTATATTTATATTTGAACTGTATCTCCGTATGGGTTTTGTTAAATGTACCCACGCCTCGTATCTTTGATTCTGAAAGGGAAATTGTGTAATCACCAATAATATATGTGCCTTTTTCCAAAGATATAGAGTATGTTCCGTCTGCTTTCATGACAATGGGCGGAAAGGAACGGCAACTTTGGCCCCTACTCGTCTGCAGACACCGGTAACTCCCGGAGATTACTTGAGTCGCCGCACCGGCTTGAATCCCCGTAGAGAAGCTCACTTTATGTTTGCCGAGTTTCGCGCCCAGGGAAATATAGATGATAGTTGAAAAAGATCCGCGCTCGTCA
The DNA here is from genome assembly GCA_030697525.1 of bacterium. GTDB lineage: Bacteria > Patescibacteriota > Minisyncoccia > Sungbacterales > HO2-52-23 > JAUYPW01. The sequence goes on from JAUYPW010000035.1 coordinate 2,824, forward strand.
GTAACAAGCCCCGCCCCTTGGCCGAGAACAATTTTTTCTGCGTCAAATTTAGCGGTGAGACCGGACTTTGGAGTGAACCCGGCTCCGGTAACCACCACCGCAATTCCCGTATTTCCGGAGGTAGGATTAAGCACTATCTTCGGAGAATCACTCTTTATTTCTTGCCTAGCCAGAACTTTAATTTCAGCCGAGGCCTTCTCTTTTCCCTCGTTGCCAAAGGCCAGCAAACTATAAGTTCCGGGTGCTAAATTCGCGGGAATCTTCGCGACATAAAATATATCTCCGTCCTCGCAGATGCGCTTACCGGTAGACGGCAGACAACGATTTTCCACGGCATCCAAATTAAATTTCTTTTCGTCAAGAGCTACGAGAGAAAAAGTTTTTTCTCCTCCGGACCAGTTACTCCCTTTAATACTGGTCTGATCTCCGGCAAAAACCGTTGTCGGATCAACGATAAGCGTTTGTTTGATACTTGTCTTGCCCCCATCAATTTCAATGGGGGTGGAGAGGGTTTGTCCCAAGCCGTCAAAGTGCGTAATTTTTATGGTGTGAGTTCCGTTGGTCGCGGTTGTGGGAATAGTAATCTGAGATAGATCCGAAGTAAGGTAGACAGAATTTAGGCGCATATCATCAAAATAGACACTTACTCTGGTGTTGCTGGAAAACCCCGGCCAGCCCGTGATCATAATTGTATCTCCGGGCTTGGCTTTTTTGGGATTAATAATAAGCTCGGGTAGAAACCTTAACTCCCACGCCAAAGTCGTCATCCCCTTGTCTAGTCTCTTTGAGTAGTGCCATCTAATCTGAATATCATGATAGCCCGAAGAGACGCTTATATTTTTTAGATTGTGGTTTCGGTATTCATAGGCGTCTAGAGAATTGGCCATTACTTTGCCGTCAATCTTTATTTCAATGCCGCCAACCGAGCCCGTTCTAATGTCATAAATTCCCCCCGTAAAATTCACTCTGCCTCTCCAAACGCTTGAGAGTTCTTTAAGTGCCTTGAATGATTCTGGCAAGTGTTCGTCATCATACCAAGAAATGCCCAACCACGTTTCAATCTGGCCGGAAGCAGCCCCATAGTTAACGGGTGTTTGTTCTATTTGGAAAAGCGTCTCATCAGGTCCTACGGGCGCATCCAGGTTATCAAAAAAACAAACATGAAATTTATTTTCGGGAAAAGTAGTATCGCACGGTCCTCCGGAAGCCGTTTCTAAATCCCACCACAATCCGACTCCGGCACCTCCTCCATTTTCATACCATCGTAATTGGACATCATGGTAACCCGCGGGGATTTTAATTTTATTAGCATCGTCTTGAACGATAGGGTGGTCAGACCAATTTCTAATCAGTGTTTTATTATCCAATACTAACTCAATCCCATCATCGGATTTTGTATGAAAATTATATGTTCCACCTTTAAAATTTATTTTTCCTCTCCAAACGGCTGAAACCTGATCGGATTTTCCGGTGTTGGCCACGACACCCGTCCCCCAATCACGATCAAATCCCGTCCACGATCCTAGAGGTGCGGAGAAATACGCATCCCCGGTAAAGCTGTACTGATCAAGAGTTGGATTTGCGCCAATAGGAGCTTCTATACCATCAAAAAAGCATGTATATAATGAGTCCTTGCGGAAAGTACTATCACAAGACCCATCGGAAGGAAGTTTTGGGGGCTCGGGTGTGGGAGCAGGCGGTTTGGGTGGCTCGGGTGCGGGTGGGGCCGGTGGTGGAGCGGGTTCGGATGTAACACCCAATCTGACATTGGTGCCAAATCTTCCCATATCCTGTACTCCCACCCGGTAAGTATATTCCCCCGGTGGCAGGGTTTCTGAATAGGCCCTTATGGATTGATATTCGGGAATGGTAACCACTAAAGTAATCTCACCGTTGTCGTTGGTTTTGTATTCGTCCGGATGCTTCGGAGGACCGGGTCTATCTCCGATATACGGAGCCCAGGTAATGGCGTGATGTAACGTATCTTGAGATGGCCCAAGACTTTGATAATCAAAAAGCGTGACTTCGTAGATAGAACGATTGGGTGGAAAGTACGACAACTTAAGCGTCAGATTCTCTCCCCTTTTTATGTCATTGGGGTTCGTACATGCAGGGCGATGATAGTGGACATAAGTGTTTGGCGGTTTTTTGCCATCGCAAAGGGCCTCAATGGTTGGGGGAGGTGGTGGGGGTGGAGGAGGTGGGGGCTCGTGTGAACAGTTAATACCAAAAAAACCCAAAAAGCAGTGTTTTGCCTTGACCTCTTCAGGAAATACAAAAAATACCCCGACAACCAAGAGAGTGACGAATAAAGTCGCCGAGTCGCATTTCCAGTTTTTAAACATGAGTTACCTTGTTATTTAATCTGAAGCGAATTCGCAAAATAAGTGTATGCGTCGTCATCATAATCTACCTCTTTGTATGAGACATACACTTGATACAACGAGTTGAGGGAAAACAGTATCCGTCCTTTGTACGAAATGGTATTTTCGGCGCTATGGATTTTATATTCAAGGTAATTGGCTCCCAAAAACGGTACTTTATAATTTGAAAAAACGATTTCGCCGCCAGGAATTGCTTTGACTATGCCATCTAAGGCTTGCTGGAGATTTTCTTCTTCCTTACCGGTAACCTCCGCGGGATAAGAAGTAGCGGATACGAAGTATGACGTACCACCATCTTCACCGACATAGATTTCTTGCCGCATCGTTTGGCCCGAATCAGAAATCGGTAGATCCTGTGTAGCATACTCCGGCTTACCCGGAAAACTCGCCTGGAAATTGGTTATTTTTCCTTCCACGATTTTCCAATCGGCATATATTTTTTCTAATTTAGCTATCCTATTTGCATCTTTCCAATAAAGCACGCTCATAATTATCAAAACCACGGCAATTGCTCCGAAAAAACTACCCCAAATAAGTAATTTTTGATTTTTCATAATATAGTCAATATAACATAGGCTAAAAGGTAGCGATATGAATAGATGTCCACAATGGCCACTGTCCTACTTCACCCCGCCAAATTTCCTATTTTCCTCACCAAAACTGCGGGACTTGGATTCGAACCAAGATACCCGCCTTCAAAGGGCGGTGTCCTACCGTTAGACGATCCCGCAGTTTTAGCGAGGAACTTTTTAAAAGCATTTCCTCCTTTCCAACTTTTTATTTTCTTTTCAATAATTCGAGCTTGTCTCATGTCCGGTGCAAGTTTGGTAATTCCTATGTAGTATTTGCTGTTCATGTTTTTCAAAATATATAGATATGCCATAGAAATTTGGCGGGGCAAGTTAGACGACCCGGCAATATAAATAAATTACTTTGTTGTCAGCTCCACCACCGTAATTTCAAGCGGGAGCTGGGGCAGGTGCGACTTGCGAAAAGATTGCATATTTTCGCTTATGAGACTCACCGCGCGTGATAAATATTCTGGATTTAGATTAACAATATTTTTGGAGATACACTCTATTTCATCAGGCAGTAAATCCTGCTCCACAAATTTTTTCAAAGAAGGATCGGTCTTCAAAAAAATGGCGTTACGGAAAAATTGAAGAAGAAGTTTGGAAAAATAATCCAGACTGTATCCCGACTCATGCAGTTCTTGTATTAAGCCCAGAGCTCCGGCGGTATTTCTATTGGCCACCAATTCAAACATTTTTTTGGCCGCCTCGCGCCTCGGCATACCAAGAATAGCCTCCACCTCACCGCTGGTAATTTTTTTATCCTCTACGGCCATTATTTGTCCCAAAATACTTTCGGCATCACGGAGAGATCCTTCGGCCGCCAAAGCAATGAGAAGCGCCGCATCTTTGTCTAAAATAGCATTTTCCTTTTTGGCTACCTGTTCAAGGCGCATCACTATCTGCATAACACTTGGCCTGCGAAAATCATATCTCTGGGTACGAGAAATAATTGTAGGAAGAACTTTATCGATCTCTGTCGTAGCTAAAACAAATACAGCATGCGCCGGAGGCTCTTCCAATGTTTTTAAAAGAGCGTTAAAGGCCTCTTTGGTAAGCTGATGACATTCGTCAATTACATAAACCTTATATTTTCCCTCCGCCGGAACAAATTTTACACTATCCCGCAAGTCTCGTATTTCATCAATACCTCGGTTGGAGGCGGCATCAATCTCCACCAAATTCATGGCCTGTCCCCTGTTAAATTTTTCGCAACTAGCACAGGTATTGCAGGGCTTACCCCGCTCAAGACAATTTAAGGCCTTAGCCAAGATTCTTGCAACCGTAGTTTTGCCTACCCCCCTCGGACCGGAAAAAAGATAAGCATGGGCGACTCGGTTGGACTGAAGGGAATTGGTCAGGGCAGTTACTATGTGCTGCTGACCGACTATTTCCTTGAAATCTCTCGGACGATGTTTTCTATACAAAACCTGCATGTTTAGAAATTTATCACAAATTTGGTAAATTTAAAAGAGGCTTAGCCGCAAAGCGGAAAGCCTCTTTTATTTTTTACCAGTCAAATAAGTTGATTTAAAGTCCACCTCGCCGTACTTCATCAGTTTTGCGCGCTATCTCCCTCAAGTCATCCGAACTTACAATCATGAATTTTTGAATAGTTGTTGGATCAGTAAAAAATCCTTCATTTCTGGATATATATCCAAAGGTTTTTCTATCGAGTCCCACCAACACCTTAAATCCACCCATCGTCATTTCAAACTCTACCATAATACATACTCCTTTCTGAAAATTTTTCTTTCTGTCTAAAGATATATATTCTCTATTACCTACCCCACCTATTTCTATATTATATCATATACTCTATTTTTTTGCAAATACAATAAATTTGTACCCCAAAAAGTTCCAGGCAAGATTAGTTATTGTTGCCAGTACTTTAGCAAGATTCAGCCAGGCTTTGGGGCTTTCTACAAAAACAGGAGAGAGATAAGTAGTTGCCAATATTACTATGCCGCTATTGAGTAAAAGGCCAACTATGGTAATTACCAAAAACTTAGGCATGTCATGGAAAAGATTTTCCTTCTCTTTAGAAGAGAAAACCCAAAGTTTGTTCCAAAGATAGCTGTTTACAACCGCTATGGTAAAACCGGGCAAATTTACTCCTCCGATTATAAAACCGGAGGTCACACCGGAAAGAGAGCTTAGAATATTTAAAACCCCAAAATCAATCGCGGTGTTCAAAAACCCAACCGCCACAAACCTTCCAAATTGTCCGAAAAAAGATATTTTTTTGGCAAGAAGATTGCTAAACCAAAGTCCGAAAGCAAAAACTGGAGGTAGAATCAAGGGCAAAACCAGTAAAACAATCCTACTTTTGACCCCCAAATTAAAAACCGTGGGTATAGCAAAAACCCCGGTCAAAAATCCTAAAAAACCCGCAAGATAATAATTAATTTTCATTTTTAGCTATAACCTAATTCCTACTACCTACAACTTTTTTACTCTTCCGGCGGCCCTATTGGCGCGTGTTTTTCTATAATCTCCCGCTCAACTTCTTCCCGCGGACGTCCGTATTTGGTGCGGGAAATCTCTTTTATCGCCGCGGCAATTTCTTTGTCCCCATTTTTTGGAGGATAGGTTTTTATGTTAAAAGGTGGTGAGGTCTCGCCTCTTATCAGAAGCTTAACATAACAATTAAAATTATCGATCTGCAAAAGATCCTGTTCATTAAATATGGGCTTAAACTGCTTGGCCACAAACTCGGCGTCATCCGAACCAATCCGGAAACTTATCATAGATCCGGCATTGCCGAAAACCGCTTTTTTGATTTCTTCTTTCAGCTGGCCGATAAATTGATGGGTGATAATTAAATCCAGCCGGTATTTTCTTGCTTCCGACAAAATAGTGGCAATAGAATTGGTAGTGACATTCTGAAACTCGTCTATGTACAAATAAAAATCCTTACGCTTCTCTTCCGGAATATCGCCTCGCGACAACGAAGACATCAAAAGCTTGCCCACAATAATCAAGCCGATCAAAGATGAGTTTAGGTCTCCAAGTCTCCCTTTGGAAAGGTTTACCAAAAGAATCTTCTGATTGTCCATCACCTCCCGAAAATTGAAAGCGGATTTTTCCTGCGCGATAATGGGCCGCATGATTTCGTTGGCAATGAAGTTATCAAATTTGGAAGCGATATAAGGAACCATATTTTGCAGACTGGCTTCTCCTCCCGCTTTTTCGGCAACTTGCGTCCAGAAATTTCTTACCACTATATTTTTACTGCGAGAGAGCTTGAGATCGCGGAAAGGTTTGTCGGTCAGCACCCGTTCAATTTCCAAGAAAGTATTTCCTGAAGACGGGTCGTCCAAAACAAGCATGGTGGAGTTGCGAAAATACTGTTCAAACATCGGCCCTCCGGCCACACTCATGTTGTATAATTTATCAAAAATACCCAAAAGTTCGTTGACTATAAAAGTTTTCTGCTCCGGGAAGTTGGTGTCGTATTCTAGCATGTTCAATCCCATGGGCCGCTCCACATCTCCGGGATTAAAATAAATAACATCCTGCATACGCTGGCGCGGCACAAATTCCAAAATTTTTTCCACCAAATCTCCGTGCGGATCAATCACACAAACTCCCTTACCCGCTTCCAAATCCTGCGCAATTAGATTTTGCAGAAAAACCGATTTACCGGTACCCGTCTGCCCAATTATGTACTGATGCCTGCGCCGATCTTCATCCAACTGCCTTACTTCAACCTTGTCCCCGCGAAAAAGATTATAGCCAAGCAGTATACCTTCCTGTGGCACATTTAAAGGTGGCTGGGACTCGCGGGATTTTAATTTTCTTACCTTTGGTGTCTCCAACGGAACATTGGGAAAATGGAAAATGGAAGTAAGCTCTTCGGTGCTTAAAATAATTTTTTTATTTTCTTCAAAAGAGCGAAAACTAAAATTAAAAATATGATTTTTTAGCGCTTCTTCCTTGAGCTTAGATACAGAAAAGCTGTTTAGGTTATTATCTGCAAATTGATTAAAAGCGGCCTCAAGTCCTTCCAAAATGGCGCTGGCTCGCTCAGCCGTTTGGGCAGAGGTAACCAGTCGAATATTGACTTCGAATAAATTCTTGCTGGCCTTTCCTTCAAGCGCACGTACCATTTCTTCTTGCATAGGCGTGATTCGTTTCATTTCCTGCGGTTTAGGTTGGTTAGGGGTAACCGCAGACGATCCTAAAATCTCCGAAGCTTCTTTGAAAACTGTACCCAGAGCTGTTAATTCTTTTTTGCCTTCAAACATAAATTTAGCCGCTTTTTTAAGCTTCTTTGCCCATCTTCTTTTGGCGGGCCGTGCCACAATCTGCAAAGCCGCTCCTTCTCCGGTATGAGCCAGTTTGGTAAAAACATTGGTTAAAGATTTTAGTGGATCACTCTCCAGTTTTTGATAAGTTTTGTGGGGATAATATCTGTTGAAACGAAAATTTATCCGCGAACCCACGGCCACTCCTTCGGGGTGAAAAATATCATAGTCGCGGCTTAGCTCCAGATGCGCGTCCGGAAAAACTCCTTGGATTATTTTTTCCACCGAAGCGGTTAGTCTCTTGGGCACCCCGATGTAAAAACTTATTTCCTCGCCCACCGACGGCACGGTCAATTCCAAAGCAAAAGTGGGACGGCCGTAAAGAAAATTTCTCCAAAATTTGTCTTTAATAAGACTTAGAGAAGAATAAAATTGCTCCATGAGAGCTATCTTCTCCCTTATCTGCTGTATGCTCGGTTCCTGTGCAGTTGGAGGCGCTTGTGCAAACCTCACCATGATTAGCTGCATATTTAGAGAACGGCTTATCATGCCTCGCTTGCGAAAGACTAAACGCAGAATAAGCAAGAATATAAAAATTAAGAAGGACAGCCCTACC
>JAUYPW010000036.1 GCA_030697525.1 bacterium
GGTGGGGGGAGTGGTGATTGTGGTGTTGGGGATCGGGGCGATATCCGGAGTTCAGTATTTGAAATACAGGTATAGTCCGGAGTATAAAACTTACAAAGAAGCACAGAGATTGATTAAGGAATACAATGAAGACCCTTATGGCGGGAATACACCAGAGGAAACTCTCCAGCTTTTTATTGACGCTCTGAAAAAAGGAGATACTGATTTAGCTTCTAAATATTTTGTGATGGAGAAGTGGAGTAAAAAAACTGAGGAACTAAGAATCGGGAAAGAAAAAGGAAATTTGGATAAGCTTGTTGGCATAGTTTCTAAAATGGGTAGTGGACAAAGAAATTCTACAGGTACTTATTTCTTTTCTACAAAAGATGGATTTGGTATGCAGCTGATACAAACGAAAGCGTCTAAGAAATGGAAAATAGAAGAATTATAACATTCTCTTTTTTAGTGGTTTTTGGGGGACTAATTGCAATTATCCCCTTTCTAGGAAACGGATATGACGACAAAACAACCCATCCCACTCTTACCCAAGAGATTGTAAAATTTTATAACCAATCTTTTCCGCAGAAACAAATCGGCCGGGAAGAAATGGAACTGGTCATAAAAGGAAGTGTGGAGGAAGATTATTTTGGCCGCTGGATGAGGCATTTCTATGACCCCGTGCATAAACGGGGTTTAAATTTCTTGGGGAAAGAGTGGCAAAGCTCCAAAGATTGGGCTAAAGACACACTAGCCCAAGCCACTTACAAGATTCAAGACATAGGCCAAAAAACTCTTTATGGAAAAGTAAAAGATATTTTCAGCGGGGAGACGGATTATTCTTGGGACAGGGCGGTGTACGAATATACTTGGGGGGATAAAAAAAGAGCGTTTGAATCTCTTGGTCACACCCTACATCTCTTGGAAGACGCGGCTGTGCCGGATCATACCAGAAACGATCCTCATCCGGGGATCGGATCGGTGGTAAAAGATACATTATCCGGTTTTGCCCCAGAGTGGATTTTGTCAAAATTTGAACATAGTCATAGCCTAAACTCTAGTCCTTACGAATCTTTTGCTAAATTTAATCGGGACAACACAGACATCGTTTCGCAATTAAAAAACAAAAAGCTTTTCTTGGTCTCCTCTCCGGATGAAGCTATAGAAAAGATGGCCACTTATTCCAATAAAAATTTTTTTAGTGGGGATACTATTTTAACAAAATATACCTATCCCAATATTGATTTTTATAAAGAATTGGGCTTAGCCAGTGATAAAATTGTCCTTGGAATAAATTTCGTAGACGGTGAAGAAGTAAATCTAGTAAGGATGCAAAAAAGTATCGATGTCAAAACCGGCAGTATTATATCAACATACTCATTGAAAGATCCAAAAGATATTGTTTTGAGTAATTATTGGTCCCTACTTTCCAAACAAGCCGTGCTTCATGGCGCGGGAGTAATTAAACTCTTCTTTGACGAAGTAGAGAAAGAGAAACAAAACAAAGTTTTGTATGAGAAAAATAAATCGTGGCTTACGAAGAAGTTGGCGAGTATAATATCTGGGAAAAATAATAATTCTGATTCAAAAGAGATTGCTTCGTCCCTCGGCGGCCTCGGGACTCGCCTGCCTACCGGACAGGCAGACAATGACAATCCCCCAAGCTTAGCTTCCAAACCTCTCGAAGCTAAGCTTGGAGCTACCGCCATTAAAGAAAAACCAAAATCGGCGGAGGTAATATTGGCTTCTCAAAAACCAGCCGCGCCAATACTACCAGTCCAACTCCCATCGCCACCCTCCATTCAACCACCCCCTGCTCCAAAACATATCTCCAAAGACACTTCGGACCAATTACCCATAGCCGGAGCTGGAGGAGGTTCTTCTTCCACAAATTCTCAAGCCGATACCACTCCTCCCTCCGCGCCAGTCATCTCCAGTCCCACGGAAAATTATATTTCCTCCTCAACTTCTCTTGCTTTCAGCGGCACGGCCGAAACAAACTCAAACATAAACCAAACCTTTAACGGCTTAACTTCCTCTGTTACTAATCTCGGTTCGTGGATTTTAAATCTGACAAACCTATTACAAGGAACCTCCACAATCAATTTTTATGCCACCGATTCGGCCGGAAATAAATCCAGCGGAGCCGCTAGAACTTTTTTTATAGACTCAACATCACCTTCAGCAAGCCTGACTGTAAGCGAATGTTCAAGCTCTCTCTCCGCCGATGCCTGCCTTGTCGCCACCTCTACCGTAAATGTAAGCTGGTCCTCTGCAGCAAGCGACTTAGACCACTATATAGTAGAGTGTGAAAAATCTGGCGCGGCTTGCGCGAGCTTTCCTAATCTATTAAATACAACCTCAACTTCCACTACTTATACTTTACCAACCGATAATTCTTCATACACATTTAAATCAAAGGCTGTAGATATATATGGAAATGTAAGCTCCCAGCAAACCCAAGTCGTGGAGCTTGCCACAAGACCTTTGGTTATAAACGAAATTGCTTGGGCAGGAACTTCAGCCGCCAGAGCCTCTGATGAATGGATAGAAATTTTTAATCCGACTAGCCGGACAATAAATTTAGCCAGCACAACTCTGGTATCCGAGACGGACGGAAATCCTGATATTGAGCTTTCTGGTACCCTCGCTTCAAAAGCGTACTATTTAATAGAAAGAAATGACGACAATACTATTTCGGATATTACAGCAAGCTCCACTGTAAGTTTTAGCAGTGGCTTAAATAATTCCGGAGAAGTTCTCGCTCTCAAAAAAGGTAGCGCGGTTTTTGACCGCACGCCAACAGTGGCAAGTTGCGGCGGCTGGTGCGGAGGATCCAATAGCGGCTCCTACCCCACCATGGAAAGATATGATTTTGAGGCAAACGGCGAGAGTTCCGGAAACTGGTCAAGTTACGCCGGAATTTTAGCCAACGGCAAAAATGCAGACAATGTAAATATCGCTGGTACTCCGGGCAAAAGAAATAGTATAAATTATTTTTTGGATGTAACTGGCTCATCTTTGGGCGCCAGCAAAACCATTAAAAAATCTAATAGCCCGTATTTGATCACCTCCGAATTTACTGTGCAAAGCGGAGCCACCATGACTGTTGAGCCGGGAGTAGTAATCAAGTTTTATAACACCTCTTCTTCTTTGAAAATAAATGGGGCGCTAAACGCGGCAGGAACTTCGGCTGAAAACATAGTCTTCACTTCTTTCAAAGATGATACTTACGCCGGGGATACCAACGCCGATGGCACGAATACCAGTCCCACGGCCGGTGATTGGGCTTCAATAAAAATTCTGGCCGCCGGCTCAATCATAGATAGAAGTGTTATAAAA
>JAUYPW010000005.1 GCA_030697525.1 bacterium
AGAAATGTGAGCGCTAAAATATATTTTGTTTGGAGTGGCAGTTGCCGAATCAATGTTGCATACCACAGGGCGACGATATTTGCGATGAATGATATAAAAAGCAACAAAAAACTTAAACCTTCAACGGTTTTTGTTTTATGATTTTTAATGATTTGTGGAACATAACAAATTGTAAATAAGATTGTTGCTGTCCAACCCAACACTGATGTTAAATCCATAAATATTTAGAAATATTGATAATTAATCGTTGGACCCAGGGAGAATTGAACTCCCGCCTCGGCAATGCGAATGCCGCGTAATACCACTTTACTATGGGCCCTTAGATACTTTTTATATCTGGGAAATTGATTTTAATAAATTTGTCGATCTCGGGAAAGTTATCAATCAAATACCGCGGGGTAGTAGTTTTTAATCTTATAGATTCAGTAAAAGCTTCTTCATATTTACGCTTGTGACTGACATATAGATTTGAATAATCCGTAATTATCCCGGACCTATCCACGATGTTTTTCCATTCCACTCTTTTATCGGCATCCATCATATAACCATAAATATGGTGAGCAATCTCGTGGAAAACTGTGCCAATTTTATATACTTTCTTTCGTTCCGGTTCGGGTATTTCCTGTAGATACCTAGCATCAACCACCTCCTCTGCGTAGAAACTATAAATGTTTATAGGTGTTCGTACAAATTTTTTGCTAAATTTATGATCAGTATTGAAGGTGGCACAGGATTCAGCACGATAGGTGTGTTCTTTCACTTGAGGCATTTTGCTTTCCCACTCTTTATATAAATCTGGGGGTAGAAAATAATCAAGACCGCCCACACTGACGTTAATTCTATCCGGGAAACAATTAATTTTTGATATAAGACACTTGTCGATAATTTCTTTACCAAAGATATCTAAAACATGTCCCCTTAGTCCAGCAAAGTCGTCGTCCTTACCAAAGCCGGATAGTTCAAAACCGATATTTTTATACCATTGTATGGCCTGATCATAAGTTTGCTGTTTTACCACTACCGAAATTAGTTCGTTGGCCTTTTCCGAAGCTTCATCTGGGCTCTTACGCAGTTCTTCAAAATCAAAATTAGCCTGTTTCAGCAAGTTTTCCCATTCCATGTCAGTCTTTCTACCTCCCAAAAAATCTAAGGCCCTGCTAAGGATTTTGCTAGATATTTTGGGAGCTATCCTGTCCTCGAAATCTTCCCTGTCCGCTTGAATTTCTTTGAGCAATTTGGGGGTATGCTTATCACTTGCATACTTTTTATAGTGCTCTTTGGCATAGCGAGAGAGGTTCTCGTCCCAGGCCTCAACCTCCTCCAAGTTCACAAATTCTTTGACTGTTTCCGGATATTGTTTTTGAAAAACCTCAAATCTTTTTTGATCCTTGGGACGGGAGAAATCAAAATTAAATTCTGGCGTATGCATTTTTTTAATTATAAATATATCGGATGTTTTCGGGCTGCCGGGAATCGAACCCGGATTACACGCACCCGAAGCGTGCGTAATACCGTTATACCACAGCCCGTTTTTACTTCACATAATACTTCGCCTTTATCTTTGAGACCCTTTCGTCTTCCACCAATTCTATTTTGGATTCAGCTTTTTCGGCCATCTTAGCCAGCTCATCATCAGATAATTTTCCTAAATTCTTAATTCTGGATTCTAAATTCTCTTTGATATTTTTAGCAGGATCGTCAATAATCTCCTGCAAAAGAACTTCAAGTATGCGCCCGATTTTTGGACCCGGTTCTATCTTTAAGATATTCATCACATCCGCCCCATCCACCAAAAGCATCTTTGGGGTTGGCGCCTCTTCCTCATGCAGAATCTTTTCAACTCTAAACTGGAAATGTCGCAAACGGTAGGGAACCGCTTTGGGCACCCCCATACCCATACGATCGCAAATTCTCAATTTAACCAGATCCTCCATATTTTCAACTCCTACTTTTCGGATAAGCCGGCGAATCGAGGAATCAGTCGTGGCCGCATCTTCCTCAACATCATATTTGAAAAGGTGCCATCGCACCAGCTTGCATATTTTCTCCGTCTGGTTGTGAGAAAATTTCAAACGATCCATTATCTGAGCGGTCATTTTAGCCCCGACAACATCGTGGCCATAAAAAGTCCATTCGTTATTTTTCATTTCTCCTTTGGTGCGGGGCTTGCCAACGTCATGCAGGAGAGCAGCTAGTCTTACATCCAGCGAAAAATTACTTTGAGCTCCGTAGTCCAGAGCGCGCAAATTATGCTCCCATATATAGAAAATCTTTGGACGGTTCTCAACGCCTATCCCTTCTTCCAACTCCGGAATTATGTATCTTAGTAAACCAACCTCGTGCAGTAGCTCTATGCCTTTCTTGGCTTTTGGCGTCATGATAATTTTTATCAATTCGTCACGAACCCTCTCCCTCGCAACAAATTCTAAATTACCAGCCAACTTCTTTATGGCTTCTTCGGTATTTTTTTCAATCTTAAAATCTAGTTGTATCGCGAGCCGTACTGCTCTCATCATCCGCAGGGCGTCTTCTTCAAATCTGGTTTCCGGGGTGCCAACAGCACGAACCAATTTCTTCTTTATGTCTTCCTGCCCCCCAAAAGGGTCAATCGGCCCCTCATCTGCTAGTGCTATAGCATTGATCGTAAAATCCCGTCTGGCCAGGTCCTCCTCCAGGGTCTTGGCAAACCCAACTTCATCCGGATGTCTTTTGTCTGTGTACTTACCTTCTGCCCGAAAAGTAGTAACTTCTATCTCGGCTAGAACATAATCTTGGGAATCCGTTTTTACGGTCACTGTCAAAAACTTATTTTCATAAAAACTTTCTGGGAACAATCTTAAAATCTCTTCGGGTTTAGCCGAAGTTGTCACATCCCAATCTTTGGGCCCGATACCCAAAAGCAAATCTCTGACACACCCGCCAACAACATAAGCCTTGAAACCAGCTTTTTCTAGGGTGGCAACAACGCTTTCAACTTCTTTTGGAATATCCATTCTCAAACTCTAACTTATTTTAAAGAGTTTGACAATTTGTTTTAATTAATTTTAAATACCAACTAGCTCGTCTAAAAAGGAGTCCAAATGAAAAGATTGCCAAAGAAGCTTCTTAGATCTCGTTACAGAAAAACAATGTGGCGGAAAGCAAAATCAGTGGTGAGAAAGTTAAATAAAATATTGCCGATAAAAGAAGCTTATGTGCTGGGTAGCTTCACTACTAAAAAACCAAGACCGGCCGATGTTGATTTTACCATTCTTTTAAAAATACAGGACCAAACTAAAGACAAGTGGTCGGTTGATTTAGTAATCGCCCCAGATAATGAATACGGTAGAGAAGTCCTGGAGGACGCTGACGGATGGGTAAAGGAAAAATATGGACTCAAAAATTCAACCGTGATAAGAGTTTTATAACCGCCCACGGGCGGTTATTTATTTGAAAAATATATACTTTTGTGCTAAAATGTGTAAATTGCCCTCGTAGTGAAACGGATATCACGCGACGCTTCGGACGTCGTATTCCGGGTTCAAATCCTGGCGAGGGCGATCGATTTTAATGCCCGCCCATAGCTCAGCTGGTAGAGCAGGGGACTCTTAATCCCAAGGTCGCAGGTTCGAATCCTGCTGGGCGGAAAATACAAAATCTCCAACGCGCGTCGGAGATTTGAGTTAAATAAGATTTCTGTACAAAGCCGGAACAGTTTCGGCAAAGTCACCTTGGATGTAAAAACTTTGCCCACCATCCAGCACTGTTCTGATTAAAATAGTTTTCAGAGGTCGGAAATAGTAGCGCGGGTCATGCTGTCGACCAGCCTCGCGATAATTAGCAATATTCTCGTCGTCTTTCCAATCGCCAAGATTGTGTATATCAAACACGGCTGTCGTAAAGTTTTTTATCTGTCCTCCCACCTGGGCCATAGAATTGCGGGCCATGGAAAGGGCCTTGAGGTAAACTTCGGGGCCCATAACGGCTGATCCTAGATTTAAAAAAACTCCTTTTTCAAGTCTGGAAATCGTATCAGTAAAAATCAAAAAATCATCTCCAGATGTTTTACCCAAAGCCGCGAAATCGGCTGATGGATGCTGGTCGGTAATATCTTGGCCAATACTTTTATGGACGGTGAAGGGGATACGCAGACGATAAGCTGCCGCGGAGATACTAAACCGCCTGTACGGCATAAGAACATCTTCTTGCTCTTCAATAAGCCGTCCTACTGCCTCCCCCAAACCTATGCCGTCTTTATAACCACGGACTACGGCGTCGTTTATAAACCGTCCAGTCTCTTCCCAGTTTCCGAACCGGCCGTCTTTTATATACATTTCTACATCTTCCAGGGTGGCGCCGATATATGCAAGTTCAAAATCGTGAATAACTACGGCGTGATTGACAGCAAGATGAGTAATTATTCCTCGCTCCATCAAGTCTATAATAATCCGAGAATTTCCGCGCCGCAGAACATGAGCTCCCATAAGCCAGACTACCTCCCAACCCATGTTTCTGGCTCTCATAATAAGTGTGGCCAAAGAGTTAATTTCAGGAGATCCGCAACCAACAAAAACGGCTCGGTCAAGAGATAAAATATCATTTACGGTCATCTTGTTTTGCCTGTCGGCCAAGGGCAGATATTTAACCCGTGAAGTGTCAAATTTTTTAAACACTTATTTTCCTTTCTTTTGGTTTTTCCTTTCAACCAAAAAATCCAGAATACAGTCAAGGATAAAAAGATGAGTCCTCTCCACATGCCGATACGAGTCCGATGGCACGTAAAAGTTTGTATTACCCATTTTTCGCAACGGGTTCTCAATATCAAAACCAGTTAGAGTAATGATATGATTAAAATTCTGTTCTTGGGCTGTCCGTACAGCGTTCAAAATATTTTCTGATTTGCCTGAACTGGAAATGGCGATTAAAATATCGCCCGAACAGCCATACCTTTCCAGGGGTTTAGAAAATACTTCCTCCCAGCCATAGTCGTTTCCAGCGCAGGACATAATAACTGAATCGTTGAAGGCGTACCCCTTGATACCACAAAATTTCCAAAGACGATTGGCGACTATGCTGGCAATGCCCGCACTACCCCCATTACCAACCAGAAATATGCTCTGATGCGAACCAAAACTTATAAACAGATCAGCCAATCTCTGGATATTTTTTCTAAAACTCCAATTAAGGGAACTTTCTTTGTGGGTTACTGCAATCTCGTCCAAGAGCTTTTGCGCTGTTTTGGTATAATCCACCACAAAAGACAATGATTCTGACATTTCCATCCTCCTAGTTTTTAATGTTCTGAAAGTAATCTACTTATATATAACAAAGACTGCGACCGGTTTGGTTTGACAAGCCAACTACGAGGCGTTAGTTTTGATTAGAATTCTGGTCTCCAGACTGTCCTTTAACAAAGGAGATAAAATGAAAGGAATACTAAATGTTCCCGCCAAGTGGGCTCACCTGCGCCCTCAAACACTTGAAGTTTTAAGAGCAAGAATTTGGCACGATCCGCGAGAAGATAAGTTTAGAGCGCTCGCGCCACCGGAAAAAGGACTGACAGGCGAGGTCTATACCTCAACTGCTTATACTTTTGAAAAAGCCAAAGATGCCGGTGATATTTTTGGAAATTTAAAACACGGCTATGCCTATCCAAGAGTTAGTTTGGGAACCCCGCCCATCCAACAGCTTTCCGAAAAATTATTGGACATGGAGCTGGGGCAAAACAATCTCCAACGTGACGAATATGGCGTGCTTTTAACCGCATCGGGTATGAGCGCAATTCTGCTTTTGGTTTTATCTATGGCAGACAATGGAGGAGAATTTATAAGTTCCCCCTATCTTTACGGAGGGACATATCATCTCTTTGATGAATCTCTGAATAGATTAAGGATCAAGTGTCATTTTATAAAAGACCCTCTCTGTTCTTCGGATTGGGAAATGGCTATCCTTCGCCACCCCAAAGCCAGATTTATTTATGCCGAAGATGACGCTAATCCGATGCTCATAAAACTTAATAACCATGCCATTGCTACCATCGCCCATTCCCATGGTAAACCATATTTTTGCGATCGTACGGTGGGTACAGCTATTTTGCAAAAGCCACTTTTGTCTGGAGTAGACGGAGTAGTCCATTCAGCCTCCAAAAATATAGGCGGACATTCTGCCGGCCTTGGAGGAGCCATCATCGCCCGGAAGGAAATTATTGATAAAATAAAGGACGATTGGTTTGTGGTCGTAGGGGCGGTCATGGACCCCCGAGTGGCTGACTATATGCTCGCTGGGCTAGAAACACTTGAAGAGCGAATGAAGATAAAAATTGAGAGTGCCCGGCAAATAGTAGATTTCTTGCGCCCACATCCAAAAGTTAGAAAAGTTTATTGGTCAGGAACCGATCTCTTGTCCTTTGAGCTTCGAGGAAGATTGGAAGACGCCGAAAGATTAGTTGAGTCAACAAAAATAATATTTTTAGCGCCGCATCTGGGCGATGATTATCCACTGGTAATCCATCCTGCCAGCACTACCCATGCTAAAGTTCCGGCCAAAGAACGGGTGAGACTTGGCATTACCGATACCCTCGTCCGCCTCTCTGTAGGACTTTTCGACCCGCAAGATGTCATTGATGATTTGGAACAAGCCTTGCGAAGCATATCATAAGCATCGCAGATAGAACCCAAGACCACCTGTTCGTAGGTGGTTTTTATATATTAAACTTGTGCAATTTAGGAGTTTATGATAGTATACAAGCAATGCCTTTATCCTCAAAAGAAAAGACAAAAATAATGGAGGATGTCAAAATCCATGACAAAGACACCGGATCCACAGAGGTTCAGGTGGCTCTGCTTACAGAAAAAATAAGCCAGCTCACCGAACATCTAAAAACCCACAAAAAAGACATCCACTCCCGCCGAGGACTCTTAGGAATGGTGGCCAAGAGAAAGAAGTTTTTGGACTATCTTAGAGAGTCCAACGTCAGAAAATATAACAGCCTAATCAAAAAACTAGGGCTGAAAAGATAATGAGCGTAATCAAACATAAAGCCCAACGCGTAGCTGTACTGATCGACGTGCAGAATATGTATCACTCGGCCAAGAACATTTACGGCAGCCGGGTTAATTTTCGTGAGGTTCTAAAGGCGGCCGTAGCCAGTCGTGAATTGGTGAAAGCCATTGGTTATGTAATCCGCACAGAATCGGGCGAAGAAAAACCGTTTCTGGAGGCCCTTGTTAAGGTTGGTATAGAGACCAAGCTCAAAGATCTGCAAATTTTTCCCGGAGGAGCGAAAAAAGGCGACTGGGATGTGGGACTTACCATAGACGCCGTTCGTCTTTCCGAAACTTTTATTGACACTATAGTTATTGTCAGCGGCGATGGAGATTTTGTTCCTTTGGTAGAGTATCTGAAAGCCAAGGGCATACAAACCGAGATAATGGCTTTTGAGCGATCCGCTTCCGGCAAACTTAAAGAGGTGGCGGATGACTACATTGACTTGGGAGCTGATCTAAAAAAATATTTATTGAAGATAAAAAAGATAAATTAATAATAAATAACTTAGAGGAAAGAAGTCGTGAGCAGAGAATCAGGGGCATCATTCATTTGTGGGCGGGAAAATTTCGCGCCTAGAAATGAATGATCATCTCTTCTCGGGCGATTCCTTTAAAAATATTGTGAGTACAAAAAAATATTCCCGCTCTCTAGACGGAAAAGAATTTATCATAGAGCTAAACAATTGGGCCGAGCAAGCATCCGGCTCCGTTTTGGTTAGACTGGGAGATACTTTGGTGCTGGCAACCGCCGTCATGAACCCAAACCCCAGAGAAGGTATGGATTATTTTCCTTTATCCGTGGAATACGAAGAGAAATTCTATGCAACAGGAAAAATATTAGGATCGCGATTTATAAAAAGAGAGACCAGACCTTCGGAGGAAGCAATCCTGGCCGGCCGCTTTATCGATCGATCTATCCGACCTCGTTTCGACCACCGCATGAGAAACGAAGTGCAGATTGTAGTGACAGTTCTTTCTATTGACGACCAAAACGACCCGGACGTTCCGGGACTTCTGGCCGCCTCTTTAGCCTTGGGAATTTCCAACATACCCTGGAACGGACCAATCGCCGGAATAAGAGTCGGAATAAATGAGGGTAAGATGATATTGAATCCTGCCACCAACGAAAGAAACAGCGCAACGCTGGATATGATTGTTTCGGGAACTGGAGATAGAATAAATATGATTGAGGCGGGAGCCAATGAAATTCCTGAAGAAACTTTTGCCGAAGCCGTTGAGTGGGGTTTTAACTTCATAAAAGAACTAATAAATTTCCAACAGGATATCATCAAAGAAAATGGACTGAAAAAAACCGAGGTTCCCTTGTTGGAAGCCCCTGCCGAGCTGCAAAATTTATTAAAAGAAAAATTCTGGGATAAAATTGAGTCCGCGGTTTACCAGCGAGACAAGAAAGATATGCATAGCGCCCTGGCCGTAGTAAAAGAGGAGTGGTTAAAGTCGGCAAGCGAAGCCAATCCGGATTCTTTCAAGAAAGGCCCGGTAGATTTAATTTTTGATAAGGCGGTGGATGAAATAGTTCATAAAAAAATTATAGAAAAAGGAGAAAGGCCAGACGGCCGCAAGCCGGATGAACTTAGAGAACTTAAGGCCGAAGTGGGCATACTTCCCCGAGTACACGGATCAGCCATATTTATGCGTGGACAAACCCACGCTCTTGCAACGCTTACCTTGGGCGCTCCGGGAGATGAGCAGATAATTGAAGGAATGGAGGTGCGAACCAAGAAGAAATTTTTGCTGCACTATAATTTCCCTCCTTATTCGGTTGGCGAAGTAAAACCTATGCGCGGGCCGGGAAGAAGAGAGATAGGCCACGGAGCTCTGGCTGGTAAAGCCCTTTTGCCTCTTTTGCCAAACGGAGAAGATTTCCCTTATACAATGAGAGTTGTTTCTGAAATTCTTTCTTCCAACGGCTCCTCCTCCATGGCCTCGGTTTGCGGAGCAAGTCTTGCCCTTATGGACGCCGGAGTTCCAATTAAAAAACATGCCGCGGGAGCCGCCATGGGTCTTATGCTGAATAAAAAAGGGGAGTATAAAGTATTGACTGACATTCAAGGGCCGGAAGACCACCATGGAGATATGGACTTCAAAGTAGCCGGAACCCGAGATGGAATAACCGCAGTACAGATGGATGTAAAAATAGAAGGTATAACCCACGTCATGCTTCGTGATACCCTTAAACAATCCTTAAAAGCTCGTCTTGAAATTTTAAATTTCATGGAGAGTGTCTTGGATAAACCAAGACCAGAACTAAGTCCTTGGGCGCCGCGGGTTACTACACTTAAAATAAATCCGGAAAAAATAGGAGCGTTGATTGGCCCGGGAGGAAAAATGATTAACGGCATAATAGCTGAAACCGGAGTGCAGATTGACATCAATGATGACGGAACTGTGTTTGTCACGTCTGTTACCAAAGAAGGAATGGAAAAAGCTTTGGCGCTTATCAAGCAAACCACCAGAGAACTCAAAGCGGGGGATCTGCTGGAAGGGCGAGTTACGCGGATACTTGATTTCGGAGCCATGGTAGAAGTTGGGCCCAGACAAGACGGTTTAATCCACATATCCGAACTTGCCCCGTGGCGCGTTGAGAGAGTAACTGATATTCTAAATATAGGGGATGTCGTGCCAGTTAAAATAAAAAATATAGACGAGCAGGGACGAGTCAATCTTTCTCTTAAAGATGTGCCCGGTAAATACAGCGAAGAAGATATTGAGAAGGGCCGAGCCGAGTCTCGTCAAAACAATGATCTTGGAGGACCTCGCGGACCACGTCGCGGAGGAGATCACAGAAGAAGATAAACCCCATACAATTAAAAGAGGGTTGGTTATGGGAATCTTTAGAAACGAGGCTTTTGTCTCGCACGCCGGTTTGAGACTTTTGTTCAAGATTGAATGTGACGAGCTGGATCAGGAAGATATTGAGACAGTTGCCGCGATAATCGGCAGATCTTTTCGTTTTAAAGACGTGGTCGGCATACCAAGGGGAGGATTACGCCTAGCTGAAGCCCTTAAGAAATTTTGTCAGCCCGAAGAATCAGATACTCTTCTTGTTGATGATGTGTCAACCTCGCATGGTTCAATGGAAGAGGCTAGAAAAGAAATAAGTGAACCAGTGCGGGGGGTAGTAATTTTTGCTAGAGGGCAATGCCCTTCTTGGATCAAACCTATTTTTCAGCTCGCCGAGTGGGCCAGACCATAACTTACGCCGCCCCGATTAAAATCGGGGCGGTTTTTCATTTAAAACGGGAAAAACTCGTTATATACTCTTGTTAATATACAGTTTATAATAAAATTATGGAGTCCGGATCAATTAAATCAAAGGGCTTAACCTCTCCTGAAACTTCACAACCAAACGAAGCGCCATCTGAAAAGTCGAATCCTAATATTCGGACTATGAAGTCCGATATTGATGAGCTCATGAAGGGCGGTCGGATGACCCTCGGACAAATGGTGGGACCGGGAGCCAAGGATAATTTCTATAAAACAACGGATAATAAAAAATACCTATTGCTTATAGGAGTTGTTTTAGTGCTAGTGTCTGTCGGGGTTTGGATTATAACCGGATCGGGAGAAGAGGAATCGCCAGATACCAGACCATCCAGACTGTCGGTACCTGCTCCTTTACTGGCAACCGAGGTGTCCAGAACCATAACCGTAAAACACCAAGACCGCTTACAACTCTTTCGCCTATTGGAAGACTCCATGAGAGAATCGGAATTGTTTGGGACTACCAAAAGAATTGTTGTCAAAATACAAATGCCGGATGGTCAAGAACGTTTTGCCACTTTTACCGATTTTGTTGATTTCTATCGCCTATCACCTCCTAAAAATTTAGCCCAATTTTTGGAGGGACCGCTCATGATATTTATTTACTACGGCCAGAACGGATCAAGGCTTGGACTTGCCACCAAAACTTCGGACGTAGACCGAACCGCGCTGTCCATGTTCTCATGGGAGCCGGCCGTGGCCCTGGACTTCAGACAGCTCTTTTTTGGAGCCCAGTTCGGTGAAATCACAGAGGGTTTTGAAGACAGAACCTACCGGAACATTGACTGGAGATTTATCAAAAGCGCCCGAACCGAGAATCTTGGAGTCGGTTATACAATTTTTCCTGCCCGAAATATCTTGGTTATAACCACCAGCAAAGAAGCTATGGAAAAAGCGATTGACCGATTATTTGAGACGAAGTAGAATGAAAAAATGTTGAATCCCGAAATATTAGTGGAGTTAAAAAATTCTCTGCAGGAAGAGCATGATAAGCTGGTCGGCGAGCTAACGGCTTTTGCCAAGCCTGGTTTAGTCAAAGACGACTGGGTATCCAAATTTCCCAAATTTGAAAGTGAAGAAAATTATTCCCATGCTCAAAAAGAAGAAGAGGCCGATGAGGTTGAAGAATATGAAGCAAGACTTGCTACCGAACACAGTCTTGAATCAAGACTACTGGAAGTCAAAAACGCCCTAGAGAGAGTTCGCACAAGCCAATACGGGATTTGCCGAAAATGCGGAAAAGAAATAAGTTTGGACAGATTAAAGGCCAATCCCGCCGCCGAGTACCACGTTGAACATCAGAGCCAAAATATTTAAATGTTTAAACTTTTTCTTGTATGTCTGTAACTGTATATTCCGCCCAAGTTGTTGGACTAGAAGCGCGGCCAATATCGGTGGAAGTGGATATATCTCCGGGTCTCCACATTTTCTCTATCGTAGGACTAGCTGATAAAGAAATCCAGGAATCCCGCGAGAGGATCGGAGCGGCCATAAAAAACTTAGGAGGCCTTGCTCCTCATAAAAAAAGTCAAAGAGTTATTGTAAACTTAGCGCCGGCCGATATCAAAAAAGAAGGGCCGGCTTTTGATTTGCCCATAGCACTGGGGTATCTTCTTGCATCAAACCAGCTTAGCTTTGATTCCTCCGATAAGTTATTTTTAGGAGAATTGGGGCTGGACGGTAGTTTGAGAAAAGTAACCGGAGTCCTGCCAATAGCTATCGCCGCCCAGGTTGCCGGTTTTAAAAAAATAATTCTGCCCAAAGGCAACGGACAGGAGGCATCTATTTTAGAAAATTTGGAAATACTGGAAGCCGGCAGTCTAGGCGAGGTTGTGGAATTTTTGGCCGGTTCCAGAGAATTAAATCGTGTGTCTAAGACGATAAAAGAGGGGAACGAAGAGATAGCACACCAAGTTGATTTCAAAGACATAAAGGGCCAGGAAACCGCCAAGAGAGCATTGGAGATAGCCGCGGCCGGAGGACACAATGTTCTTATGCACGGACCTCCGGGTTCAGGAAAAACCCTACTTGCCCAGGCTCTAATTTCTATCCTCCCCCCTTTAGCTTTTGAAGAATCACTGGAAGTCACCAAGATATATAGCGTAACCGGCCTCCTTAATGAAAATTCATCTTTCTTAACTACGCGGCCGTTTCGCCAGCCACACCACACATCATCACATGTTTCCATAATAGGTGGCGGAACTTATCCAAGACCCGGAGAAATAACTCTGGCGCATCGCGGGGTATTGTTCCTGGACGAATTTCCAGAATTCGATAGGCGAGTTATCGAAGCTCTTCGTCAACCCCTGGAGGATAGAGTAGTGACGGTAGCGCGCGCCTACAGCACCCAAACTTTCCCAGCCAAATTTATTTTGGTTGCCGCGATGAACCCTTGCCCCTGCGGTAATTTTGACAACCCTCGACAGGAGTGTGTATGCCCTCCATCGGTAGTTGCTAAATACCGCCGTAAGATTTCCGGACCGTTGATAGATAGAATTGACTTACACGTTGAGGTTGCGTCCCAGAATTTTGAAAAAATAACTTCAGCTGAAGGAACCCCCTCAAGCAAAATAAGGGAAGGGGTAGCCAACGCCCGGCTGATTCAGGCCAGACGCTTCCGCAATTCAGACATCAAGACAAATTCGGAAATGAGACTAACAGAAATAAAAAAGAATATAAAAACCGATCACTTAAGATCGGTCCTGCAGATGGCTTACGACAAATATAAACTGTCAGCCCGCTCTTACCATCGCCTGCTTAAGGTTGCCCGCACCATAGCTGATCTAGCGGGGCTGGAAGAAATTTCTCCAGATAATCTTTCCGAGGCCCTGCTGTTCAGACCCAAACAAAATGTTTAGATATTTAAATATTTTCTAAAACGGGTTTCTCGCTCCTCGGATTTCGAAATGAAGATGACACCCTGTAGAGCGGCCGGTTGAACCCACGAGACCAATGGCTTCACCCTGGTTGACCGATTGGCCAGCCTGAATAAAAACCTTGCTCATGTGGCCATAGAGAGATTGAGTATTGTTTGCATGAGAAATAGCGGCGTACTTGCCGTATCCGGTATTCCAACCCGAGGACTTACTGATTATAACTTGACCGGGCGCCGTAGCTAGTACAGGAGTTCCGCAGGAGTTGGCTAGATCTATTCCGTTGTAACCGTGGATTCCCTGACTTTTACGCCCGCCAAATATTGGGCGCAAGTAATAACCTATAAATTCCGGGAGATTAGCAAACCTAGAAATAATCCCCTTGGGGCGAGCCGGCGAGGAAGGGATATTGACCTCTCCTTCAGGAATTATAATCTCTCTTCCTGTTTCAAGATCCTCGTCCATAGATAGACCGTTATAGCTCAAAATATCGTTGACAAAACTATCAAAGTCTTCTTCATTTCTCGGTTTGAATTTTTTGGCTATGGATCCTACCGTCTCTCCTTTTTTAACTTCGTGCCGGACTCCAGAGACGGGTAGAATGACCAGAGAATCGCCAATCTTTATAGAACGAGCATTGCGGATTTCATTTGCCCAAAGAAGCGTATTTAAAGAGATACCGAAACGATCGGCAATAGACCCCGGCGTATCGCCGGCCACTACAGTATAAACTGTGATCTGGCCGACTTCCGGCGGAGGGAGAATACCGGCTGGATTTCTACTAGCAACCAGAGCACTGTCTTGAGTAATTGCAAGACTAGTATCGGGACTTGAGTTGACCGGCCCGCCCATACCCGAAGATAGGGTATTTTGGCTCCCAAGCAGAGGAAGTGATATGGCCGCCGAAGAAGTTTCCAGAGATTCAATTTCTTCCCCGATAAAAATCTTTTTAAGACTATCAAAAAAACCGGCTTTGGCGTTCTTTACAGGAAACACTAAAAAGCCGGTTAAAATGATTATAACTAAGATTGAATTAAACCCCTCTTTATGAAAAAGAGGCCTAGATAAGCTATTTTTGAGCCATTTTAACAGTAAATTACTCAAACAAAAAAGCGACTATTCGCTCAAGGGGTATGATACCTCAAAAACAGGGTTGGGTCAAGGTAAGTTATCCCCAGATTAGCTGCAAGCAAGGACCCATGTTAGGCTATCAAAATATGGAGAATTTATTGCAAACTCTAAACACCAAACAAAGAGAAGCGGTCCTTGCCACTGAAGGACCTATTTTGATATTGGCAGGTCCTGGATCCGGCAAAACCAAAACCGTAACCTCACGCATTGCCTATCTTATACATAAAGGAGTGCGCCCCGAAAATATCATTGCCATAACTTTTACCAACAAAGCCGCGGAGGAGATGAGAAACAGGATTTCCATTCTCTTAACTGACAAGCTACAAGCTACAAACTACAAGCTACTTTTCGTAGGCACTTTTCATTCTTTAGCCCTTCGAATCTTGCGAACTCATGCCGTCAAAATGGGCTATTCTCAAAATTTTACTATTTTTGACGATGACGATTCTGTTTCTTTAATAAAAGAGGTTATGAAAGAGCTGGAAATTAATCCGAAACAATTTTCTCCCAGTCTTCTTTTGAGCTCGGTGTCCCGTTTGAAAAGCGAGCTCACCACTCCCGAATTATTTCTACAAAGCCCTTCAATTTCAGAGTTTTTCCCAAAAATACTTCATAAAGTGTATGAAAGCTATCAAAATCATCTACGCAAATCCAACGCCATGGACTTTGATGATCTGCTCTTAAACTCCTGTCTGCTTTTTGAAAAACACCCGCCAGTCCTTGCTCATTACCACCAGCAGTTTGAATATATCTGCGTAGACGAATATCAAGACGTAAATCAAGCCCAGTATGTTTTCGTAAACAAACTGGCTCAAGGACATAAAAATCTAGCCGTCGTGGGAGACGACGCTCAGGCCATTTATGGGTTTAGAGGTGCGGACTTCCGTAACATCCTGAATTTCGAAAAAGATTGGCCGAACGCCAAGGTTGTGATTCTTGATCAAAACTACCGATCCACACAAACAATACTTGATACCGCCAGGGCCATAATTTCCCAAAATTCTTTACAAAAAGAAAAAACTTTATGGACTGAGAAAGACAGGGGAGAAAAAATCCAGCTCGCGGTGCTGGAGAATGAAAGAATTGAAGCAGAATTTGTCTGCAATCAATTGTACGATCTGATTAAAAGAGGACACACTCCTAAAGATTTAGCTATTCTCTATAGGACAAATTCCCAATCCAGAGTTTTAGAAGACGCCCTGCTGGAGAAGAATATCCCCTATAAGATAGTTGGCGGGGTGCGGTTTTACCAAAGAAAAGAAGTAAAGGATGTTCTCGGTTACCTGCGTCTTTTACTCAACGCAAGCGATTTATTAAGCCTGAAGAGGATAATAAATATCCCGCCGAGAGGAGTAGGCAAGAAAGCTCTTCTTAATTACTTGCAAACGTATCAAACTAGTATGCAGCAACTTCAGTCGGGAGGAGCGGATATATTTGATAAACTTATATCTAAATTTAGGACGGAGACCGCCAAAACAGTCCCCACAATCCTCCTTAAACAGATATTGGATGAAATAAAATTCAAGGACTATTTGGAAGATTATGCCACCAACAGCGACGAGCGGTGGGAGAACGTGCAAGAATTAGTAAACCTGGCCAGAAAATATGATGAGCTAGAGCCACCCAAAGGACTTGAAAAACTTTTGGAAGATGTATCTTTGATGTCTGATACGGAGAGTATGACCGATAAGAGGCCAAACCCCAATTCCGTTACACTCATGACCTTGCATGCGGCCAAGGGGTTGGAGTTTCCCGTAGTCTTTATGGTTGGAATGGAGGATGGCGTACTGCCTCACTCAAGGTCTATTTTTAACCCCATGGAGATTGAGGAAGAGCGTCGACTCTGT
Source organism: bacterium (assembly GCA_030697525.1). Classification (GTDB taxonomy): domain Bacteria; phylum Patescibacteriota; class Minisyncoccia; order Sungbacterales; family HO2-52-23; genus JAUYPW01. The sequence goes on from JAUYPW010000005.1 coordinate 16,162, forward strand.
TATGTGGGCCTGACTCGAGCCAAAGAAAAAGTGTTTTTGTCATTTGCCTTGCGCCGGACCCAATTTGGATCAATCCAGGCCAATCCTCCTTCAAGATTTTTATCGGAGATACCAGAGGATTTAATAGAGGTCAGGGACGATGATGAAATTGGAATAATAGAAATATGATACCCAACAAACTTCTCGGTCAAAATTTCACACGTTGTCCTTGGGTAATATCTACTATGCTAAAAACTGCCGAACTAAAAGACTCGGATGTGGTTTTAGAAGTGGGAGCAGGAACCGGAATTTTAACAAAAGAGTTGGCCCAAAAAGCCAAAAAAGTAATCGCGGTTGAAAAGGACAAAAACTTGATTGTCCAATATCTCCGTCCTTTGGCGCAGAAACATAAAAATCTAGAAATTATTGAAGGTGATTTCCTAAAGAATTTTTCTAAAATTTACTCCGCCTACAACCTACAGCCTAATTCCTTTAAGCTAGTCTCAAACATTCCTTATTACCTAACATCTCGCCTCATCCGTGTTTTACTCGAGCAAGAACCCAGGCCACAGGCAATCGTTCTAACCATACAAAAAGAAGTGGCAGAGAGAGTTTGCGCTAAACCCCCACATATGAATTTACTTGCCATTTCGGTTCAGGTTTTTGGTAAACCGGAGATTATCAAAAAAGTTCCCGCCGATTGCTTCTGGCCTAAACCCAAAGTTGATTCGGCTATTATTAAAATAAGCCAAATTTCGGATGATTTTTTTGTCAAAAATGAAATCTCGTCAGACGAATTCTTTAAAATCGTCAAAATAGCTTTCTCCAGCAAGAGAAAGATGCTCATAAACACCCTATCGGTTCTGGCGGGGGATAAGGCTGAAGCTAGAAAGATGCTTAAATCAGCTGGGATAGGAGAGAAATCGCGCCCCGAGGAGTTAAGTGTTGAGCAGTGGACATCTCTTACTAAAAACTTTGGAAAAATTGTATAAAAACTGGGGATAACCTCTAAGTTTTTATCTATAAAAAATGTTAAAATACAGCTGTGGCAAAAACCACAGCTGTTTTAAGTAGAAATTACTCCAGCAAAGCGCTCATCTGGGCTGGTTTGATATTAACCGCAAGTTTAACGTCGGCCGTGTTTGTATTTCCGGCAATTTTTCACAAGAAGAAAAAGGATATACCCCAAATTGTAAAAGCTACTAATTCGTTATTGCTGGATACTGACAACGATGGTCTGCAAAACTGGGAAGAAGAGCTTTATAAAACAGATTCCGTAAACCCCGACTCCGACGGAGATGGCGCGAGCGACGGAGAAGAGATAAAACTCGGCCGAAATCCAGCTCTTGCTGGCCCAGACGACAGATTGACTGGTCCTTCCGTAGAAGAACCCCAACCAGAACAAAATTTGACCCAAATTATTTTTGAAGAATTTATGCGAAACGGCGGGATGGCCACCCTGCTTAATCAAGAACGTTCGGGCAATCCCGACACGGCTGTTGCTCAAAAAGTGGAAGCTTTCCTGAAAACAGGATTTATTCCCGCTAAGGCCATAGACAAGCTGGAGAAAGTGGACGGACTTATACTTGAAAACAATAAAGACACAAAGACTATAAAAGAATATGTTGGCAGGCTTGTGTCTATTATGAATAATTATTCCAGCCGTGCCCCCGAAGAAGACGACCTTGATCTTTTTCTGGCTATAGTTGAGTCACAAAACAAAGAAAGGTTTAAAGAATTGGAGCCTTATCGGGAACTTGCCGAAAAAACAGCCAAAGATTTAAGAGAAATGTCCATTCCGGAAAATTTCGCCGACCTGCATGGAAAAATGGTCTGGCTTATGGAAGAGTCGGCGCGGCAACTGGCTGTACTGGAAAAAGCGGAGCAGGATCCTGCCGCCGCTCTGGCTGTGATTCCTGCCCGAATTGACTTAAAAATACAAGCCGCAAAATTTTATGAAGAGTTGAGCCAGGAATTGGAGGGGTAACCATTTTCGTCATCCTGAACATAGCGAAGAATCTCTAGAGATTCTTCGCTCCGCTCAGAATGACACTGTAGGATTTGTTCACAAATCACCGAATACAAAAATATATTGCCACTCTGACTCTTGCGAGTTTTAGTTTGTTTAATTTTTCTATTCCTCTTACCGCTTTGGCTCAAGTCGGTGGCATTAAAGTGGATTTATCCAGAGATGTGAGCGCCCAAAGAGAGAGCCAACTTAGAGGACAAGTAGATGTATCCAGAACCCTGACACCTGTCACAGCCCCAGATGGTAGCCTGATAACAGATGCATTCCGAGGGGCGAATCAAAAACCGGATGCCGCCATAGGCGAAATTTTGGGTACTCTTCAAAAAGGAGATGATGTTTGTAAGGACATAAGTGGATCGATAGGACAGGTCGCCATGCAGCTAGGAATCAAGATGGCTAAAGATGCTCTGAAGAAGATTGGTAAAAAATTAGCAATAGCCACGGGGAAGGCCATTGGAGAAGGGGCTGTTAAAGCCCTGGATGCTTTCATACCAGGCGCCGGTACAGCGGCAAAGAATTTTTTCAAGAGCGTCTTTGGTAAAAAAAGTGTGCAAGATGTTGCTATCAAAAAAGGTGGCGCTCTGGAAGATTTCCAAAAAAAATTTTTTAATAAAGAATGTTTGCTGAAACCCTTTGTACGAGCCACTTCCGCTATGATGATTCGCTCTCTTACCACAAGCATCGTCACTTGGATCCAGGGATATGATCCGGTAACCAACCGAAGCAATGTCGGCTTTGTGGGAAATTTCAAACAATCTCTTCGTCAGGAATTAGACCAAGAGGCGGGTATTTTCTTAAACAAATTAACAAATGTAAATCTCTGCGGAGGAGTCGGTTTCCAGAGATTTCTTAAAATAAGACTTTCCACTCCTTACGGCTACCCGGACGATTCCAGTGCTCTGCAAAGACAACTTGGATGCACCGCCACGGACATAGTCAAACAGGTTAAATATGACTATAGAGCTCTTCAGGAAAATTTTGCCGGCGGTTGGCCAGCCTTTTTGCGTTTCGCGCTTGAGCCGCAAAACAATCCTTACGGGGCGTACTTAATTGCCCTGGATGCCAAAGTCTTGGCCGAAACAGAAGCCCGAGAGGGTTTTGAGAAAGGATTTCTAGCCGGAGGAGGATTTCTGGGATTTACCACGGATGAATATCGAGATTGTTTACCTATCAGAGATCAGGCAACAATTAATCACCTGCGCGAATTAAAGACAGACTCCAGACAAACAGGACTTGAAAAAGAGACCAAAGAGGCCTTTAAGGAGATTTACGATGACTTCAAACGGGAAAATGCCATAAAAGAAAAAGGTACAGGCTGGGAGCAGTGCAGTATAGACAAAGTAGTAAGAACTCCGGGTCAAACAACAGCTTTCATGCTTAACAAGGTTATTGGCTCGGGGATTGACCAGGCTACAGTAGCCACAGAAATGGACAATCTTATTTCTGCCACCATAAACGCCACCATAAACCGGATTGTTGGGGGAAGCGGAGGAAGGTCTAAGGGTATTTTCCAGAGCGAGTTGGCAAGCGCCATTGATAAGGAGGCCACAAAAACAGGGGATGAATTTACAAACCCCCTAAACCCTCCAAGCCCTATTCTCGAACTTATCGCCAAGGCTAATTTGGCTATGGCTTATTTGGATAAAAATATTTTGATACCGGCCTTAAATAATATGGCTTCCAATCTGTCATCCGTGGGGTCGGAGCAATCTTTTCCCGGCCAGATTCCTGGTGAAGAATTGCGAGCGCCGTCTCTTACCTATCAGGGAATAGTCGGGCAATTGCGGGAAGGCGCTTTAGAGCTGTCCAGAGAGTCGCATGTCGTATCCCAAGTAGATTTTGCTACTTTTCGCGATGGCTTCAAACAAAAACAACAGATACAGACCATAAGAATCCAGCTTATGGAAAAACTGCTTAATCTTATTAAAGACGAGGAAGACCTGCAGGGATCTACAGCCTCCATTGGCTTGGCCACTCTTCGTAGTTCTCTAAACTCGGCTACACTTGGTCTTCCTTTGCCGGAAATCACTCTTTATGGGTTTGTAGAAAATAATTTAAATGATTTTTCCACCACTATATATGAATCAGCTAATGATGCTGGTCGCAAAATTGCTGGTTTAAACAATCTTAATTTAAACAGCTTGCCGGGTGTGTCCGGAAATTATCAAACGCAAGGACTAATAGATGCCAGCGCTTTCACTCTAAACAACCACAAGATTTTTCTGGATAATAATTCTGCCATCTTTGATCCGGCCAATAACAAAGAAAAATATTTAGACGAGTGGGTCTCCTTCTTAGCCGATCCTACCACCCAAAATTCTATTCGAGAGATTATGGCAAGAACGCTTACAATTGATGAAATTATTTTCAAGATGTTGGGCTCGGCCCTGGCTATACCTCAAAATGAATTAAACGCCACCACCAC
>JAUYPW010000014.1 GCA_030697525.1 bacterium
GAACCAGAATCAAGCTTAGAAGCTAAAAAATGAGATGATTTCGCGACACGACGACGAAGGTGTGTCGATAGACACAGCGAGGAGGAGTAACAAAGAAATCAACCATTTTTTAGCTTCCCCAGAGGGCGGGACAATTTTGACAATCTTCGGCGTTACTCGTCGGAAAGGCAGCTCAAGCTGCGATTTCCTCCTCGCGCCTTGAATATTGTCAAAATTGTCTCCGCTAAATTGATACTAGTTCGTATCCTGCTCTCCAAACATAATAATAATTTTCTAAATTTTCATGACAAAAATTACAATATCGGCAATCAAAGCCGATGTCGGCTCTATCGGCGGGCACACCAAGCCGTCCGAGAAAATGATAAATGAAGCTAAGAGACACGTGGACGAGGCTGTCCAAAAGAGTTTACTTATAGACGGAATGGTAAGCTACACCGGTGATGATATCTGCTTGACCATGAGCCATCACTTCGGAACCGGATCGCCGGAAGTGCACAAATTTGCTTGGGATGTTTTTCTGGCCGCGACCAAATTAGCCAAAGAGGACGGGCTTTATGGCGCCGGGCAAGATTTGCTCGTAGATGCTCCCTCCGGAAATATCCGCGGCGCGGGACCCGCGGTGGCAGAAATTGAATTTAATCGCGACACCGAATCCAAAGACCGTCCGGCCGAAGCTTTTCTGGTTTTTGCCGCAGACAAATGCGGTCCCGGAACTTACAACTACCCTTTTTATTCTGTCTTTGGCGACCCTATGCATAACGGCGGTATTTTGCTTAGTCCTAAACTACATAAAGGTTTTGTCTTCACTATCATAGATATGGACAACAAAGATGGAGACAAAATTATAAAATTGGAAGCTCCGGAAAGAATTTGGGATATAGCCGTGCTCCTGCAAAATCCAGACCGCTTCGCAGTTGAATCTATACATTCCCGCTACTCACCTACCGAGCAAATAGTTTCAGTGTCCGCCACTAGATTGCACAACATAGCCGGAAAATATACCGGCAAAGACGATCCTATAGCGATAGTAAGAACCCAGGGTATGTTCCCCGCGCCGGAGGAAATAACCGAGCCCTTTATGCTGGGACATTTCGTAGCTGGAGACGCCCGCGGCTCACACATTATGCCTATTATGCCCGTGGCTATCAATACTCCCGTCACCGGCCCCTACTGTTTACCACTGATATCATGTCTCGCTTTTTCTGTTGACCCTTATGGAAAATTCACTAAAGAATATGTAGATATGTTTGGTAATACCGTCTGGGACGCAACCCGTCTGAAAATCCAGCAAAAGGCCGAAGAATGGAGACGACAAGGGTTTATTGGACCTACCATGGCTTCCTCCGCCGAACTGGCCTATACCGGAATAGTTGATGCTCTTGCCCAGTTAGACAAAGAATTTTTCTTGAGACCGTAAAATAGCTTACCAAAAACCCTGCATAGAGCAGGGTTTTTTGAACTTGGAAGACGGCTATGTCTTGCTTTATTAAGCAATATATTGTATTATTAAAATCAGGTTTTTGAAATTGGTGTAGGATGGTTCAAACCCGAAACAAGGAGCCGCTGTGGACACCAAAAGATTTTTGGTAAGATGTGGTGATGAAAATTTTGATCTGCGAAAACTGGACCCAGATTTTACAGACCGGTTTAAAAGCAAAGAAGATGTTGTGCAAAAGTTAGAGGAAAATTTAGTAGAGCTGCGAAGATTGCAAGATATACTTTTCGCTCAAGGACAATACGGTCTTTTGATCATCCTGCAAGGAATGGACACCTCCGGCAAAGACAGCTTGAGTAAATACCTCATGCACGGACTAAATCCCGCCGGTTGCCGAGTTCATAGTTTCAAGGCTCCTTGCGTAGAAGAGCTTAAACAAGATTTTTTGCGAAGATACGCCGTACGCGTTCCGGCCAGAGGCGAAATCGTAATTTTCAACCGCTCCCACTACGAGGAAGTAGGTGTGGTTAGAGTACACCACGAGCTTCTGGCAAAACAGAATCTCTCTTTGGCGCTACGCGACAGGATTTGGGTGAATCGCTTCAGACAGATTCTAGATTTTGAACGCTATCTTACCGAAAACGGAGTTGTCGTACTTAAATTTTTTCTGCATATATCCAAGGAAGAGCAGGAGAAAAGATTACTGGAAAGAATTGAGGACAATACTAAAAATTGGAAGTTTTCTATGCGGGATGTTTATGAAAGAGGTTTTTGGGAAGACTATATGCTGGTTTACAGCCAAGCCATTGGCGCCACCAGCACTAAATCCTGCCCGTGGTATGGTGGTGTTCCCACAAACCACAAATGGTTTGCCAAATTGGTCGTTGGAGAAGTAGTGATAGACCACCTACAAAGACTCCCGTTGAAATATCCTCATTTGGATAAAAAAGAACACACAGAGGCGTTGACCGCACTCAAAAAGTCACTGAAAAAAGTATAAAAATAAAAAATAAACTTGCAGCCGGAAAATTGGCTGCTTTTTTATTGCGTATTGCAGAAAAACCAAAAACCTCCGCATTGTACGGAGGTTTTTGGTGTGAAATGGACCTACGGGGAGTCGAACCCCGACTTGATCCATGCCATGGATCCGTGATGCCGCTTCACTATAGGCCCTAGCGAGGAATAAAAAAAGTGCTTGCAATTATTTTTTCCGAGCGACGGGTCTATATCGCTTTGGATATAGGCCCTCAAATCAACAAAGCTCTTTCTTATCAGGAAAGATTATCACTAAACTATTGAACAAACAATTGAAAATTTACTTATGCTTGCGGCGGGTGAACACGTAGAGATACAGTATCTCCAGAATACCAAGTGTGTTCACTAAGAGAAAAACCACAAACCAAACCTTATTGTGATCTTTGGATGCTTTCCACAAGGCCAAACCTTTCCAGTATATGGACCAAGCAACCAATATTAAGAGGCCCAAACCTCCAAGGACAAAACCAAGCATTGGAAGCGGCTCTGCCCAATTACCCCACATTCTGCTTATGTTTGCTAACAACATTTTATTATAAATTTATTTAACGACCTTTTTGCCCTCGCCAAGAATCGAACTTGGATCCGCACGTTAGGAGTGTGCTGTTCTGTCCATTGAACTACGAGGGCTCTCCGACAAGCAGACTTTAACACAAAATTGCTTCTTTTTCCAGCTCCTATATAATTATCCTATAATCTAATTCCTAAAAACTTATGACCCACGAAGAACAAGTTATAGCTGTCGTAAAAAAAGTAATGCCGGCGGTGGTAAGCATTACTGTAGGCAAAGATTACGATGAACTACTAAAGGAACATCCGCAGGAGATGATGGTGCCGCACGGCGACCACATGGATCTTCCTCCTCCGGAGGAGGCTCTCCCCCATACCCACACTGGCAAGGTAAAAGTTGGAGGCGGTTCAGGATTTATTGTTGATGCCTCGGGTTTGATAATTACCAACAAACACGTCGTCCACGATCACGAAGCTGAATACGATATAACCACAACCTCTGAAGATACTTACAAGGCTAGGGTACTTGCGAGAGATTCCTTAAATGATGTCGCGGTTTTAAAAATTGAGGCCGGTGATCTAGCGGTTGTTGCTTTGGGAGATTCAGACGAGATACAACTCGGACAAAGCGTTTTAACGGTCGGGACCGCTTTGGGAGAATTTCAGAACACTGTATCAGCCGGCATTGTCTCGGGTCTTTCCAGGTTTATTACCGCCATGACGGATATGGAAGGCCATTCGGAAAGACTGCGCGGCCTTATCCAAACCGATGCAGCCATAAACCCGGGAAATTCCGGCGGACCGATGGTTAATCTAAAAGGAGAAGCCATAGGCATAAATTCGGCTGTTGTTTTCGGGGCGCAGAATATCGGTTTCGCGATTCCCATAAACAAAGTTACGCGAGATCTGGCCGAGCTTAAAAAATACGGACGGATCAGGCGGCCTTTTCTGGGAATACGCTATCTGCCAGTAAATCCACTGGTAGCCAAAAGATTTCGTCTGGCGGTTGACCATGGAGTTTTGGTTCTTCGGGAAGGCATACCAGGAAGACCGGCCATTGTTCCCAATTCTGCCGCAGCCAGAGCCGGTCTAAAAGAAGCGGACGTTATCGTAGCCCTAAACAATACCCTGATTGACGACAAGACGACCATCGAAGATGTTCTGGAGAAAGTTTCTTTCGGTGAAAAAATACCGGTAAAAATATGGAGAAAAGGGAAAGAGCTTGAGTTAATAATGCCCGTGGAGGAACATTTGGATAATCATAAGAGAAAAGATGAGTAAAACCGAGGCCACAAAAAAGAACCGCAGAAATGGTTTTTCTCTGATTGAGCTCCTCGTTGTTATTGCTATAATGGGCCTCTTGGCCGCAACTATTTTAACTTCTATGAATTCGGCCAGAACTAATGCCCGCAACATACAGAGAATCACCGCTCTCAAACAATTGGAAACCGCCTTGGAACTTTACTTTACTGAATTTCGCAATTATCCAATAGCCACCACTGTTTGCAATAATCCCCCGACCACTGGTGACGACGAACATTATGGCTTGCAACGTTTGGTAAATAGAGGATCAATCTCTCAAATCACCCGCGATCCCCAAGGACCATGCTATATTTACGCCACCCCCAATACCCCGCTCCCCCAAACTTTTCACTTAGGAGCAACTCTGGAAGATAAAAATAATTCCGCTCTGGGCGGAGATTCGGACACCACCGATCCGTCTGGCGCCATAAATCAATTCAACGGCACCGGAGTTGGTTGTCTTCCTTTAAATTCCGGCATGCCTTTTGGCTATGCCAACAACACCGAGACTTGTTATGATAGGGAGTAGGTTCAAATTTTTCGTAATCTGTCCAAAAGCGACCCAATGTTGGGTCGCTTTTAAGATAGGTGTGGGCGGCTAACGGGATTCGAACCCGTGCAAACAGCTCCACAAGCTGCTGTGCTGCCACTACACCATAGCCGCCACATAAACACTTTAATTATACCAAATTTACCCGATTTGTAAAATGGCTGATTTCGGGGTATAATCAATTTATGGATACGAAAGAAACGCCTGAAAAGAAAAAAATTAAACCGGATTTACCGGGCGGTTTTCGCGACTACGGATTTTCGGAGATGGCCGCCAAACAAAACTTAATCGACACATTTCGCCAGACTGCCGAAAGTTTCGGTTTTGATCCGCTGGAAACCTCGTCCGTGCAAAAAACAGAAGTTCTTACCGGAGGAGAAGAGACGGCCTCCAAAATTATTTTTAATGTTAAGGGGGCTAGAGACGAATCTGAAGAACTTTCAGACACCTCTCTTCGTTTTGATCTGACAGTTCCTCTCGCCAGATTCCTAGCCGCTAACCCTGAAATACCCAAGCCGTTTAGACGCTATGAAATAGGGAAAGTATGGCGGGGGGAGAGACAACAGGCTGGACGATACAGAGAATTTACCCAAGCCGATGTAGATATTGTCGGCTCCCCTCTTCTGGAAGCCGACGCAGAAATAATTTCTTTCATGTATCAGTTTTTAAAAAAACTGGGGCTGGATAAGTTTACCATCAAAATAAATTTTCGGGATGAGGCCACCGCCATGCTTGAAAAATACGGAGTAGCTCGCGAGCAGCAAATTCCTACTTTGATTGAAGTAGATAAGAAGGAGAAGCTCGCCCCCGAAGAATGGGAGAAGAGAATAAATTTAATATCCGGCCTTAAAGAAAAACGGGTTAAAGATTATATAAAAGAGATAACTGGAGAGCCGTCTTCAGATTCAAAATATAACAACCTTAAAAAACTTCTGGTGGGACTTGGGGTTGATGAAAGAAATATAAAATATGACGGCGCAATCGTAAGAGGTCTTGCGTATTACACGGGTACTGTGTTTGAAACCATTCTCAACGACTACCCAGAAATAGGTTCTTTCTTCTCCGGAGGAAGATATGATAATCTGATTGAATCCTTCACTGGCCAAAAAATTCCGGCTGTGGGAGTATCGCTGGGAGTTGACCGTCTGATGACAGCTTGGAATAAACTTGCTCCGCCAGCTGGCGGACTTCTGAAAGAAAAAAATACTGCCAGAGTTTTGGTTTTAAGATTGCTTGAAGACATCCAAAACTATACCGAAATTGTTAATGATCTACGTGGGGCCGGCATAGGCACAGAATTTTATCTTGGCAAAGAAGATACCATGCAAGCCCAGTTTGCTTACGCCCTAAAAAAAGAATTTCCTTTTGTTTTAATTTACGGCGAGGAAGAAAAGAAAAAAGGAATGGTTTCAATAAAGAATTTGCAAACTAGAGAGCAGAAAGAAATTCCCAAAAGTAAAATTTTGGATTACTTTAAAAAATAATTTTGCCCCCATAGTTCAATGGACAGAACTCCAGACTTCTAAGCTGGATATCGAGGTTCGATTCCTCGTGGGGGCATACAAACAAAAAATCAGCACATGTGCTGATTTTTTGTTGCATTGACTTTATGGTGTCTATATGTTATTTTGTATTCAAGATCGCTGTTTGAAAAAATTGGCAAGAAGTTTTACTCAAAGGGGAAAGGAAACAATGATTGGAATAGTTGAGGGGGCAGTTTTTATCGTTTTATTGGGAAAAGTGGTCAAGAATCATTTTTCATCGTTAGGTATAAAGCCGATTGCACCGATAGCAAGCTCCGGGGTTGTAAAAAACCACGGGAGGCGATCAACCACACTAACCGGTTTAGGAATAAAGGTGGATTCTTACGCCTAGAAAGGAGTGAAAAACCGCCATATATATCTGTGCAGTTGCTCGTGAACTATCACTCTAAGGAGAAAGGAAAAGATGATGAAACGCATAATCATTTCGCTGTTCACAGTGGCCCTGCTGATTCCCTCGCTGGCTTGGGCTCAGGAGGTCAAGAAGGGCGACACGGCGACCGTTCCGGGTTGGACGTGGGTGGACGTGAAGAACCCCGAGCCAGTCAAGAGCGGCAACAACGACTTCGGCTACGGCGAGTCCTGCGGCATTCAGCACGGAGGCACCATAACGGTGGTCGGCATCGAGGAGAATCGTCTCCTCGTCCGCTACTCGATCGGTGGCACCCAGTATGGAACATCATGCCCGTCTGGAATTATTTTCTTCACCACGAAGGAAACGTTCTCCAAGATGTCAGCAGAGTACAATCGGATCCGTGTGGCCAAGCAGAACGAGAAGGATATTGTCAAACGGCTTCTCAAGAAAAAATAACCGGACCAGAACCAACAACAAAAAGGAGACCCAAACGGATCTCCTTTTAACTTTGCCAAAATATTTTTTAACCCACTATTTTAACCACCTTCCACCAGTTCTCAATATATTCCACGCGGCGGTTTTGATATTTGAGATAATAAGCGTGTTCCCAGATATCTAACCCAATTATGGGTGTGTGATTTTTTAGATAAGGAGAGTCTTGGTTAGGCAAAGAATATACCTGTAGTTTTCCAGCCTCATCACGGGCAAGCCATGTCCAGCCACTGCCGAAATGGCCAGCTGCGGTTTGGTTGAATAATTTTTTAAATTCCTCCACCGAACCAAAGGTCTGATTTATTTCTTCTATTAGAGTCTCGTTTTTTGAATTTGCGGGATCCATAAGCTCCCAAAAAAGGGAGTGGTTCAGATGTCCGCCTCCATTATTTTTAAGCTTGGTTTTGTCTGCTTCGCTTATGGCAAGTCCCGCCAATTCTTTCATAAGCTCTTCCAGCGGCTTATCAGCAATAGCCGGGTTTGCCTCCAAAACGGCATTTAGATTATTTATATAAGCCTGATGGTGCTTCGTATAATGTATTTCCATCGTTTGCGCATCTATATAGGACTCCAGCGCATTATAAGCATAGTTTAATTTTGGTAATTCGTATTTCATATTGTTATTTATATTACTTCTTTTGTAGTGTATCTTGCAACGCCACAGACCTTTTATCAAGCAGACTCACTACCTCATCTATGTCTTCTGGGGTTAAGATTCGACCAGATAACTTTGCCGGAGGTAAGCCAAGTTCCCGAAAATTTACTTTATAATAAACATAATCCGCCCAAAAAATGGAAAAAACTAAAAACAAAAACAAAATTATTATGCCGCAAAATAAGATATTATCGCGCAACTGCTTACTGGAAGTTTTAGACAAGGAAGTTGTCATAAATTTTATAATGTCTCTGCGCTTATTAAAAGGCTTAGACGATGAGTAGTTTTACCCGAATCAATCTGCTGAAGGGCCAGCTCCTTTATAGATATTTTATAGGGCATAAGTTCAAGCGCTTTGAGATAGCGCATGACCGACTTTTCAGTTCCGTCCACCGCCAGACGGAAAAATAAATCCTTGCTTTCGCCGCTTTTATTTTCATCCAAATCTATTACAAAAAGATTGCCGGATGCCTTGGCTAAACCTTCCAAGTCTTCCACAAAATCAACCGGCTTTTCCTTATTTATAAGAACTTTATTGATCCGAGCCAGATCATCCGAGCGCTCTCCCATAGTAGCTTCGGCCAGACGTATAGCCTTGCGCTCATGTTCAGCAAAAAAAACTTCGGCATGGATCTCGTTTAATTTAGTTCTCAAGCTGACAGCTAGACTATTTAGCTTCCAGAAAGACCAGACCAAAGAAATTAGCAGAATGACGGCTATTAAAGAGGTGGCAAAAATCTTGTGATGGAAGAAATACTTCATACAAATAAAAACTTATAACTATTTAACTCTCAGGAGACCCTGTATGGTAAAACTGGCCGCGCCCCGGATAATGTCGGAGAGAGGTGAGCTTATCTTATCAAAGTGACCAGATTTTTTAAGCTCATCTTCAAAAAGGAGAAGCTCTTTTCTGCCCAAAGCGGTGCCGCTTATGGAAACCGCGCCCCCATCAGATAAGTTTATCTGCCGTATGCTTATGTTTGGGCCGGCCATTTGCTTTATTTCTTCTATAAGCATAGAGGTCTGGGATGATGTCTGTATAAAACTTTTTATGGAAGCCAACCGGCCATTTAGAGACTTAACTTCCTTGACTGTCTGATCTATTTTCAGCTTTTTATAGTTCTCATCTTCAAGTTTTATAAATCTTTGCAGTTCCCTTTGTTCAAAAAACATAGGTAAAAAAGATGGTAAAAGAAGAACTGAAGCAAAAATCAAAACAATCCCCAACAAAATACTTAAAAAAACCAAAAGCCTCCGCCATTGCTCCAGACGGATAGCCTTTCGTTCGGCAATTGGCAGGAGGTTGATATTTAGCACAATTTAAATATTTAAATATTTAAACACACGGGGAATTATCCCCTTAAAAGAGTTTGCAGTTCTGAGGGATTGAGAGAATAATTGACTGCATTTTCCATAGTTATATCTCCCTTTCTAACCAAATCTATCAGAGAGCGGTTTAGACTTATCATGCCCTGATCAGAACTTGTCTCGATGACCAAATTAAGCTGGTGAATTTTGTTTTCTCTTATGAGATTGCGAACGGCTGGATTAGCGATCATTAGTTCTATGGCTGGAATCCTTCCGCCTCCGTTTTTGGGAATTAAACGCTGGGAGACAATGCCAACCAGAGAAGCGGCCAGTTGAGCTCTGATCTGGTTTTGCTGGGCAGGAGAGAAGGTATCAATTATACGATCAATGGTTTGAGATGCATCATTGGTGTGCAGAGTTGAAAGTACCAAATGCCCCGTCTCGGCGGCGGTAACCGCCATAGCCATAGTTTCAGCATCACGCATCTCCCCCACCATGGCCACATCCACATCTTCCCGCAACATGGATTTTAGGGCGCGGGCAAAACTGCCTGTATCGTTGCCTACTTCTCGTTGATCAATCGTGGCCTTATCCGAGGTGAAAAGATATTCAATTGGATCTTCAATTGTAATTATGTGATCGGCTCGCGTATTATTTATATAATCTATAAAGGCGGCCAGGGTGGTGGATTTGCCATGTCCGGTGGGGCCTACCACCAGAAAAAAACCTTGTTGGCCTTTAGCCATCTCCTGAAGAAGCGGCGGAAGGCCGAGCTCCTGAAAGGATTTTATTTTATTAGGAATAAGGCGAAGAGCGGCTCCCATAAACCCCCGTTGATGAAATACATTCACCCGGAAACGCGCTTTATCTTGAAAATTATAGGAAAGGTCTAGTTCTTTTTCTTTCAAAAAAACCGTCTTCTGCTCTTCATTCAACAGGTTGAAAACAAACTCTTTGGCCATTTCAGGAGTGAGCAGTTCTTGTTTAAGAAGAGGGGTGAGAGACCCGTCTATCCGAAGGGTCGGATACCTTCCTACGGCTATATGCAGATCGGAGGCCGATTGCTTTACCACCTGATTTAAGAGTTCTTCAAAATTTTCTTTAGTTAGGGCCATGTAATAATTATTGATCAATGATTATTTATCATTCCAGTCCGAGAACCTTTTTTACTTTGTTGACGACTTCGGTAGGAGTAAAATGAGCTTTTATTATGTAGTCATCAGCACCTAATTGTAATCCTCGGTCAACATCTTCTTTCTGCCCGAGATTAGTCAGGAGTATGATTTTAGGTAAGGGCGCTGGCATAATTTTTTTAAGCTCCTGCAGGACATCAAAACCGTCCATGGCGGGCATCACCACATCCAACAACACCACATCTGGCTGTGTATCCTTAGCCTTTTTAAGTCCGGACTTGCCATCTTGAGCAGTATCTACCTGAAAACCAGACTCCTTAAACTTCAGGACATACATGTCCAGTATAAATGGGTCATCATCAACAATTAAGACTTTTTTATTCATTAGTTTTTAGTATTAGACGTAGAGCTATTTATTAAACTATGGAGCTGC
Source organism: bacterium (assembly GCA_030697525.1). Taxonomy (GTDB): domain Bacteria; phylum Patescibacteriota; class Minisyncoccia; order Sungbacterales; family HO2-52-23; genus JAUYPW01. The sequence goes on from JAUYPW010000014.1 coordinate 10,750, forward strand.
CGTATTTACCCCGATATTTTTGCCCGATATCGTATCGGTTTCAAGATAATAAATTATGACGTAGGAAGAACCGTCGACTGAATTATAAAAATAACGGTAATTGCCGCTGTTTATGGGGTCTTGAGGAATTTTAGAAATAGCGTCTCTGTTTATGATAGCCTGCGAAACCGCATCGGTGCCGGTAAGCACCACATTTTCTCCCAAGGGATAATTTTGAGCGCCGGCGACATAAATAGCCATGGCGTCTTGGATAACTTTAACGTTCTTTTCCCGCTGGGCATCGCGAGCCTTGGCTCTGGCTTTTTCAATCTGAACAAAAGCAACGGAGGCCAGAAGTCCGATTATGGCGATAACTACTAACAGTTCCACTATGGAGAAGCCTAGATTTTTTGATAACTTATAGTTGGTCATTAATAATTTCGATATGTCGAAATATCGATATATCAATAATTATACCACCTCCAACAATTCTTCCAAGCCTATTTTGCCGGCTAACACCTTCATTACTCCATCTTGCTTCATAGTGATCATTCCTTGCCGTTTCGCTTCCTCGGAAATTTTAGCATCGGACGGTTCGGAAAGAATTATTTTCTCCAGCTCCGGCGTCATCATCAAAACCTCAAAAATACCCATCCTCCCTCGAGTGCCCTTGGGGCACTCGGAGCCGATCTGCGCTTGATATATTTCATCAGGAATTTTAAGGTTTTTTTGGGTAGCATCTGGCATTTTAACTATTTCCTCGTTAATCATATCCTTCACCCTGCCCTCTAATTTTACTTTCTTGCGTGATTCCGAGCACAGTTTTCTGGCCAATCGCTGACCTACGGCCATTATGAGCGAGGGGGCGATTAAATATGGATCAACACCCATATCAATCAAACGGGGTATAACTCCAATGGCTGTATTGGTGTGTAGAGTAGATAAAACAAGATGTCCGGTCAAAGCCGCGTGGATAGCCAGCCCGGCGGTTTCTTTGTCGCGTATCTCCCCCACCATTATTATATCCGGGTCTTGGCGCAAAATAGAGCGAAGCCCGTTTGCGAAATCATAACCTATCTCCGGATGAATCTGGGATTGATTTATGCCCGTCATATAGTATTCAATCGGATCCTCAAGACTGACTATGTTTGTCTTTTCCTGGTTTAAAATCTGAAGCATGGCATAAATGGTGGTTGATTTTCCGGAACCGGTGGGACCGGTAATTAGAATCATGCCATATGGCCGCTTCATTCCCTCTTTGAGAGTATCAAGATTGCGACCATCAACCCCCAAATCTTCCAGATTCTTTACACCCGCTTCTGAATCCAGAATTCTTATGACAATTTTTTCACCCATAGAGGCCGGAAAGGTAGAGACACGAAAATCTATATCGCGTCCGGATACTTCGGCATGAAAACGGCCGTCCTGCGGCACACGATTCTCGTCTATTTTTAAATTAGTCATTACTTTTATACGGCTGATGATGGCGGCATGTGTCTCCAGAGGAAGATTTAAACTGGTGTGAAGTATGCCGTCCAATCTGAACCTAACCCGTAGACCGTCCCGCATGGGCTCTATGTGTATATCAGAGGCTTTTCCCTCCACGGCATGACGCAAAATGACCGAGACCATTTTAGTCACCGGCCCTTCAGCGGTAAGATCTTGTACTTTTTTTGCTTCCGGCTTGGCGCTGGCCAATCCAACTTCTTTTTCAAATTCGCCCAGAGCTTTGGTTACCTCTCCGGCCAAAACCTTGTATTGATTTATTACCCCTTGTAGATCCGAAGGGGTGACAACAAAAATCCTTACAGGCAAGTTTACTTTGGTGGCTGTAAATTTGAGAGCTTCGCGAGCCGCCACATCATCGGGATTTAGCATACCCACATCCAGATACCCTTCTTCCTTGGCAACCGGAACCATCTTGTAATAGCGAGCCGATTCCTCTGGTATTTCCTTAAGCACCTCATAGGGAACAGTTAGCTTACGCAAAGATTTAAAAGGATAGCCTATGGCCTCGCTCTTGGCTGTGGCCACGTCCGTCTCTGATATGTGACGCTCATAGAGAACATCCTCCACCGCAAGATCCCGCCCAGCGGCGTTTTCCTTTATCTCGGCAGCCTCATCTGCCTTCAAGGTGCCTTTGGCTATTAATATGTCCAGAATATCTTTGGCCATCAAAAATGTTTAAAAACTTAAATCTTTAAATATTATTTTCTGATCGGAGTAGTTTGGAAAGGCAAAAATGGATTGGCCCTGCCCGGCGTAAGCGCCGGAGCCGTCCCAGCCGTTGGGGTCCGCTCGGCCAATTCCGGAGCCGATTCTAAATTCTTAAATACGATATTTTCAAAAACAGTTATATCCAACCTTGAATCTTTTAGTTTTCTTATTTTGGACAAGTCCTTCACCAAATCAGTATCCGACTCCTCTACTGCTGAACTTTCCGGAGCAACTTTAGAACTTTGGTAAAAATTATAAACCGCGCCAAGAACAGCCAGTATAAAAACTATTATGAAAATTTTTTGCTTAGCCATTAAGGTTGGTAATACGTCTTAAGCTTTAAACTAAAGCTAAAAAGGTCGGTTGTACCGGTTATACTGAAATTCAAATTGTCTATGTCCGAAACTCTAAGATTTCTCTCCAGCATCCCCAAAAAATTTTTAAAAGAGTCGTATGTTCCAAGCATACTCATACTAATCGGAAATTCTCGAACTGGACCGCTGGGCTTTTGAGAGGGAATCCCGAGCCCCGGCCTGGGCTGGCCTGGGCTTTCAGCTTTAACCTCAACTTTTTCAGACAGCTCAATGCTTTTCAAGACAAGACCGCTTTTACCAGACAAACTTTCAAATAAAGCAAGTAGCTGGGCCGCTTGCCTATCTTTGGGCAGAACCTCATCAACACGACTAAGATCATTTTTAGAAATTCTGTTTATGGTATCTAATAAGAAGTCTCTATTTTCTATGAGACTGTTTAATTCATCATTGAGAGAGCGCAGATCCCGGTTTTCTCTCGTCTGTGTTACTGTTTTGCTCCAGGACGGCCTTAAATAAAACAGGGCAATAAGCAGCGCGCCTATGAATAACATTATGGAAGCAACGGTTCGATTCATTCTAACTTAAAATTATCCACTAATTTCTTCCTCAACAAAAGGCGGATTCAATAAAAGAGATGGCCTAAAAACTATAGTAATCCTGAAATTTACTAAATTATTGCCCCCCAAAGTAAGTCCTCCAAATTCAACTTTCTCAATCTGCGGATGTTTTTCAAGTAAAATTATTTGCTCGGTGAGAGTGGCATAACTGGCGGCATCTCCGGCCATTTCCAACCTTCGGGTATCACTTTTAAAATCAAAAGTCAGAAAACGCACATTCGGCAAAGTGTTTTCTTCTAGAAATTTAAGTACGTTGGAGGTAAAGATGTGGCTCCCCGATAACTTTTGTATATTGGCCAATTTAGATTCCAGACTAAAAATCTGGTTTATCAACTCCGGACGCAGTTCATCTTGCCTGATTCGCACGTCTTTTAAAAGATTTTCTCTGGAAGAAGCCTGGGCCCGATTAACAAAAAAGAGGATCAGATACCCAACCAGCGTCGCGAAAAAAAGACTCAAACTTATATAAAAAATCAGCACAGTCCCCCGACGAAGCGAGATAAATCTACCGACGGCTTGTTCTTTTTTAAGAAGAAAATCAGTCATATTTTAAACGCCTATCTCGTGTAGCGCTAGTCCCACCGCCACCGAGAAACCCGGACCTATTTCCTGCAAAACCGGCTGAATGAACGGCGGCACCGTTAAACGACTAAAGGGGTTTATTTTAAGCACTTCTATACCAAATTTGGCATTTGTGTACTCAACCAATCCTTTTAAGCTAGATCCCCCGCCAGTTAAAATAATTTTTTGTATTTTACGAGGCGCTTTTCGATCCTGTAGCGATATCATCCTCTCGATATCAGACATCCAAACCTCCACTAAAGGAACCATAACCGAGCTAGCTTCCTTGTCTTCCGGTCTATCACTCAAACCGATTTCTTTTTTAAGATTCTCTGCCTGCTCACTTCCTATACTTAAACTGTGTTCAAGGGTTCTGGTGAGTTCGTTTGATCCCCTACTAAGGTTGTGAGAGACTCGTAAACGGGACTTGTCTACCATAGCAATGGTGGTAAATTGTGAACCTATGTTTATTATGGCGGTGGGAGTCTGATCTCGTCCGACCAAAGATCGCGCCATACTGAAAGTCTCCACTTCCATAGCTCTTAGGTTCAGGCCAACCATTTCGGCAACTTTTTTTATCTTATCAATCATCTGCCGCGGCACAGCCACCACCAGCACCTCTATTTTCTCCGCCCCCTCCTCATCCGTGAGAATGTCCCAATCCATTACAACCTCTGACAAAGAGATTGGAATGTATTTTCTGGCTTCAAACGGAATAGCGGTCGCTATCTCCTCTCGGGGAATAACCGGAAAAGTTACCATAGCTACAAAACTTGAAGTTGCCGGAATAGCTATAACCGCATCTTTGGTCGTAACTCTGGATTCACGCAGGATATCTTTAATAAGTTCTGCCAGTTTACTGTCCAGATACTTAACAAAACCGCTGCCAATTCCCGAAGTTTCTGTAAAATAAGATTTGTTCTGAAGTTCGCCATAAGTTTCCAGGATCGCTCGTCCCGAATCGTATTTCAATTGTACTACTTTGCTGGAGGAGACTCCAATATCAATTCCAACCACTCTCGTGGGAGATCCAGAGAGAGATTTAAAGCTAAAACCCGGTATATTAAGTTTTCTCAAAAAAGACAAATCCACCAATACTTTTATTATATCATGTTTCAACGGTTTTAAATCAGCTAAAATATCCACATGAATAAACTCGTTAGAATAAAGGCGATTTTGCTTGATTTACTTTTTCCATGTTTTTGTATGGGCTGTAAGAAAGAAGGGTCGTTTCTCTGTCAACACTGCCGTTCCCTATTAAAAACCATTCCTCCGACCTGTTTTGTCTGCCACAAGCTAAGTTGGCCCAGTGGAAGAACCTGCGATTCCTGCCGCCCAAAAACAGCCATTTACGCTTTTTTATCCCCTTTCTCATATGGAGATGAGGCTATAAAAGAATTAATTCATCATCTTAAATATAATCGGGTGAGGGGCCTCGCTGAAATTCTTGCCGATTTGCTGAAGGATTATCTGCAAAAATATAAAATCTGGCTCCCTAAAGAAGCTTTGCTTATACCTATTCCTTTGCACAAAACCCGCCAAAGAGAGCGGGGTTTCAACCAAACCGAACTTATAGCTAAGGTCTTCACCTCCGAAACAAGCTTAATTCTGGCCAAAGATGTTTTAATAAAAACGAAACCCACCAAATCTCAAATAGAGCTTTCTTCAGAAGAAAGAAGAAAAAATTTATCCGGTGTTTTTACAGTAAGTAAGCCGCAGGAAATACAGGGTAAAACCATCATCCTCTTGGACGACGTAAAGACCACCGGCACCACTTTGGAAGAAGCGGCTACTACTTTAAAATCCGCCGGAGCCAAAAGAGTTTGGGCTATGACTGTGGCACATTGACATTTTATGCGTAAAAATGTAATATATAGACAAGAAGTGGCCTTTTAAAACCGTGTCGGGGTGTAGCAAAAACCACCCGGAGGAATTGATGAGTGAGAGAGGAAATTTGTTGAAGAGAAAAAATACCATTATGTTCAGACTAAGGAACATGGAACGGGAAGCGCTGGACATCCACTCTCAAACTCTAAACCCACAATCATCCAGCATAGCTTTGCAAAGACTGCGGGATTTGACACGCCAAATAGAATCGGCCCGAAAAGAACTTGAAAGCGCACAAATGGCGCTATATCGGGATTGCCGCAACCAATGAAAGCAGAAAAAGGAGAAAAAATGGCCAATACCGACGGAAGAATGAGTGTCAGGGTAAGGCTTTCGGAGATCATGGAACTGGTTATGTCTGTTCCTATGTTTAGCGATATCTATACGGTGGATTTACGACTTACCCGAGAGCAAATAGAGAAACTACAGGAACGAAATATTTGGTATGCCAATCTGGTAGAGAGAGATTCTTGACCAAAAAAACAAACAGCGAGATTTCTTCGCTGTTTTTTCGTTTCCTTTAAAATATAAATACGGAGGGTAGTAAAAATGGTTGCGAGGAGGATTGGGTAAGTCATTTTTCAGAAATAGCGGGTCGAGGCCATACCTTGAGGAGACCATAATGAGCCGAGCGGGCAGGGTTTTTCTGCCTCCGCCAACTGGCGGAGGCAGAAAAGAGCGAGGCTATTCTTTAGAAAAATTTCTCGCTGGGGAATTTTTGCGTGTCTCCGAGAGGTGTGGCCGAGAACCCGCGACAATGACAAAAGGGAGAAATGGGAATAAGGGGAATAAACTATTTTTATTCCGAAGTGACTCTCAAAACTTCTTCAATCGTCGTCACCTTCTGCGCCGCGCGGATAAAACCCTCCTCCAACATCGTAAGCATACCTTCCCCCCTCGCCCTCTTTTCAATCTCATCCGAAGTGGCATTTTTTACCACCATTTCTTTTATAGATTCTGTGACCTCCAAAACCTCATGAATACCGATTCTTCCTTTATACCCCTCCGGACACTCGGCGGTCTTTTTCGGCCTCCCCCACTCCATGTTTTCCAAAGTCATGTTTTGATCTGTCACTTTTTCTTTTTTCAGAATTTCCAATGTTCTGTCGAAATCTAGATCCTTTTTCAAACTTCCTATTTGATCGGAGGTGAGTTTATAGGCCTCTTGTTCCGGACAAAGCCGTCTAACCAGCCTTTGAGATATGACCGCGCTTACCGTCGAAGCAATTAGAAAGGGTTCCACTTTCATATCAATCAGGCGGGGTATGGCTCCCGCGGCGGAATTGGTATGCAAAGTGGAGAGAACCAAGTGTCCGGTGAGCGCCGCGTTTATAGCCAAAGAGGCGGTCTCATTGTCGCGTATCTCGCCCACCATAATTATATTCGGGTCTTGGCGCAAAAGTGAGCGCAAGCCATTGGCAAAAGTAAAACCAATATCCGGCCTCACTTGAGTTTGGTTTATGCGCGGCATTCGGTATTCAATAGGATCCTCAACCGTAGAAATATTTACTGCCGGAGTATTCAGCATCTCCAAAATTGTATAAAGCGTGGTGGTCTTTCCGGAACCTGTGGGGCCGGTGGCCAGAATTATTCCGGTAGGTCTTTTTATGGCGCGCTGGATTCTTTCCAAATTTATCCCCCAAAAACCCAACTCCTCCAAAGAAAAGCCCTTAACTGATTCTGGTAAAAGACGCATGACAACCTTTTCACCTTCGGAAGTCGGCAGAACAGAGACACGGAAAGAAATTTTATACTGCTCCGTTTCTATTTTGAAACGTCCGTCTTGCGGCAGACGATGCTCATCTAGCTTCAAATTAGACACGACTTTGATGCGCGCCACCACACCGGTAGAGATTTGTTTGGGCAGGGTCATGGCCTCATGCAAAATGCCATCAATCCGATAACGAACTAAAACCTCTTTTTCCATAGGTTCAATATGTATATCGGATGCGCTTTGTAAAATGGCGTGGCGAATCAAAGTATCCACTATGCGGATAACTGGCAAATCCTCGGCAAGTTTTTTTAAATCTTCCGCATTTTCCTCGCCATTGCCGCCCTCCTTCACCGCATTCATTGTCTCGCCCGCCTGTCCGGCAATTACTGATTCTTTTTTTATAATATCCCCGAATTCCGCCTCCAGCGTCTTTTGGTATTGCTTGAGAACGTGCTGGATGGATTCTGGAGTGGTCAGACGTGGCAGAACACGAAAACCATCCTTTTTACGAACAAATTCAATGGTCTGTATGTCGTCGGGATCCAACATAGCCACTTCCAAATTTTTACCTGTTTTTCGGAAAGGTACGATATTGTGAGTCCGCGATATCGGCTCGGGGATGATTTCCAATATTTTCGGATCAATAATTTCGTGGGTTAGATCTACAAAAGGAATACCCAATATATAAGCCTCAAGCCGTCTTATGTCCTCTTCCTTCAAAAAACCCAGATTAAGTAAAATCTCTCGGAGTTTTTTTCCGGTTTTGACAGTTTCTTCTTCGGCCTTTTTTAGCTGATCAACTTTAATTAGTCCCGAATCCAGCAAAAAAGCTTTTAATTGTCCTTCTTCAACATGCATTTAAAATTAGTTGCGGTCGAGGCCATTGCGCTCGCAGACAATGGGAAGAGCGATTTGCTTGGTTCACCAATCTTTTGGTGAAAATCGCGACGACCCTTAGTGAGGCCGCCGCAGGAGTGGCCGAGTCGTGTCTGCGAGCGCAATGGCCGAGAAAACTGCAACTTACCCGAGTACTTCTCTTATTTTGTTTATTACCTCCGAAATTTTGTAGTCTGTTTTAACCATATACGATTTTGCGCCCAAGCTCATGGCCCTTTCAATATCTTCAGCTCTTTCAAGATTAGATAGAACAAGAACCGGAATATCTTGAGTGTCCGGATCTTTTTTAAGCTCTTCCAGAACCATAAAACCGTCCTTTTTGGGAAGAATTAGGTCAAGCAGTATCAAGTCCGGATGTCCGCTTTTGGCCATACGAAGACCCGTCTCTCCATCCAGAGCCTGAATATTTTCATATCCTGTTTCCTGCAACATCTCACTTAAAGCTTTTTGCAAAGCAGATTCATCTTCTATGAAAAGTATTTTTTTCATAAGTAGCGTTTGGCAATCACCTTATCAATTTTATCCTGTATTTCATCAAGAAAAAAGTGGGCCTTAACGAGATAATCATCCACTCCGAGTCTTTTTGTCCGCTCCATCTGTTCGGGTTCTCCCAAATTGCTTAAAACTATGACCGGCAATTCTTTGGTCTCGGGGTTCCTACGCATCTCCTCCAGTACCTGAAAGCCGTCTATGCCCGGCATAACCAGATCCAGAAGAACAATTATGGGCAATTTACCTTTTAAAAATTCCAGGGCTTCCTTGCCGCTTGTGGCCTCCGCAACTTCAAAACCGTCTTTTTTAAGTTTATTCACCAAAAGCTTTCTCAAGAAAGCATCATCCTCTACCACCAAAACCAGACCCCTTATGCCACCCTGATCCTGCGCTGTTGGTGTTTGATTCTTGGTTTCTCCTTGCATATTGATAGTTTTATTAGACTTTGGGGAAGAAACAAATTTATTTAACTTATCCAGAACGTCTTGGGGAGTGAAATCCGTTTTTACCAGAAAATCTTTTACTCCCAATTTTTGAGAACGTTCTATTTCCACATTCTGGCCGGAGTTTGAAATTATAATTACCGGAAGCGATTTCAGAATACCTTCGCGATTTAAATCTTCCAATATGTCCATGCCCGATTTTCCGGGCAGAAAAATATCCAGCAAGATTGCATCCGGTTTTTCGTTTTTTACTTTATCCACAACCCCCAAACCATCTGTGGCGGTAAGGACTTCATAGCCTTCATTTTGTAGCTTTATTTGTATAGCCGCGAGTAGCGATTTTTCGTCTTCAACAACTAAAATCTTAGGCATTTTTAATATTATATATGATTATTCCCTTGCACAAAATTTTTCATTTCAGCCTTAACTGGAGACTTGCCCATCGGGCCTTTTTTAGGTATCACCACACTGAAAGTACTGCCGTTTCCTACTTCAGATTCTACCTCAATGACCCCCCCGTGTCTAAGAGCTATGTTCTGCGAGAGAAAAAGTCCCAAGCCACTGCCGTTGGGAAACATCTTTATAGCCCCTTCGGATCGATAGAATTTAGTAAAAATCTGCTTTTTTTCTTCGGGAGTAATACCTATGCCGGTGTCTTTTACTGATATAGAAACTTTGGAACCTTGGCTTTTTATTGTTACAAATACTTTCCCGCCATTTGGAGTATAGGATATGGAATTTTCCACCAGATTTTGCACAACCATTATAATCTTGTCCTTGTCTATTACCGCCATTACTCTGTCCTCGTTTTTTTCTAGAATTAATTCAACATTTTTCTGCTTGGCTGTGTTGGCCAAAGCCCCCAAAACTTCTTTAACCAGTGGGAGAACATCTTCCTCCTGAAATGAGTAAGAAAACCGTCCGCTTTCTATTCTTGAGACGTTTAAAAGGTCGTTAACAAGCTTGATCATCCGCTCGTTGGTCTCATAACAGGCTTGAAGATATTCCGTCTGACTTACTGTCACTTGTCCTAAGTCTCCGTCCAGAAAAAGTCGCAAGGTCCATTTTACAGCCGAAAGAGGGGTGCGCAGTTGGTGAGCCGCCACCGTGACAAAGTGAGTCTTGGCCTGATCCATTTCCCTCAAGGTTTCCAAGGTTTGAGAAAGTTCAAAATCGCGTCGTACCAATGTTTTGGAAGTACGATCCAGTTCAATTAGTTTTTGCTGATTTTCGGCTCTAAGTTTCCTGACTTCTTGCCGATGCTTTGCAAATACTATCAAACTACCAAGGACACCAACCGCCACACCCGCGGATAGGTGTGTCACAAACATATCAATTATACTGGTATCTTCCGGCATATCCTGTATGTTTATTCTCCTATCACAACCAAAGTCATGGTCTCATTGTGGAAATAAGCGGGGGTTCCTTTTTTACCTAGTAAGGGCCCTTGCTCGCCGTAAGTATAGAAACCGATCATGGGCACATTTTCACCAAGGCTTTTTTGTACAGTTTGATTTTCTTCATGACAGCGTATTCCCAAAAGTTTATTCCTGGCCATGCAGTTGAACATCAAGATAAATCTAGCTGGACGGCCTTCAAGTTGATTAAGAGCAACTTCCGCGGCGGCTTGAGCCGCTTTTATAGCCCGATCACGGTCTCCTATCATAATATGCACCATGGTTCCCTCGGGTATGGCCGCCGCCATGGATATCTCTCCCTTGTCGTTTGCAATCACAGGATCACGAATCAAAAGTTCGTCACTACCCTCCACCCTAATTCCTATGGGATATGTATAGGCCATACGCGCCAGCGGCTCTTTTACAAGTTCCGAAGCTTCTTTACCGAAGTAATCTTCATACATTTTTAAAGCTGGCTTACCATCTATTTCTTTGAGCCACACGCCGTCAGTTTTGGTAACCTTCATTGGAAGCCCTACTGGTTCCCAGCCGTGTTTGATACCAAAACCGTAAGCAAAGTTACCTGAAAATCCTATAGCCACCACAGAGTCGGTAAGAACTTTGTCGTTGTAGTATTCGTAAGTTTTTTTAAAAAGATAATCGTCTCCCAAAGACCCGCCGATAACCGGAAAATTTACCCCCATGACCGATTTGACCCCCTCCACCAAAGCAGCGCCATTGGCCGTCATGCCATCCGGCAGTATAACCAACAGGTCGGGCTTTTGCCCTCCATTATTTTTTATTACATCTTGCGCCACGGCAGCCCCGGCCTTAAAACTGTCTGCCGCAACACCACCACTCACGCCGAGTGTAAATTTAACCTGATCCGCGGCAATAGCCATGACATTTACGGATTCAAAAGTGGTATTCCAGGAAACAATCTCCCCCGCCGCGCTTCCACCCACAATCGGCACACCGGGAAAAACATCATTAAGTCCAGCCAAAACATCTTCCTGCTTATATTTTATAGAGGAGAAGGCAAATACTATAGAAGGTTTAACGCCCCCCAATTTGTCTTGAGCCTCGCGAGCCGCATCCGCGGCGGCTCGACGATGATCAGTTAGATTTTGATTAAGACCGGCACCAGCTTTTATCATAAATATTTTGTGGTTAATTATTATTTATTACTTTTAATTGGCAAACTAAACCAAAAGGTGCTTCCTTTTCCGTCTTCGGACCGAAAACCAATTTGTCCGCCGGACAGGTCTATAATTTGTTTGGCAATATATAACCCGAGTCCCGAGCCATAAGTTTGGACACCCACAGCCTCATCGGATCTGAAAAATTTCTGAAACATATATTTTTGTTTTTCCCGGGCAATCCCTATGCCCTCGTCTTTGATGCTCCAGACAAGATATGAATCTTCTGGCTCAATTCTGATTATAATGTCTCCGGCGCCTTGTGTATAGCGGATAGCGTTGTCTATAAGATTGTGGATCGCCAACGTTATTCTTTCCTTATCCGCAAAAACAATTGGCGTTTCCATGGTCCCCTCAAAACTTATAGTGATATTAGACGCTTCAGCATACTTTGGAAAAATCCTCAAAATTTCTTTGGTGAGAATACTTAACGAAAAGTTTTCTTTTTTTAGTTTAAAACTTCCCGATTCTAAACGGTTTATTTCCAGCAAAGAATCGGCTAAACGGATCATATATTCCGAAGAATTGCGGAGAGTATATAGAAAATTCTCAACCGACTCATAAACTGGAATTTTGCCGAGGCGATGTTCCAGCATATCCAAGGTCCATTTGAAAATGGCCAGAGGAGAACGAAGTTGATGGGAAATAATATATATAAATTCGGATTTCAGGCGGTTGGCTTCGGAAACCCGGTTAAAACTGTTTATGATTATATTCCCAATTACAAATATAAAAGCGGCAACGCCCATAACTATAAGCGCCGCGATTTGCGGCTCATCCGCGCGACTGGAGGCTAATACATAGGTGGCGATCATGGCCACAATAGTGACTATACCCATGACCATAAAAAGAAACGGCGGACATTGCCACAAACTTAATCCGGCCTTTTTGCACTCTTGGAACATAAGTTAATTATATGATTACATATAATTTATCATTCGCTCGTTTAATTATAGCATAGTTGACAACTTATCGTCAGGTAGTATAATAAGCTTATTACTGATTTTAATTCTGGTCCGTGGAAACGGACCTTTTTTAACAAAATGGATCTAAAATCATTCAGTCAGGCTATCCAGCAGATAGCCGATGAAAAAGGAATACCCAAAGAAAAAATATTCGAGACCATCGAGCTGGCTTTGGCTGCCGCTTATAAGAGGGATTACGGACACCGAGGACAGATAGTTCGGGCCAAGATGAACCCGGAAACGGCCAAAGTTACCATGACACAGATAAAAATCGTGGTAGATGAAACCATGATAAAATCCGAAGAAGAGGTGCTGGCAGAAGAAGAGGAAAGAGCTAAGCGCCAAGAGGAAGTCATGACCGGCAAAACACCTGAAGAAAATCAGAGGTCGCGTCAAGAAGAGTACGAAGAATACGAGGAAGGAGAAAAAAGGGTTCGATTCAACCCGGAGAAACATCTAATGCTTGAGGATGCTAGAAAAACAAAATCAGATGTAAAACCAGGAGATGAGCTTGAATTCCCCCTTGAATACCATGAGGAATACGGACGCATTGCGGCTCAGACCGCCAAACAAGTCATAATCCAGCGAATACGAGAAATTGAAAGAGATACGGTTTTTGACGAATTTAAAAATAAAGAAGGAGAGGTGTTAAGCGGTATTGTGCAAAGAGTAGAGGGAAGGAACGTGTTTGTTGATCTCGGCCGATCTGTCGGCATGCTCCCACCTGAGGAACAAATACCGCGGGAGGGATATCAAATCGGAGAACGAATAAAATGTGTCGTGATTTTGGTTGAGAAAAACCCCAGAGGACCGGGTATCTTTTTGTCCCGCTCCCACCCCAGACTATTGCGTAAACTTTTTGAAATTGAAGTGCCGGAGATTGCCGCCGGCACAGTGGAGATAAAATCGGTAGCCAGAGAAGCCGGTTCACGCTCCAAGGTGGCCGTTACATCACATGAGAAAGGAATTGATCCGGTAGGATCTTTGGTCGGCCAAAAGGGAGTACGAGTATCTACGGTGATCAACGAACTCGGAGGAGAAAAGATCGACGTGATTGAATGGTCAGACAAACCTTCAGAATTTATAGCGCATGCCATATCCCCAGCCAAAGCCATAGAAGTTGAAATAAATGAAAACCACCGAGAAGCAAGAGTTATAGTCCCCAGCGAACAATTATCTTTAGCCATAGGAAAGGGCGGACAAAACGTGCGTCTAGCCGCTAAATTGACGGGCTGGAAAATAGATGTTAGAGCAAAGGGGGAAACTAGTCCCGCAGAGAAAGCTGGCACTACCGAAGAAACAACTAGTCCATCAATTGAAGATAGTAACTAAATAACCAATTATGATCTTATTTCCAATTATCACCTCGATACTTTCTATAATATTCGCCCTTGTTTTGGTTTATTTCATAAGACGTTACCCGGCGGGACATGGTAAACAGCTTTTGATATGGCAGGCCATAAAAGACGGTTCTAAGGCATACTTGAGGAGGCAAAACCGTACGGTTGCCATTGTGGCTTTTGTGCTGACAATCTTTTTGTGGATTGTCTTTGACATTACCACTGCCGCCGGTTTCCTGGTTGGCGCCATCGCCTCCGCTTTGGCAGGGTACCTTGGCATGACCACGGCTGTAGACACCAATGTACGAACAACCGAAGCTGCCAAAAACGGACTTTCTAGAGCCTTCAGGGTATCTTTTCTGGGAGGTTCGGTAACCGGTTTTCTGGTCGTAGGACTGGCTCTTTTGTCGGTGAGTTTGTTTTATTACATAACGCAAGATATCAATTCACTTGTTGGACTTGCTTTCGGAAGCTCGCTTATTTCTATCTTCGCTCGTCTGGGGGGAGGTATTTTTACCAAAGGGGCAGACGTCGGAGCAGATTTGGTGGGAAAACTTGAAGCTGGTATTCCGGAGGATGACCCAAGAAATCCAGCCGTAATAGCTGACAATGTCGGAGACAATGTTGGTGATTGCGCGGGCATGGCCGCGGATCTTTTTGAAACCTATGCGGTAACAGCCATCGCCGCCATGCTTTTGGGGTCTTTGCTTTTTCCAGGAAATCAGACTTTGATTTTGCTGCCGCTTATTATAGGCGGAGTGGCCATCATAGCTTCGGTTTTGGGCAGTTTCGTGGTGAGAATAAAAGAAAAAGCCGGATCAACAAATATCATGGGCGGGCTTTATAAAGGACTAATAGTCTCTTCAGTGGCCACCCTTTTAATTCTCTGGCCAATTTTTGCCAGCATATTAGAAGGAAGTTTGTTTAAATCTTATTTCCTATCTTCAGTTGTCGGCATCTTGGTAACCGCATTTATCGTCATATTCACTGAATATTACACTTCCAAAAAATTCCGCCCCGTACAGGCGATTGCCAGATCCTCCCTCACCGGACACGGAACAAATATAATCATGGGGCTGGCTTACTCTATGGAATCAACCGCTCTTCCCATACTTGCAATTTCGGCCGGAATACTTGCCGCTTTTTTACTTGGAGGACTTTATGGTGTTGCCCTGGCGGCCATGACCATGCTTGCCATGGCGGGTATAATCGTAGCCATAGATTCGTTTGGACCTATAACCGACAATGCCGGAGGAATTGCCGAGATGTCCGGACTTTCCGAAGAAGTGCGAAATGTAACCGACCAACTGGATGCTGTAGGAAATACAACCAAAGCCGTCACCAAAGGATACGCCATAGCCTCCGCGGGACTTGCGGCCATAGTGCTTTTTGCTTCCTATACAGAAGAGCTTAGAAACTTTGGTAAGGCTGTTGTTTTCAACATCTCTGATCCTTACGTGCTGGTCGGTCTCTTTGTGGGCGGCATGATGCCTTATCTTTTTGGCTCTATTGGCATGAGAGCTGTCGGCAAAGCCGCGCAAAGCGTGGTGGAGGAAGTGCGCCGTCAATTTAAAGAAATACCAGGGATCATGGAGGGAACAGCCCTGCCGCAATACGATAAAGCCGTAGATATAGTCACCAAAGCGGCCATAAGACAGATGATTTTACCAGCCTTAATACCGATTGTAATTCCGATTCTGCTTGTGCTGGTTTTGGGTTCAAATGCCGCTTTGGGTCTGGGAGGACTTCTGGTGGGTTCAATAATCACCGGACTTTTTATGGCAATTTCCATGACTTCGGGAGGCGCGGCTTGGGACAATGCCAAGAAATATATTGAGGAAGGCAACTACGGTGGCAAAAAATCTTTTGCCCATCAGGCGGCAGTTACCGGAGATACGGTTGGTGATCCGTACAAAGATACGGTAGGACCGGCTATAAATCCTATGATAAAGATAGTCAATATTGTGGCGCTATTGATTGCGAGATTGCTTTAATCTGTGCTGTCGCAGGTCTCGGCCACACCCCTCGGAGACACGCAAAAATTTCCCAGCGAGAAATTTTTCTCAGGATTCGCCTCGCTCGTCCCGCTATTAGCGAGACACCCTGCCCGCTCGGCTCATCATGGTCTCCTCAAGGTATGGCCGAGACCGCTATTTCCAGCATATTAAAACCACTCATTCCGAGTGGTTTATTTCTTTTTCCAAAATAGCGCCTGATTTTACAAATTCGCCAAAACTTATCTCTATGGCGTTTTTATATGCATCGGGAGGGACGGTTATACCAGACGACAATTCTTGTTGAATTGCCGTTTGGGTGGGAATCATTTCATAAATCGGAAACCCCCTTTCGTTCTTCCCCACCTTCAACACATATATTCTTGATCTTTCATTAAGGAGCTGGCGAGTCGGGGGAACTGTACCATACAACACGCTTCCAAAATAACCCTCCATGGTTTCGTGCACCGCAGTTAAAAAAGCTACCTGCCAACCGCTATTAAAATTGGCAATCATTGCTCCTTTGGATTTTCTCAAGATTTCGCTTGCGTGAGGATTGAGAAAAATAAACAGGGAGCCAAGAATAGGAACCTTTTTATGCAACCAATTAAGCCGTTTGAGGCTTAGCAGTTTCGTCTCGGTTAAGAAACCTATAAGATAAAATATGCCGATGGAAAATAAAAACCCTAAAACGTGAAAATCCCTCTGCCACAGTTTCTGCCATAGATGCTCATTCCAAAAATTGTCAAACTGGGAAACAGTAAAAATTACTATCTGGATGGGTAAATATATCAGAACAACCTGTATCAGGCCTTTTAAAACCCTCCATGTGTGTTTGCTCATTCGCACCTCCTCTTTTCAAAAACCCGATTTTATGCTATCATCTTTATAATGCAAAGTCAAGATCATAATTACGTTCTGAAAAATCTCCCGAAATCCGAAATTGAATTGGAAATAAACATCCCGTTCTCCGAGCTTGAGCCACAAGTCAAAAGAGCGGCTATTTTGATTTCGGAAAAAATAAATATAGAAGGTTTTCGCAAAGGGAAAGCCCCGTATGAAATTATAAAAAACAAGGTTGGTGAGATGGCGATCTACGAAGAAGCTGCGGAACTTGCCGTAAGAAAAACTTATCCGGAAATTCTGGAGGAAATTTTCCAGAAAAACAAAACCGACGGAAAAGATTTTACACCCATCGGAAAACCAGAAATCACAATTACAAAAATTGCTCCGGGAAACGATTTGCAATACAAAGTTAAACTGGCTCTCCTGCCGGAAGTAAAATTAGGAGATTATAAAAACATTGCCGCGAAAACAAACAAAGATAAAAAGGAAGTTGTGGTAAGCGACGAAGAAATAGATAAAACTCTTCAATGGATTAGAGAATCAAGAGCGCCAGTGGTAACAGTTGATCGTCCGGCACAGAAAGAAGACTTGGTGGAGATAAATTTTGAGACCAGAGATAACGGGGTAAAGATAGCCGATGGAGACTCCAAAAACCATCCTCTCGTTTTGGGCAAGGGTAATTATCTGCCCGGTTTTGAAGATCATATAACCGGCATGAAGACAGGCGAGGAAAAAACTTTTAAAATCACTGCGCCTAAAGACTGGCATGATAAAAATTTGGCGGGAAAAGAGCTGGAGTTTAAAGTAAATTTAAAACTTGTTCAGGAAAGACGCTTGCCTGAACTTACGGATGATTTTGCCAAAAGTCTGGGTAAATTTGTTTCAATTGAAGAACTCAAAAAAAACATAGAGAGCGGCATGAGGCAGGAAAAAGAAGCCAAAGAAAAGCAGAGAATGCGAGTTTTGGCGATTGAGGAAATAGCCGAAGGTAGCAAAATGGATGTCCCGGATGTTTTAATAGAGAGGGAGCTGGACAAAATGCTGGCTGAACTTAAATCTGGTATAGAAAATATGGGTATGAGGTGGGAAGATTACTTGCTACAGATAAAGAAAAAACCGGAAGATTTGAGAAAAGACTGGAGAGCTGAAGCCGAAAAAAGAGTTAAGATAGCTTTGGTTTTAAGAGAGGTGGCCAAACAGGAGAATATAGAAATACCAGAAGACGAAATAAAAAATAAATCTGATGAATTTCTACGTCAATTCAAGACATCAAAGCAGGCGTCCCAAGAAATTGACCTCGAAGAATTGAGAAGCTATACTATGGGCATACTTAAAAACGAAAAGGTGTTTGAATTATTAGAAAAATCATAACCATGTATGTTGTCATATAATTTTATGGAAACACAAAATCAATATCTAATCCCGACGGTCATAGAAAAATCGCAGTTTGGCGAGCGGGCTTATGATATTTACTCAAGACTCCTAAAAGAGAGAATTGTGTTTTTGACCGGGACGATTATGGACCCAATGGCTAACACCATTATCGCTCAACTTCTTTTTCTTGAATCGGAAGACGATAAAAAAGATATAAAACTTTATATAAACTCTCCCGGCGGATCGGTACCGGCCACTCTGGCAATTTATGACACCATGCAGTATGTGAAGCCGGATGTAAGCACAATTTGTATCGGTATGGCAGCCTCGGGCGCCGCCCTGCTTCTTTCCTCCGGAGCTAAAGGCAAGAGGTTTGCCCTCCCCAATTCGGAACTGCTAATCCACCAGGTGATGGCCGGGGGAATTGGAGGACAGGCCACCGAGATTGAGATTTCGGCCAAACATATTTTACGCCTAAAACAACGTTTGAATGAAATTATGTCTAAGCATACCGGAAAGCCCTTGGCGCAAATTGAAAAAGATACCGACCGAGACTTCTATATGGACACAAAAGAAGCCAAAGAGTACGGACTGATTGATGAGATTATAAAGAGGAAGAACAACACAAAATAAAAAATCCCCCGGCCTGCGCTGGGGGATTTTGTTTTTATTTCGAAGCAAGGCGAGCGAAATGAAAAACAGCAGTTTTTCATTTTCGAGCCGTAGCTAAGAAACAAAGGGTTTAATACCCTTTATTTTACAGAGGAACTGTCAGACTCTGTTTCGTATAGATCAAAAAAAATCTTTCTGGCGTTCTCTGGCAGCTGACTTACCTTGTCACGATATTTGGCGCGAAATATATCATAACCCGCAACCTTGCTGTATATCCATATTTTATTTGGATCAGGGCGCAACAAATAGCGCTGGTCCCTTACCTTTTTATGACCCTTCTCGTTTCTTTCAATAGTAATCACCTGCTCAAGAGTGCCTTCTTTCCAATTAACGTCAAAGACAACTATCTGGATCATCCAGTTGCCCTTATTGCTCGGTATAAATATCTTGCAGTATTTGGAAAAATGAAACTCTGATCCGTCTGAATCAATCATAACTTGCCAAGCGGAAGTCGTATCTTTTTTAGCTTCTCCGGCTAGGGTGTGGGAGTTTGAAAAAAATATCGCCAAAAACACGGCCGAAAATAAAAGACTTTTCAGAAGCAACTTTTTCATCTTAATTAACTTCCTTTCTGGGTTCCCGGATTAAGCGCCAATAAAATCTGGCTTATGCCCTTTTGATTAAATCCTTTGTATCCACCGCCGCGCCAGAGATGCTCCAGGTGGCTCCCTACCGCTCTATCTCTTTTGAAGCTGACAAATTGCTCCTCGGTGATTTTCTTAGCCTTAAGCAGTCTGTGGAGAGTTGTGTCCGGCACCGGCCAGCGCTCGCCTTCTGTAAAAGCCTGTCGGAGCATGGGCAAATCGCTGAAAGGATTCATCAGTTTATAATTAGCTGCGACAAAATCTTGTCTGAAACGATCAAAATTGCATTGTATTTCCAGATGATGCATGCCGGCCTGCATGATTGACTCCCCATGCAAAGCGCACCAAAGACCAATGGTGCCAAGTTCTTTTCTTGATTTCAGAGGTTCGTGCGCAAAATCATTCAGGACTTCTTCGGGTGACAAGTCCACATCGGCAAAAATCACCGCGTCACTTTCCGGATGATCTAGAATCTGCGCTCCCCAACCGGCCTCACATCCGGCATGAAATCTCTCGCGGCATTGAAAACCCAGGGTCTCAAATATTTTTACAAGAGTCCTAAAGTGCTTGCGCGAAGACCTAAAGGTATGATGATCATGATTACCCCAACCCAACCCAAGCTTATCCTGCCTCTCTTTCTGGAAATGCGCCGCGGCGTTTCTCTTTTGCCAGTAGTACCGCTCATCTGCCATGACAATTTCTGCCGCCATGCCGGAGCCTACCAATTTAACCAGGCCTTCCGCATAATTAAGAACTTCACGCATCCTTCTCTTTTCACACGTATGGAGAAGTAGGCCGCTGGTATTATAATCCGCGGCTGGATAGCGGAATCTCTGCAGGTGCCAAAGACGGATGGCATCTCTTATCATATCCTCACGTTTAGGATCAAGACGTACCGGCGCTATTCCCCCATAACCCCTCCTTTGCGCTATCAAAAATGTCGGAGAATTATCCAAAACAGCGACTCGGCAATAAGGACCCCACATTGAACCTTCAATAAATCCAAGTCTAGCCAATGAACCAAAACGGTTCTTAAAAATCTTGCTGAAAAAACTTAGTTCATCGCATTTTATAGCCACAGCCAGCACTTTTGTTTCTTTCTCATCCCAATTGACTGCTATTCTGGGTAAACGAGCGTTTGGATGGTAAAGAACAAACATGGAATCTTTCAAAGGAACATCATCGTGACAGTAACCGGCCATCTGTAAATTACGGACAGATACGAGACTCCCACCGATTACAATATGATCAACCCAATCGATAAAATTCGTGCTTGTTTCCTCCAAAAGCCGTTCGCTGAAATTTTTGGCAAATTCATTCTTAAGTAAAAATTCGGCTAAAAAACTGTGTACCAACCTTTCTGCCTCCGGCCATTCTTTCCAATCAAAATTAGTCAAACCTTCTGTTTCTGGGCTCATCTCTGGGCTCATCTCTAGACTCCTCTCTATTATTCTAGTGTCAAAGAGCAATCCTGCTCTCCTATGCCCCTTATCCTATACCCGTTTTAGCAACTCTTGCAACTTTAAAACTTTTATGCTACTCTGGAGTTGTAATTAGTAGGAATATTTAGAATTAAAATTGAAAAGTAGGAATTACACCTTTAGCTTTTTAGGAGTTTTAAGACTATTGTTAAAAACAGTGTTAATCAAAACTAATCCTTTTAATCATCTGTTTGTGTTAAAACTGAAGCTGTTCAGACTAGTTTAGTTTAACTTAAATTTAAACTCTTCTTAAAAAGCGCTAAAGGTTTAGTGTCTGCTTTAATTTATGGATACAATATTTATTATTTTAGGTAGCATTGTCCTTCTGGGTATTGGCCTCGGGGCGGGATACTACATCCGCCAGCTGGTCATGCAACAAAGAAAATCTTCCATAGAAGCCAGACTTAAAAAGCTGGTGGAAGATTCCAAAAGCGAGGCCAAAGAAACTATGCTGGAGGCCAAAGAAAAGGCCACCCGTATTTTGGACGAAGCTAAAAACGAAGAGAAGGAAAGAGTCGGTCAGCTCCGTAAAATGGAGGAAAGAATTATGGAGCGGGAATCTCTTGTAGATAAGAGGCTCCAGCAGTTTGACCAAAAAGAAAAAGATTTTGAATTAAAACTGGAAAAGGTAAGGGTCATTAAAGCGGAGATAGATACAGCCCACGAGCGCCTGAATAAAGAGTTGGAACGCATGAGCGGCTTGTCCAGAGAAGAAGCCAAAAAAGAACTCATCACCAGAATAGAGAAAGATCAAAGCGATGATTTGATGGTAAGGATAAAGAAACTTGAGCAGAGCAGTATGGAAGAGCTGGAAAGAAAGGCCAAGAACATTCTCGCCACCCTGATCCAAAGACTGGCCTCCCCCACTACTTCGGAGATTACCACCACCACTGTGTCTATTCCCTCTGATGATATGAAAGGTAAGATAATAGGACGCGAAGGAAGAAATATAAAAGCCCTTGAACGAGCCGCGGGGGTAGAGATAATTGTTGACGACACTCCCGGGTCTATAGTAATTTCCGCTTTTGATCCCGTAAGGAGACATATTGCCAAAATCGCACTGGAGAATTTGATTCAAGATGGGCGTATTCAGCCTGCCAGAATTGAGGAGATGGTGGATAAAGCAAGCCAAGAAATTGAAAAACAGATTAAGCAAGCCGGAGAACAAGCCGCTTATGAGGTCGGGGTTTTGGACCTTGATCCAAGACTGCTTACTCTTTTGGGAAGGTTAAAATTCCGCACAAGCTACGGCCAAAACGTTTTGCAACACTCGGTGGAGATGACTCACCTGGCCGGGATGCTGGCTCAAGAACTGGGAGCCGATCTGGCTATCACCAAAAAGGGCGCGCTACTTCACGACATAGGTAAAGCGGTGGATCACGAAGTAACCGGAACCCATGTGGAGATTGGCCGCCGAATTTTGCAGAAATTCAATGTGGATCAGAAAGTTATCACAGCCATGCAGTCACATCATGAGGATTATCCTTATGAGACTATTGAGTCTATTATCGTGCAGGTCGCGGATGCTATTTCCGCCTCCCGCCCGGGCGCCAGACGAGATACCTTAGAAAATTATCTAAAAAGACTGGAAGATTTGGAAAGAATCGCCAATTCTTTTGAGGGTGTCGAAAAATCTTATGCCATATCTGCCGGACGTGAGATAAGGATTTTTGTAACTCCAGATAAAATAAGTGATTTTGAATCCAGAGAACTTGCCCGAAAAATTGCCCAACAGGTTGAAAATGAACTAAAATATCCTGGGGAAATAAAGATAAATGTGATTAGAGAGATGAGGGCGATTGAATTTGCGAGATAGTGTAAATGAGAAAAGCCGCTCTGATTTTCCAGAGCGGCTTTGGTTTACTTGAGAATAGTCAGACTTCTTACGACTGAAAACTTTCCAGTGGTAAGTTGGTAATAATATATCCCACTGGCCAATTTTCGGTCGTTTCGGTCTCGACCATCCCATCTGATATTATGCATTCCAGCCAACTGTCTTTCGTCAACCAAGTCTATGATTTCTTGACCGAGGATGTTGTAGACAGTCAGCCGTACTTTTGTATCCTCCGGAAGACTGTATTGAATGATAGTCTCCGGATTGAACGGGTTGGGGAAATTCTGGTTGAGCTGGATACCATGTTCATCTGTCCCGTGTTGTTTATGCGAACCGGAGTTAATTTCATCAGCAGACCCCGCTTTGCATACATTGACAGTAGACATAATAACTGGCTTGGTTGCCACCGGCACAGGTTTTCGCAGACCCTTCTTTTTGCCAAACAAGTCGGCAAATATGAAGAAATCTCCGAAGGAAACCTCGCCATCTTTGTCCAGATCAAACTTGAATCTAGGATCGGTGGGAACGACTTTCTTCCCAAACACATCAACAAAGATGAAAAAGTCTTCCAAATCTACTTCTCCATCTTCGTCGAAATCTGCCGCCAGAACCTCAAACTTACGGTGAAGACCCCGACGGATTCCCTCCTGACATACAGGACAGAAGTTGGGTCTCCAGCTCCACCCCCCATTCATGATGCACCCCACAAATCCTATGTAGTGGCGCTCATTTTTTTCCGTTGGACGGAGCTTATAAAATCCCACAACCTTTCCGCTAGTCTCCGGACTCCTTTCGGTGGGTATCTTAACCCCCGAAGTAAGCTGGGAGTACCAGTTTATATCTTCCCGACGGAAAGAGGAAAATTTCTCAACAGGCACTCTCATGATGTTGAAAAGCCAATCCTGACGATAAAACGAGTCATCGTCAAACTGGTCATAGAATGAGGATGATTCAGGATACTCATCACCCAGCCAGTTGTGGCCAAGTTCGTGAGTGCCAATGTATGTATAGTGGTCATAACTCTTCCCAGCTATGACCGAAGTTGTGGCCAGGTTATAGGAGGGCCCAAACCTCCAGTGTGTCCCCCCATACCTGGGATCATTCAAGATCAGAAGGGCGGTGTCCTTCTGCGGATCATAACCTCCCGGAATGTTATTTAAGGTTTGGGCTATTTTCTGAAGACTCTCTTCAGAAAAATCTATTCTTCTGCTTGTTGAATCCGCAAAGAAGCTTCCGAAGCTAGTCTTGGAAACTATCCCTTTGTAGGGATAAGATGCCCCTGACTCTTCAGATACCACCTTAGCCAGAGTTATTCTCACTCTAGCCCAATTTTCCGCCCACCCGCCCTTTTTAGCCTGCTCGGCCAAGGTGTCCACTATAGCTTTGGCATAAGCAGGAAAATCTTTTTCAAGCTGGTCGCCGGCCATAAATGCGTCCGGCAGAATCACCAAATTGGCATAGTTCGCCTTACTCGATGATTCCTTTATCACCTCCCACCTGATGGGAGTTTGGGCGCCGGAGGGTACGAATACCCCCAGAAATGCGACCGCCAAGATTGCGGCAATCCATAATCTTTTCATCACCAACCTCCTGAAATCTATTGTTTGTTTACAGAGTCAAGGTTCTAATTACCTACATTATATCACATTTTTAAGCATAATGCAAGTATTAAAAATCCCGCTTATTTAAGCGGGATTTTTGAAGACTCTGCGTTTTACTATTAGCTATCTTGCTAGTGGCTAGTTACTATTTTTATCTTGGCACTATTTCTTTCAGCTTAGGAACTTTGGAGATATTTACAGTAACCTGCGAAGAATCCTGCTTATTTCCGGAATAAACGCAAACCAGAGTATAGGTGGTTTGGGTAACCCCTTCTTTATAGAAGATTGTCTTGGTTCCGCTATCTGTGCTGACCGTTCCAATACCTTGGTCAATAGAGCAGGATTGGTATCCGGTGGTAAGCCACGAAAGAGTTGTTGACTGGCCGGGGTTAACCACTCGAGGACTGGCGTTAAAGTTCAAAATAGTTGAGGCGACTATAAGAGTGAAATCCATAGACTGACTTCCACTAGTGACGGTGATTGTATAAGAGCCAGACTTGTCACAAGATACTGTAAATGTTGAACCGCTACCCGTACGCGGAGTACAGCGATTGGGAGCATCCCAACCGTAACTTCCAGTTCCTCCTTGTACGGAGAAAGTTACCGGAGAATTGGCAGAGGATGTTTTGGTTTGAGATTGACCGGTTGCCGGCTCCACGGTTGGATAATCAACTGTAACTGAAGCTCTGGCCTCCTTGGGAGTTACCACCCCTCTTTCGGCAATAACTTTGGCGGTGTAACTGCCCTGATTTTGGTAAATGAAAGTCAAAGATTGGTTGGCCGCGGACATGCCGTCACATTTTGCTCCTGTAGAACTTGTCTGGCATGTCCCCGGAACTGGGGAAGGCAGAGTCCCGCAAGCGCCTATGGCTGTGGCTAGATTGGTGGTCGCGTTGTTGCAATTCCACCAGAAAGAATAATTTGAAGTTGTGCCCGGAGGCATATTTCCGGTTACGGTCGCGGTGGTGATCACGCTCAAAGGAGCGCGGCCGCTGGTTGGAGAAACACTTAAACTTATATTTAAACTCTGCGGTGTAACATTTACGGTTTGAGAGGAAGAAGTAGATTCATTTATGCTGTTGGTGCAAGTGGCTGTGTAGGTTGTGGTTGTATTTGGAGAAACAGAAACCGAACCACTCGTTACCCCACCAGTGCTAAAGTTAGTACCGCTGGAAGTTGTGGAATCAGCGCAAGACCAGTTTAGTGTTACCGATTCGCCTTGAATTATGTTGGCGTTGGTGGTGGTGAAAGAAGAGACGGACGGTTTGTTGGAGATGGTAACCGAAGAAGATGGGGTGCAGGTTTTAGTCTCATTTCCGGAAGTCGCGGTGACCGTGCCGTTTTTAATACCTGCCGTAGAATAAGATTTATCAACGGAATTGCAGGTGGGCTTTGGCTGTCCGGTACATTTCAATCCCTCACCGTCAGTACTAGACCAAGAGTAAGTATAGGAACCAGTTCCTTCAGAAGCGGTCGCAGACCAAGTCACGTTGTTATTTACACTAGTTGATGTTGGAGAAGCAGAACAAGTCAGACCGAGAGGATTTTTTATAGTAATTGATACCGAACCGGACCCTCCTCCTACTGAAGGAGTGGAGCCGGTGGGAGTACATGTCCCCGTCACATTATCTGAAGAAGTCACAGTTATGGTTCCGCTTTTTGGCCCGGGAGAATTGGAATATATTTTATCAACACTTGCGGTGTTGCCGGAAAGGCCGTCTGTACCGGACCAGGAATAAGTATAAGATCCGGAGCCGCCATTTGCGCTATCCAGTTTCCAGGTAACTGGGAAGGTGGTGGTGGTTTCTGTCGGAGAGACAGAACAAGTTAGAGTCAACCCAACCTTTACCGTAACTTCAGATGTGGCGCTTACTCCGCTTTTTTCATTTATGCCGCTACAGGTTACCCGATATACCGCTGATCTAGTAAGATTGCCAGTGCTTTTACTGTTGGATGTTCCTGTCCAGCCGCCCACCGCATTGCCATCTTTGGTTACAGAACAAGAGGAAGCGTTGCCCGATGTCCAGCTTATGGTTGCAGAGCTGTTATAAGCCACCGGATTGACACTGGCTGAAATAGTGGCAGTCGGATCGGCCGTTGCCGTTACATTCACCGAATTACTGCACTGGCTTGTCGCACTCAAACCTCCGGAGTAAGCCGTAACCGATGCTGTCTTGTCGCCGGTCTGTGAGTATTGCTTATTTACATTCTCACAAGAACTTAGAGGTTGCCCTGAGCAAGATAAACTATCCGTTCCAGTCCATGAGTAAGTATAGGAACCATCTCCGCCGGAAATATAATTTACCGCCCAATTTCTAGTTTGCCCGGGATAGGCCGTAGTACTGTCAGGATAACAAGTAACTGAAACTGCCGGATAAGAGATGGGTATGGAACTTTCCCCGTTGGGTATGGTGCAAGATAAATCAGTATAATTATTTGTCCCGGATGGATAATTACTCGCTACCCCCGAAGTAATTCTTACGGTAGCAGTTTTAGATCCGCTGGTGGAATAGGTTTTTTTCACCGAAGATTTGCTGCCGGATAAAGTATCTGTACCTGACCAAGAATAACTGTATGCCCCTGATCCTCCGGAAACTGAACTAGTACTCCAAGTAACTGCCTCCCCTGTATTGGCCGAATCTTTGTCTGCCGAGCAGGAGCCGGTTATGGCAGGATAGTACACCTTAAGGGCGTTGCCATTTATATCCTTAGAGCAAGTTATGTTCAGGTTTTGTCCGTCAGATGAGGTTATATCCACACTCGCAGTTTTGCTTCCAGTGCTGGCGTAAGACGTGATGCCTGACACCGGAGAACTATTGGTGGTGTTTGAGCCTGATTGGAAACTCCACTTGTAACCATAA
This sequence comes from bacterium, assembly GCA_030697525.1. GTDB lineage: Bacteria > Patescibacteriota > Minisyncoccia > Sungbacterales > HO2-52-23 > JAUYPW01. The sequence continues at coordinate 38,019 of JAUYPW010000014.1, forward strand.
GGCGCTATTCCTCCAGAAAAATGAGCTGTCCATGTAACGCTATCATTGACTAAAGCTGGGTTGGGGCTGGCGTAACAGGACGGAGCACCAATAGGATTTGGGGGAATTGGAGGAGTACTTTGTACTATTGTCGGAGGATTGGTTACACTAACTGTCACGCTATCCGAGACAGATCCTCCCCCGCCGTTTGCGCAGGATAAAGTATAGGTGTAAGTGCCCACCGTAGACGAAAGAGTACCCGTAGATTCTCCTGCTGTATTGTTTAAAGATTTATCAAAAACCCCCCAAGCCCCGGAGGAAGCGCAGGAAGAAGCGTTGTTGGAAGTCCAAGTCAGGTTGGCTGATCCGTGGTTGAAAATAGAGACCGGCCCATGAGAATTATTGGCTTTTATATCCACCGTAATAGGATTGTAAATCGTCACAAACTCATTCGTACTAGCGGATAATACACCGCGACTTATGGTTACCCTAGGATTATACGTTCCGGCAGAAGTGTAAGTACAAGAAAAATCTCGGCTGGTATTGCTGACTGTAGTTGTCTGAACAGGCGACCCATTTGCGCAATTAAAATTGTAAGTAATATTTCCGGTGGCTGTTCCTCCGACTACCACCGAAGATGATGTTATTACCTGTCCCCCGGATAAGGTGTGAGAAGACGGTGAAGCGGAATGAGACATGGAAACGTCTAGGGTGGGGGCCTGCACTGTAACGTAAGCAGTATCTACCACCGTGTCCAGACCTAAAGATGTGGTTCTGGAGCACTTGAGTTTGAAATCAAGATTCGAGGTTAATGGTCCTGCCGACACCCCCGAATTACTAAGAGAGCTATTACTAAAAGTGCTATTCTGGACAGAATAGGCCTGACCAGCTACCGTGCCAGCGGAACAAGCCCAGCTTAGAGTTACCAAAGAGTTATAGGGGGTGGTAACTGAAATAGCATCATTGACTCTTATGTAGCCGGAGGTTTGGGGTGTCTGAACGTCTACTGCCAAAATAATATTGGCTTGAGGGCCGACCAAATCAAGTTGCATATTATAGACCCCAGGTGGGGTAGCCGAAGTCACATTGACTCTCAATACTGATGTACAAAAATTACTGCTTTGAGCTGTGCAGGTAGGATTATTTGGAATGCTAGTCCGATCAGGATTCCAGTTAAAGGTCATTCCAGCTGGAATAGCACCCAAAGGATCGTGAAAAGCATCGGCCTGTGAATTACTAACGGTCAAGATGGTTGAACCAGATTGTCCTTGGACAATGGTCACACTGGAAGGAGACAAAGAAAGACACTTGGAAGGATCTGTAGTGGTACAATTGGCCGGAAATCCGGTAACATTTAAAAGAGAGGTGGGGGTACTATCTCCACTGCATCCGCTACTGTTACAAGCTACTCCCTTTGCCCGCAGGGTATTCCTTATACCAGAAACAGTGAAAGCATACTGGGTTCCACCGTTGCTAATGACGGTATAACCGCCATCCCATGTGCTGTCGCGCTCAAATTTTAATTTATAGGAAGTGGCATCGCTGACGCTACCGAACGTAAAAGTAACCGTTCCGCCACTATCAACATTACCGCTGGATGGAGTTGAAGAAAGTATCGGCGTTGAAGGAATCGGTGGAGGAGGGCTAGATAAATTGGTCGCTATGGAGTTGCTGAAATTGCCGCATCCTCCGCTGTTGCAAGCCACCAATATCCCGTAAAGAGTTTTGGCGTCAGGATTTGTGGGAGCGCTATTACTTATAGCTATAGAACGGCTGGTAACATTTCCTATATTAACCATGCTGGTATCGGATATGCTGGAAATGACGTTGTTGTTGGCATCCTTAAATTGATATCCGAAAAGATAATAGGAGGCGTCGGGGGCCGCGCTCCAGGTATAGTTTATGTTGCCACTATAATAAGCACTGGTAGGTCCTGATAAGGAAGGGGTGGTTGGCGCTGGGGGAGGATCGTCCGCCGGTGGTGGCGGAGGGTTGGAAATAGTTACCGAGCCGTTAGTAGTGCTCATCTTTAACCAGAAAACATAGGTAGAACCGTTCCACCACTGCAGCTCCGCGTCACCAGATACCGTATAATCCCCCGCGCTTAAATTAGAAAAGGTA